>NZ_JAMYSW010000007.1:0-293253 GCF_040322135.1 Mesorhizobium sp. M0189
CAAGGCAGGAAATGGCAGTCGCTCCTTCGCTCAACTGCCTCTCCAAAGAATCCTTTCTCAGCCTAAACTCAACCCCAAAATCGCCATATGCGATTCCCCTGCCCACAGGTGGGAGATTGGCTGTCGTCGCCGATTTCGCCAACTACAAACGTTGGAGTGTGAGAGCCGTCTGCGAAACCGCCGATCTCCCCCAAGTGGGGGAGATGTCCGGCAGGACAGAGGGGGGCGCGACAGAACTCGGCGTTGGTCTTGGTTCTCTCCCCAAGGAGAAAAACTACCGCCGCAACACCGCGCTCAGCACATCCCTGACGCCGATGGCGCCGACGAAGCGCGATTGGTCGTCGAATAGCGCCACGGGTGCTGTCTGTGAGCGATGCATGGCCAGCATCACCGTCTTCAGCGAGGTGCCGGGATTGGCCCAGAACACCTGCGCCGTCTCCTCCGGCTGAGCCTCGACGTCGGCGCAGGAGACCCACACCGCCGGCTTGCCGTCGCGCTCGGCCGCCGCCACCAGCCCATGCTCGTCGATCTTGAAGCGCGTCGTCTTGCGGCGGTCGAGCCACACCCAGCCGTTTTCGCCATGTTCGAGGTCGCGGCGGTCGCGCATGACGTTCCAGGCGGTCAGCACCGAGAGCGGGTTCACATTGGCGATGAAGTCGCGGACATAGTCGTTGGCAGGCCGCAGCACGATGTCTTCCGGCGCGCCGGTCTGCACGATGCGCCCGCCCTCCATGATGGTGATGTGGGTGCCGATCTTCAGCGCCTCCTCGAGGTCGTGGCTGACGAAGATGATGGTCTTCTTCAGTTCGGCCTGAAGCTGCAGCAGCTCGTCCTGCAGCTTGGTCCGGATCAGCGGATCGAGCGCCGAGAACGGCTCGTCCATCAGCAGGATCGGCGCCTCGGTGGCGAAGGCGCGCGCCAGGCCGACGCGCTGCTGCATGCCGCCGGAAAGCTCATGCGCGTATTTCTTCGACCACTGGTCGAGATGAACCAGCTTCAGCTGTTTGCTCACCCGCTCCTTGCGCTCGGCTTCCGGTACGCCGGCGAGCTCGAGGCCAAGGCCGACATTTTCCTCCACTGTGCGCCAAGGCAGCAGGCCGAACTGCTGGAACACCATTGCCACCTGCTTTTGCCGCAACCGCCGAAGCGTCGCCTCGTCGCAGGTGACGACGTCGACCGTACCATCGCCGTCCTTGACCAGCACCTGGCCGCGCGAGACGACGTTCAGCCGGTTGACGGCCCTGAGCAGCGTCGACTTGCCGGAGCCGGACAGGCCCATCAGCACCGAAATCTCACCCTCGTGCACGGTGAGGCTGGCACCGGCACAGCCCAGCACGTTACCGGTCTGTTCGAGGATCTCGGCACGGGTGGCGCCGCTGTCGATCAGCGCCAGCGAACCGGCCTGGTCGGCGCCAAAGACGATGTCGACATTCCTGAAATCGACGGCGACGGTCATTTCTTGCCTCCCACGCCGATGCGCGTCATTCGATCAAGCACGATGGCGAGCACGACGATGGCCAGACCTGCCTCAAGCCCGAGGTCGATCCGGCGCGACCCGAGCGCCCGGTTGATCTCTGTGCCGAGGCCGCCGGCGCCGATCAGGGCGGCGAACACCACCATCGACAGCGACAACATGATCGATTGGGTCAGCCCAGCCATGATGGTCGGCAGTGCCGAAGGCAGCTCGACCTTCCACAGCAGCTGGCGCTTGGTGGCGCCGAACGCTTCGCCCGCCTCGACGATCGATTTCGGCACCGAGGTGACGCCGAGATGGGTGAGCCGAACCGAGGTCGGGATGACGAAGATGATGGTGACGATCAGGCCGGGCGCGTTGCCGAGGCCGAACAGGGTCAGCACCGGGATCAGGTAGACGAAGGTCGGCAGCGTCTGCATCAGGTCGAGCACCGGCAGCATGACGCGATAGATCTTCGGCTTGTGCGCGGCCCAGATGCCGAGCGGCACGCCAATGGCCATCGAGACGGCGGCGGCGGCAACGACCAGCACCAGCGTCTCCACTGTCTGCCTCCACAGGTTCTGGTTGAGGATGAACAGCAACCCGATGAACACCGCCAAAGCAAGGCCTTTCGAACGCTGCAGGAAATAGGCGAGCAAAGCGATCAGGGCGATCAGCAGAACCGGCGGCAGCAACAGCAACCCGTCGACGATGCCATCGAGCAGGAAGTTGAGGCTGTTGGAGAAAGCCCTGAAGACGGTGTCGAAATTGTCGGTGAGAAAGCCGAAAAACGCCTTCCCCCACGCGCCAATGGGGATCTTGTAGCTGACCAGGAATTTGGAGATCGGATCCATCTAGCCCCTCTTCTGCCGGCGCCGTCCTTTGCCGGACGGTCATCTTGTCACAGGATATGAAAAAGGGCAGCCATTTCTACCGTGGCTGCCCCTCGTCTTGTCGTGCAAGCGGTCAGGTCAGCTTCCGAGCGCTGTTTTCACCGCTGCCGCCGCGTCGCCGCCGTCGAAGGTGGTGACGCCGGCGATCCAGGGAGCAACCGCGTCCGGGTGCTTCTTCAGCCAGTCGGTCGCGACCGTATTGGCGTCGCCACCCTTCAGGATCGCGTCCATCATCTCGCCTTCCATGTCCAGGTTGAACTTCAGGTTGGTGATGAACTTGCCGGCATTCGGGCACTCGGTCGTATAGCCCTTGCGCACGATCGTATGCACGGTGGCGGCGCCGAAGCCAGTGTCGCCCATGCCGTCGAGATAGGTGATCTTCATGGCGCCCATCACCGGATGCGGCGTCCAGCCGAGGAAAGCGATCCATTCATTGTTTTTGATCGACTGCTCGGCCTGGGTGAGCATGCCGGCTTCGGAGGATTCGACCAGCTCGAAGCCTTCGAGATTGTCGGCCGGGTTCTTGATCATGTCGAGGATGATGCGGTTGCCGTCATTGCCGGCCTCGATGCCGTAGATCTTGCCGTCGAACTTGTCCTTGAACTTGCCGAGATCTGTCAGCGTTTTGACGCCGGCGTCGGCGACATAGGTCGGCACGACGATGCCGTAGCCGGCACCGCTCAAATTCTCGCTCACGGTCTCGATCGAGCCTTCTGCGGTGTAGTCCTTGATGTCGTTGGTCATCGACGGCATCCAGTTGCCGAGGAAGACATCGAGGTCCTTGTTCTTCAGCGACGCCATCGTCACCGGCACCGAAAGCTGGATTACCTGCGGCTCGTAGCCGAGCGCGGTGAGCAGCACCGAGGCTATGCCGGTTGTCGCCTGGATGTCGGTCCAGCCGACATCGGACATGCGCACCGTCTTGCAGCTTTCCGGATCGCCGGCGAAGGCCGCAGTCGTGGATAGAAAAGCCGCCAGGCCGAGACCGGCGACGAATGAATTCATGCGCGACATCAAAATTCTCCCATTTCAGTTCTCGGTGAAGCGAAGTGGCGGTTTTATCTCCACCTTTGTTCCGTCAGCCAAACACCATTCTGCTGCGGTTTCAAGCACTAAGGCAACCACGATCAACGGCGCAGGCTGGTCGATCAACGACACGCCCGCCGCTTTCCGGATGGAAGTCGTCTTTTCCCGGTGGAATGTAGGCGCTCCCCCTCCCCGCTTTGTTGCAACTCGGCTTAAAAGGACGGCATGGCCAAGCTGTACTTCCACTATGCAACGATGAATGCCGGCAAGACGACGATGTTGTTGCAGGCCTCGTATAATTACCGCGAGCGCGGCATGACGACGATGCTGTTCATCGCCGGCCACTATCGCAAGGGCGATACCGGGCTGATCTCGTCGCGTATCGGCCTGGAGACGGAAGCCGAGATGTTCCGCGACGGCGACGACCTATTCGCCCGGGTCGCCGAGCATCATGACCACGCCACGGTCCATTGTGTCTTTATCGATGAGGCGCAGTTCCTCGAAGAGGAGCAGGTCTGGCAACTCGCCCGCATCGCCGACCGGCTGAACATCCCGGTCATGTGCTACGGCCTGCGCACCGATTTCCAAGGCAAGCTGTTTTCCGGCTCGCGCGCCCTGCTGGCGATCGCCGACGACCTGCGCGAGGTGCGCACCATCTGCCGCTGCGGCCGCAAGGCGACGATGGTGGTGCGCCTCGGCGCCGACGGCAAGGTGGCCAAACAGGGCGAACAAGTGGCGATCGGCAAGGACGTCTATGTCTCGCTCTGCCGCCGCCATTGGGAAGAGGAAATGGGCCGCGCCGCCCCAGACGATTTCATCGGCTTCACCAAAGCCTAAACCAGCGCTATTGCTTTCATCCGACCTCCCGGCTGACATTCGTTCCGCAATCGCGCCATTGCGGCCTTTGTTGAGCGTGCTGCCTATTTTGATCCACTGCCAGAGCCGTCGGGAGTTCCCATGCTTCGAGTAATTTCGTCTGCAACTGCTTTCCTCATTGCCGGCATCGTTGCCGCGCATGCCGACGGCGATGCTGCTCTCGGCAAGAAGGTCTTCAACAGATGCATGGTCTGTCACGAGGCAACGAGCGACCGCGACAAGGTCGGCCCGCATCTGCTTGGTGTCGTCGGCCGCACCGCCGGCACCGCGGACAGTTATCTCAGCCGTTACTCGCAGGCGATGAAGGATGCCGGCGCCGCCGGTTTGGTCTGGGACGAAGCAAACCTTGCCGAATACCTGCGCGCGCCCCGGCAGAAGGTCCCCGGCAACAAAATGGCCTTCTCCGGCCTGACCAGCGACGAGGACATCGCCAACGTCATCGCCTACCTCAAAGCCGATCCCAAGCCTTGAGCGTCGCTCCCGAGCAAAAATCCAGCCGAGGTCGAAGCGGTGCCTGACCGGCCGGCAGTTACAGCGTAATCATGGCTTGATTATCCTGCAGTCGCCTCCTGAAATTCTTTGTTTTCCTGTAATCCCATGTCTTCCGTCTTTCATTCGCCAAACCCGGCACATATATTCGCGGCGGTTTGCGAAACGAAACCGATGCCGAAGCGGAGGCCCCAATGGCGACATTGCAGAATTTCGATGCCGAGATTGCCAAGACCAAGCAGGTCGTGCAGGACATGCGCACCAAGATTGAGCAGTCCGGTGCCGTGCTCGACACGCTCGCCACCGCCGACAAGAAGATCGGCGATGCCAATTTCGACATCGAGAATGCCCGCATCGAGGATGTGCTGAAGCAGCAGAAGGTGATGGAAGGCAATATCGCCGACCTGATCATCGGCCTCGAGGACGCTACCAACGTCTTCGGCGCCGAATTCGAGAGCATGAAGAACTACACCGGCTGGGAAAGTTTCGTCGGCGTCTTCTCCAGCCAGCGCAAGCAGCGCATGCGCACCGACCGCGTCCGCAACATGTCGCTGGCCGGCAATTTGCAGGAACTGCTGGCGAAGTCCGACACCATCGTCGGCATCCTCAAGGCGCAGAAGCAGGTTCTCGACACGCGCTACAAAACCTCCGAGGCCAGCCTGTCGCAGGTGATCGAGCGCCGCAAGACCACGATGTCCAATCTCGAGACCGTGCAGAAGCGCATCGAGGAGCTCAACCCGATGCTGCTCGACATCGAGAACAAGATCGCCGCCTCGACCAGCCAGAAGGGGCGCACGCAGCTTGAAGGCGAGCGTTCGAAACTGGCCACGGAATACAACGAGAAGCAGGCCAAGGAGCAAGAATTGCTGGCCGAAAGCCAGACGCTGGAGCGCTACACCTCGATGTTCCAGACCTTCGTCGATTCGCTCAACAACCAGATCGCGGCGCAATCGACGCTGATCAACAAGCTGACCATCGATACCGAGCAGCGCATCGTGCTGTACAAGGCGCTGGAAGATTCGCTGAAGACCGCCGCCCAACAGGATGTCGCCCACAAGATCAACACGCTGGGCAGCCAGGTCGACAACACCGCCGAAGAGACCATGGCCGGCATTGGTGCTGCCTCGCAGAAGCACATTGGCGATCTGCTTGAAATGCACGAGAAGAACATGGTCGCCACCGCCGACATCCAGCGCCGCAAGAAGCTCGCCGACGATGCCTTCGCCCGCCGCTTCGACGACGTGATGAAGAAGCACAATTCGGCAAATTACGTGCAGTCGTAATTGCTGCACGTGCACTGCTCCCAAGGGCTGGCAGCATGACCCCCGAAAACGAAGCGGCGGCGCGCTATTTCTCGGCGATCGCGGCGGCACTTGGCGGCCTCGAAGTGTTCATGCGCGACGATCGCTCGCCGCTCTACCGGCACGGCATCGTCGCCAAGATCGTCGCCGAATATATTGCGCGGCTCGACAAGTCGTTCTCATGCTGGCGCAACCGGCTGGGCTTCACCGAGACGTTCCGCATCTCGCGCGCCGAAAGCGGTTTTCCGGTCTTTCAGAACCTGCTCGAGCTGGAAAACGACCGCCTCCAGGCCGATGCGCGCCTCGCCAACCTCCCGCTGGCCGGCGAGCTGCGCGAGGAAATGGCGGACTTCATCCTGCGCCACAAGGAATTTCCCGAAGCGCTGCAGAAATCGATGGCCGAGCGGCTCTACCTCGAAGACGTCAAGAGCGAGACCACCTTTGGCCCGTTCACGCTGGCCCAGACGGCCAAGGTTTCGGTCAATCCGAAGACGTTGCGGCCCTATTATCTGGTCCACTGGGCCTGCTTCGATGGCAGCGCCAACCTGCCGCTGGTCTATATGGTGACGGTCGAGGATTCCTCGGATGACATGATCCGGCAACTGGTCGACTCCGGCGGCAAGCTTAATGAGAGGGTCGACATTCCGCTGCCGGTCGACGGCCTGCTCAATCCCGAGCTCGCCCACCGTTTCGACGATTTCACCGAGAAGAATTCCGCCTACACGCTGTCGCCGGCGACCATCGCGGTCAACCTCGACAAGGATTTCGAACCGCTGCATCCCAAGCAGCTGCGTCGCGTCGTGCTCGGCCCGTTCTATTCTGCAGGGATTACCGACAACAATTCGACGGTAAGCGAAGTGCTGGCCAAGGTGCGCAAGCCGGAAAACGCCTGGCTGCTGACCTGGACCATCCAGGAGGTCTTTTCCAAGGCCGAGAAGCCAGGCCGCAAGGGGCTGTTCTCGAGCGAAAAGACGACGCAGGAATTCTTCATCAATACCGACGATCTCGAGGCCGCGCGCCAGGGCGTGTCGAGCTATGAGAACCATGCGCTGATCCCGCACGAGGCCTATCAGGCGCTCTATGCCGCCGGCGAGGCGCAGAAGATCTTTTCGGGCTACAAGGTCCACATCCTGTCCAAAGGGCAGGTCATCAGCGACGTCTGACCGTCAAATCGCGGAGCATCTTCCATGGACACCGGCCTGACCACCATCCCGGAAGCGGCAATTGAAAAGCACCGCGCCACTGCGCAAAGTTTCATCACCCGCATCGTCGTGCTGGAAGACCCATCGCGCGAGTCCGGCACAGCGCTTGCCGGCACCAACCGCCGCTTCGTCTCGACCGTCTCGGTCGGCTCGGTTCGCCGCACGCGCGAGGTCGAGCTCGCCAAAACCGTCGCCGCCGTCCATCCCGACGACCAATTGCTGACCATACCGCAGCACATGCTGTTGTTTCGCGCTCGGCGCGGGGCGGCAATGGCGCTAGCCATATCGGATGTCTTCGCCGAAGGCTCGGACCTCGAAAGCCTGCAGGCGAAAAACGCCCGCGCGCCGCTCGAAGGCGACGAAGCTGCCACCTTCAAGAAGCTGCTGTCGGCCTCTGCCTACATCTCCGCCTTCAGCCTCGCCTCCTATTTGTTCCAGCTGATCGACAGCGACGGCGAGGCGCCGAACGACACGCCCGAGCCGGACTTTCTGTTCGACACCCCGCAGGATGCGGTGAAGTCGATCGTGGCCGGGCTCGACAGGGCGATAGCAGGTTCGAAGGACGACGCCGACCTGATGACCCGCGCCCGCGCCTTTGCCCGCGTAGCCATCGACGGGCTGTTGGCGCGAAAGGGCCGCTTCGACGGCATCGGCCCGTTCGAGAACGCCCATATCCGCATCGACGTCGACGATTTTACCCTCGATGGTTTCGACGTCGCCCCTGGCAAGCGGGCAAAACCGCTGGTGATGACCTTCAAGAAACCGGAAGAGGTCGTCGGCAACCACATCGCCAAGTACCAGTCGGTAAAGCTCGCCAAGATGCTGATGGCGTACGACTTCGAGCGCGAGCTGAACCCATTCGTCGAGCTTGGCGGCTTCCTGTTCACGTTTATCGGCGACGGCGCGCCCGGCACCGGCAAGACGACGCTGATCCAGATGATCGCCGGCCTTCTCAACGGCTACTGCCAAGTCGCCGGCTATCCCTTCGCCTACGAAAATTTCGGCGTCGACCAGATCTCCTCCTACCAGGGCAAGTCCGGCCAGAACTGCCGCCAGTTCATCAACAATGTGCTGAACCCGCGCGTCATCGGCTTCGGCACCATCGACGATATCGACCAGGTCGCCGCACGCCGCTCAGACGACCGCGCCTCGGCCGGCCAGCAGGAAATCACCGGTGTGCTGATGGACGCATTTGCCGGCGCGGCAACCGTGGTGCGCGGCAATTGCTCGTTCGGCATGTTTTCCAACTATCCCGAAAACGTTGACGACGCATTGCGCCAGCGCGCCGGCGCCCGCTGGCTGGTCGACGGCCCGCAGAGCCGCGACGACTACATCGACATCTTCGTCCTGCTCGCCGGCAAGAACCACAAGATCCCGCTCGGCGACCACAAGCTCTATGCCGCTCAGGAAATCCAGCGCGCGGTGATGGAGGCTTACGAGGAGCATGAGAAGCCGCAGGAAGACGGGCTGATGAAGGTCTATGAGCGCTACATGAAGGACAACGGCGCGCCGAAGTCGATGGCCGATATCGGCACCTATCTGCACTTGATCAAGGATGCCGAGCCGCGTTTCACCGGACGCGCCATCAAGAACGTCACCGACGCGATCAAGATGCGCGCCATGGACATCGAATTGCCCGACGAGTGGTTCGAGAAGCCGGAAGCCTTCATGCACAAAAGCTACGACGACAAGAAGGCGATGATCGAGGAACTGCGAGGGCCGTTCTCGATGGACATGGTCATGCAGGAGATCAACCGCTATGCGGATTCCGAATTCCGCTATTCCGACAAGTCGGACGATGCGGCGGTGAGCAAGATGATCCGCGACACCCGTCTGCGGGAGCGTGCCGTCCGCGAGATCGAGGAGTTGAAGAAGAAGGGAATGTGGAATGCGTGATCTTCCTTCTCACCGGATAGCACTGTTTCCGGTGCGATGCATAAGCTCCCACAGCAACGCTGAAAGACGTGGCTCAAACGCTGACGCCCCCCTCTCCCCGTTCTTCACGGGGAGAGGGTAAGGGTGAGGGGCAGCGCATGCGTGGGCCAGAAATAGACACAACCAAGCGCGCAAGGCGCCTGCGTCAATCCGACAACGATGCAGAAACCGCGCTCTGGCTGGAGTTGCGCGACCGCAGACTGAACGGCCATAAATTCGTACGGCAGTTGCCGATAGGCTCTTACTTCGTCGATTTCGCCTGCAGAGACTGCCAGCTCGTCGTCGAAGTCGATGGCAGTCAGCATGTCGGCAGCCAATATGATCGAATCCGAGATCGCTTCATCGTCTCCGATGGCTGGTCTATCCTTCGCTTTTGGAACGTAGACGTATTGAAGGAGCGGGAAGCAGTCCTTGAAACAGTGGTGGCTGCGATCGAAGGGCGCCTCGAACGCCATATCGAAACGCGTGATCTTCGATTTGTCGCCGCCAAAGGCTATGGAGAGACATGTCCTTGACCGTTTGCGCTGCCCCTCACCCTTACCCTCTCCCCGTGAAGAACGGGGAGAGGGGGGCGTCAGCGTTGGAGCTCGGTCATCCAGCGCAAGATCCGTTGGGACTACGCGCATGAGTCCTGCCAAGAAACCCGACCTGCTACGCGACAACGAGCTGATCTACGGCCGGCTGCTGACGGTCGACGAGCCGCATCTGATCCAGCGCTACAACAAGGCGATGGTCGCCTTCGGGCTGAAGCCGACCAAGCTGAAAAGCTTCGAGATCGACCGTACCGGCTTTTCGCCGCAGGTCGCCGAGGAATGCGGCGACTACAGCTACCTCGATCCGAACGAGGTCAACCGCCGCTTCATCATCCTGACGCCGTCGCAGATCGACCTGCCGGTGGTGCACACGGCTTTCTCCAACACCTCGCTGCTGATGTACGAGTTCATGTCGAAGAACCAGCGCGCCATCGATGCGCTGACAATCAAGGACGTCATCTACGGCGAGATCGAGGATTCAGTCCCCAAGGTCGACGACATCGAGGATCTGCTGTCGATCAACCAGGTCGAGTTCAAGGTGCTGTCGGCCGAGGACGTGCTGGGCAAGGCCGCCGAGCTCGGCAAGCTGGTCGACCGGCTGAAGCAGGAACCGGATGCCTGGCGCGACAATGCCATGCTTGCACACATGGTCGAGCTGGCGAAGGTCTGCGGCGACATCCGCGAGAATGCGCTGGTGCCGGACCAGGTGATCTTCCGCCACAACGCCTATTGGACCAGCCATTTCGGCGGGCTCTATGTGTTCGTCGATCCCGACGTGACGACGGTGATCAGCGACCCGGCAGCGCCGGGTTTCCGCCGTTCGCGGCCGTGGCAGGTGAGCTACCTCTCGATCCACGACGCCGACAAGGTGTTCAAGTTCCTCGCTTCGACCGGCCGCATCGAGCTGCCGCGCGCCTCATGGATCGAAACCTCCGGCTATCTCGAGCATCGCGCCGAAATGGTGGTGCGCGCGCTGATCCGCGACGCCGAGCCCGACCGCAATCTGACCGACGTCGACAAGGTCTGGCTGCAGACCTGGATCCACGGCCATGCCGATCTGATCGCCAGGGATGGCAATTTTCCCTTCCTCAACGCCGCCAAGCGCGAGATCGCTCAGCTCGGCCATCTCAAGATAGAGGATGTGTTCCCGCAGCAGCGCTTCCTGGTGATCCGCGCCAAGCCGGACCATCAAGACGCCTGGCTGACCAACCAGCTGATCTCGGACTTCGTGCCGCAGGACTTCGTTTCGCGTTACGTCTTCAACAAGCCGGGCTTCTACAGGGATTATGACGGCTTCAGCGACGCTTGGCGATCGCATGTTGTGGACGTTCTGAAAACCACATATTTGAAGGACAAGGTGGCGTTTCGCACACGCCTCTACGGCTTGACTGACTGAGGGGGTGACATCGCCATGCTTGATCCGATCGTGAATTTCTTCACCCGGATTTTCCAGTGGATTGGCCGCGGCATCGGCTTGCTCATCGGCGCGATCCTGTGGCCGTTCCTGTGGGCGGGGCGCTGGTACACGCAACGCGGCTGGATCCTGAAGGCGGTGCTCGGCCTGGCTGTCGTCGTGCTGATCGGCCTCTACATTAATTTCTTCTACGCCACCCAGTGGTGGAACAATTTCGACCCGAATTACGTCGACAAATACACGTTCGAAAAGCGCAACAGCTCCGCCGGTGAACAGGTCTCTGCAGGCGCCGGCACCGACACGGCCAAGACCTGCGGAAATTCAGCCATTGCCCAGGTTGCGGCCGACCTGACCGACTTCAACGTCAACCAGAATGCCTGGGTGTCGTCGATGATCCTCTACAAGCTCGGCCTGTTCGGCATCGACTGGGACCACACGCCGTTCATGGACAACAAGGCTTCGTTCCAGCGCGGCATCAACCAGGCGGTGCGGCGCACGGCGACCGAGCTTGCCGACAATCTCGGCCGCGTCCGCACCACCTCGCAGATCGACGCCGACCTGCAGGACGCCCGCGGCAATCTGCAGTTCGATGAGGAAACCTGGTACTTCGGCTTGAACCCGTTTGGTCCCAAGACGCCGACCCCGAGCTATTATCGCGACGCGGTGCGCAAGCTGCGTTCCTTCAACGCCCGTCTGGCAGCCTGCCAGGCCACGTTCGATGCCCGCGCCGACAATCTCAAGCAGTATATCGACCGCATCTCGTCCGACATCGGCTCGACCTCGGCGATCCTCAAGGAGCGTGCCGAAAACCACAACAATGGCTGGTTCGACACCCGTGCCGACGACCGCTTCTGGTTCGCCTATGGCCAGCTTTATGCCTATTACGGGCTGATGAAGGGCGCGCAGGCCGACTTCGAGGACGTCATCAAGGAAAAGCACCTGCAGAACCTGTGGGATACGATGGACGCGCAATTCGTCTCGGCGCTGCGCATCCAGCCCTTCATCATCGCCAATGGCCGCGAGGACGGCTGGCTGTTGCCGACACATCTGACGACGATGGGGTTTTACATACTCAGGGTCCGCTCGAACATGGTCGAGATCAGCAACGTGCTGACGCAGTAGCGGATCGTTCCGCGCAGCCGGCGCTGGTGAATTTGCGCCGTTGCTTCTGTCGCTTTTCGCGTATTACGCGGCTGTTTTGAGACGGCGGAACCGCGCCTGCTCTGGCTTCTATACGGCGCGGCGACCGGCGCGAAAAAAGAACCTGTAGCAGGGCAGCCGACCGCAGAGGCACTTTCTTCGTAGGAAACATAGTTGCATGAAAGTTGACGCCGCGGCAGCGACAGGGGTAGAACATGCCCGCGCCTGCAGTGCCGGGCTTGCGACCACAGTAATCGAATCCGTTCAATTCAGAGGGAAGCCGTCATGGCCGAAGTGAAGTCCGACATCGAGATCGCGCGCGGCGCCAGGAAGAAGCAGATCCAGGAGATCGGCCAGAAGATCGGCATTCCGAGCGAACATCTTCTGCCCTACGGCCACGACAAGGCGAAGATCTCGGCCGAGTTCATCAAGTCGGTGAAGGGCAACAAGGACGGCAAGCTGATCCTCGTGACCGCCATCAACCCGACACCGGCCGGCGAAGGCAAGACGACGACGACGGTGGGCTTGGGCGATGGCCTCAACCGCATCGGCAAGAAGGCCATCGTCTGCATCCGCGAGGCTTCGCTCGGACCGAATTTCGGCGTCAAGGGCGGTGCCGCCGGCGGCGGCTATGCGCAGGTCGTGCCGATGGAGGACATGAACCTCCACTTCACCGGCGATTTCCATGCCATCACCACCGCCCATAACTTGCTGTCGGCGCTGATCGACAACCATATCTATTGGGGCAACGAGCTCGGCATCGACACCCGCCGTGTCGTCTGGCGCCGCGTCATGGACATGAACGACCGGTCGCTGCGCGAGATCATCTGTTCGCTCGGCGGCGTCGCCAACGGTTTCCCGCGCGAGGCCGGTTTCGACATCACAGTCGCCTCGGAAGTCATGGCCATCCTGTGCCTGTCGACCGACCTGAAGGACCTGGAAAAGCGCCTCGGCGACATCATCGTCGCCTATCGTCGCGACAAGTCGGCCGTCTATGCCCGCGACCTCAAGGCCGACGGCGCGATGGCCGTACTCTTGAAGGACGCCATGCAGCCCAATCTCGTGCAGACGCTGGAGAACAACCCGGCTTTCGTCCATGGCGGCCCCTTCGCCAACATCGCGCATGGCTGCAACTCCGTCGTTGCCACCACGACGGCGCTGAAGCTTGCCGATTACGTCGTCACCGAAGCCGGTTTCGGCGCCGATCTCGGTGCCGAAAAGTTCTTCGACATCAAATGCCGCAAGGCCGGCCTGAGGCCGGCAGCGGCGGTCATCGTCGCCACGGTTCGCGCCATGAAGATGAATGGCGGCGTCAAGAAGGAGGAACTCGGCAAGGAGAACGTCGAGGCGGTCAAGAAGGGATGTGCGAATCTCGGCCGCCACATCGAGAACATCCGCCAGTTCGGTGTGCCGGCCGTGGTCGCCATCAACCATTTCTACTCCGACACCGAGGCAGAGATCCAGGCGATGAAGGATTATGTCGCCTCGATGGGCGAAGAGGCGATCCTGTGCAAGCACTGGGCTCAGGGATCGGCCGGCATCGAGGAACTGGCCAAAAGAGTCGTGGCGTTGGCCGAATCCGGCGCGTCGCAATTTGCCCCGCTCTATCCCGACGCCATGCCGCTGTTCGAGAAGATCAACACCATCGTCCAGCGCATCTATCGCGGTTCCGAAGCGATCGCCGACAAATCGGTGCGCGACCAGCTCCACGCCTGGGAGCACGCCGGCTACGGTCATTTGCCGGTCTGCATGGCCAAGACGCAATATTCCTTCTCCACCGATCCGAATCTGCGCGGCGCGCCGACCGGCCACACCGTGCCGGTGCGCGAGGTCAGGCTGTCTGCCGGCGCCGGCTTCGTCGTCATCATCTGCGGCGAGGTGATGACCATGCCCGGTCTGCCCAAAGCGCCATCCTCGGAAAAGATCTTCCTGAACGAAATGGGCCAGATCGAGGGCCTGTTCTAAGGATATCAACGCTCGAACGGCAAAGGGCGCCGCAACGCTGCGGCGCCCCTCTGCCTGCTCGCAATAGTCTCCTACGCCGCGCTTCGCGCCAGCGCGCGCTGGTTGGAGGCATAGGGTGTGTCGTGCTGGGGTACCACGCCGGTCTTCAGGCAATCGATCCATTCGGCGGTTTTGAGAACGGCCGCGAAGCGCGACTGCAATACGATCGTCACGACGCGATGGATTTCCTCGCCCGAAGCGTAGCCGGCGCTGTTGGCGTAGGGCAACGACCCCGTCGCGTCCGACAGGAACTCGACCTCAAAACCCATATGCACGGCATGGATGACCGTGGACAGATCGCAATTATGCGTCATGTAGCCGATGACCGTGATCGTATCGATAGAGTTGGCGCGCAGCCACTCCTCTAAATCCGTGCCGGTGAAGGCGCTGGGCAAGTTCTTTTCGATGTAGTGGTCGCGGTTTCGCCTGGCGATTTCCGGGTGCAACTCGGCGCCATGGCTGCCCTTGGCGAAGACCGATGAGGTTTCCGGTGCCAACTGCTTGATGACCACCACCTTGACGCCTGCCTCGGTGGCCGCGTCCATCGCTCGCGCCACATTGACGACGCTCTCGCGGAACGGCGGATGCTGGATGGCGAGGTTGCCGCCGTCATAGTCGTTCTGAACATCGATGACGATGAGGGCGCGGCGTGGAGCTTTGCCTTTGGCTGGGTCCGACATGGGGTTTTCCTTTCCCGTTTGGCATTGATGGGTGGACGATAAGCGCGGCGCCGGATCGCAAAAAGTGTCCCGATTGACATTGTTCGAAAGAATTGGGACAATCGGTGTCACCCTTTGCTGGAGCTCCCATGGCCGATCCTGTCGTTGCCGCCATCGCCTTCGATGGCATCAGCCCGTTTCATCTCTCCGTGCCGTGTCTCGTGTTCGGCGCGGATCGCACGACGCTCGGCCTGCCGCGCTTCGACTTCCGGGTCTGCGCGATTGAGAACGGGCCGATCCGCACTGATGCCGGGCTGACCATCAGCGTCCCGCACGGGCTTTCAGCGCTCGATGATGCCGACATCGTCATCGTGCCGAGTTGGAAGAATCTCGGGATCTCACCGCCGACGACACTGATCGAGGCGTTGCTTGGCGCGCACGAGCGCGGCGCGCTGATTGTCGGACTGTGCTTGGGAACGTTCGCTGTCGCGGCGACCGGATTGCTTTCGGGGCGGCGAGCCGCGACGCACTGGGCCTACGCGGATCAGCTGCAGGAACTCTATCCCGACATTCTCGTCGAACCAGAAGTGCTCTACATCGACGATGGCGATGTCGTGACATCCGCCGGCGTCGCCGCCGGGCTTGACTGCTGCCTGCACGTCGTACGGGCTCGTTACGGCGCGGAGGCAGCGCTTCGCCTTGCCCGGCAGATCGTGCTTTCTCCGCATCGGCAGGGCGGGCAGGCGCAATTCATCGAACGTCCCATCGCCAGAACCGGCAATGCGGACCGCTTCACCCAGGCTCTCGAAACGGTGCGCAAAACCCTGGGTGATCCGCACAGTCTGGACAGCGTTGCCGGTCTCGCCGGCCTCACCCGCCGGACGTTCACGCGCCGTTTCCAGAAAACGATCGGCACCAGTTTCGGCGACTGGCTGACCGACCAGCGTGTGCAACTCGCACAGCGGCTGCTGGAAGCAACGGAAAAATCGATGGATACGGTTGCCTTCGAGGCCGGCTTCGGCAGCGCCACCTCGCTGCGCCAGCATTTCGCGGCGCGGCTCAGAACCTCGCCCGTGCAATACCGGCGCGAATTCTCGAGGAGTGTCGATTTGGATAGACGCGGCGCTTCACGCTGATCCGGCTCACCCGCTCCTGATTACCCGTGCCGGATTGCCGACCACCGTGGTGTTCGCCGCCACGTCGCGCGTCACCACGGCACCGGCGCCGACGATGGCGCCATCACCGATCCTGACCCCGCCGAGGATGATGGCACTACCGCCGATCCAGGCATTGTCGCCGATCTCGACCGGCCTGGCGATCTCCAGCCCTGCCCGTCGCCCCGCAGCCTCCCTGTGGTGCTCGGCGCAATAGAGCTGCACATTGGGTCCGAGCAGCGTTCCGTTGCCGATGCGGACTGGCGCCGTGTCGAGAATGGTGCAGCCGGCATTGAGGAAGACGCGGTCGCCGAGAAAGATGTTGAAGCCATAAGCGCAGTGGGACGGCGCTTCGATCCGGGCGCCCTCGCCTGCAGCGCCGAGCAGCGCCCGCAAGGCAGGCCCGATATCGCCGCGCTGTCGTGGTGGCAGGCTGTTGTGCTCGAACACCGCGTCGCGTGCCGTGATCCGCAGCGCCTCCAGTTCCGGGTCGAGGCAGCAATACCACTCGCCCGCCGCCATTTTCGTGCGTTCGCTCCCCGTCATGGCCGCAACTCCAGTCTCAATCTTTGCCAAGCACAACTGGTGAAAATACGGAAGCGCCGGCGGCGACACCACCTCTGGTCAAATACCGGACCTATGGTAGCTTGCTCTCTCGGACCTGTCCCAAGCCGGCCATCGAGGGATCAATCATGCTGTACATTCTTGCACTCCTGATTGGCATCGTTGCCGGGCTTCGCGCCATGACTGCGCCCGCCGCGGTCGCCTGGGGCGCCTGGCTAGGCTGGTTGCCGGTCACCGGCACCTGGGCGAGTTTCATGGGTCACTGGATCGCCGTCGGCATCTTCACCATCCTGGCCATCGCCGAACTGGTCACCGACCAGCTGCCATCGGCGCCGAGCCGCAAGGTGCCGCAGCAATTCGGCACGCGCATCGTCTTGGGCGCTTTCACCGGCGCGGTGATCGGCGCCACCGGCGGCGCCACCATCGGCGGCCTGATCGCCGGCGCCGTCGGCGCGGTGATCGGCACGTTGGGCGGCGCCGAGGCGCGTAAACGCCTGGCCACCGCCTTCGGCAAGGACCCGCCCGCCGCCTTCATCGAGGACGCGGTGGCGATCGTCGGCGGGCTTCTGATCGTGGCGGCGGTGGCATGACGGCAAAGACATTCGACGCCATCATCGTCGGTGCCGGGCAGGCCGGCCCACCGCTCGCCGGCCGGCTGAATGCGGCCGGCATGAGCGTGGCGCTGATCGAGCGAAAGCTGGTCGGCGGCACTTGCGTCAATACCGGCTGCACGCCGACCAAAACGATGGTGGCAAGCGCCTATGCCGCGCATCTCGCCCGCTGCGCCGCGGACTACGGTGTGACGCTCTCCGGTCCCATCGGCGTCAACTACAAGGCGATCAAGGCGCGCAAGGACAAAGTCTCGAACGATGCCCGCGGCAATCTCGAAGACTGGATTGCCGGCATGGACAAATGCACGCTCTATCGCGGCCATGCGCGCTTCGTGACCGCCAATACGGTGCGCGTCGGCGACGATCTGCTGAGCGCCGAAAAGATCTTCCTCAACACCGGCGGCCGCGCCTCGGTGCCCGACCTGCCCGGCATCGACGGCATTTCTTACCTGACCAATTCGTCGATGATGGATCTCGACGTGCTGCCGCGCCATCTCATCGTCGTCGGCGGCAGCTATGTCTCGCTCGAATTCGCGCAGATGTTCCGCCGCTTCGGTTCCGAAGTCACGGTCATCGAAAAGAGCCCGCGCCTGATCGGCCGCGAGGACGATGACGTCTCGGACGCCATTTTGTCGATCCTCGAAAACGAAGCCATTGCCGTCCATCTCGGCGCCGACGATATCCGCTTCGCCAGGCGAGGCAACGAAATCGCCGTGACCTTCTCGCCAGGCAAGGCGGCTGCGGTCGGCTCGCATGTGCTGCTGGCCCTGGGCCGCACGCCAAACACCGACGATCTCGGCCTCGACAAAGCCGGCGTCGAGGTCGACAAACGCGGCTTCATCGTCGTCGACGACCAGCTGCGCACCAGCGTGCCCGGCATCTGGGCGATGGGCGACTGCAACGGCAAGGGCGCCTTCACCCACACCTCGTACAATGACTACGAGATTGTCGCCGCCAACCTGCTCGACAACGATCCGCGCAAGGTGAGCGACCGCATCGAGGCCTATGCGCTCTATATCGACCCACCACTCGGCCGCTGCGGCATGACCGAAGCCGCGGTAAGGAAATCCGGCCGCCGCGCCCTTGTCGGCCAGCGGCCAATGACCCGCGTCAGCCGTGCCGTCGAAAAAGGTGAGACGCAAGGCTTCATGAAGATCCTGGTCGATGCCGACACCAAGGAAATCCTCGGCTGTTCGGTGCTCGGCCCGGGTGGCGACGAGGCAGTGCACTGCGTGCTCGATCTGATGTATGCCAAGGCGCCGGTCAGTACGCTGGCGCGCGCGGTGCACATCCACCCGAACGTCTCGGAGCTTCTGCCGACCATCGCCCAGGAATTGAAGCCGCTGGCATAGGCCGGGCGCAGGCGTTATCTCGCGATCCTTTGAGCGCCAGGCCCGGATAGAGCCGTGCGCCCATAGCGCGAAAAGCTGGACCAATCGACAGTGTATTGGCGAAAGGGCATGTGTTCGGTCTCGTTTCCTGGAGACAGTCCATGCAGAAATCCATCGAACGCATCGCCGGCGACAGCGAGGGCGTTTCCTACGAATTCCCCGTCTTCCGCTTCACCGGAACGGACAAGACAGCGCCTTCGGCCTATCTGCAGGCGGCACTTCATGCCGGCGAATTGCCGGGCGTCGTTGCCATCGATGCGCTGATGCCGATGCTCAGCAGGGCGGAAGCCGAAGGCCGCATCAGCGGCAATATGACCATCGTGCCCTGGGCCAATCCGATCGGCCGCGCGCAATATCTCTATGGCGACCATCAGGGCCGCTTCCATCTGGGGACGCACACCAATTTCAATCGCGGCTTTCCGCGGCTCGCCGCGCCCGACCTCACGCTCCTGCCGGCGCACGGCACGGTCGATCAGCGGCTGAAGACGCGGCTGCTGCAGCTCTCCATCGGCCACGACATCGTGCTCGACCTGCACTGCGACGATGAAGGCCTCGCCTACCTCTACGTCCACACCAGCCTGTGGCCGGCCATGGCGGATTGTGCGGCGGCTATGGGCGTCGATGCGGTGATGCTGTGGCACGAAGATCCCGACGGCACCTTCGAAGGCGCCTCGATCATGCCGTATCAGAACGTTCCCGCCGACGTCGCGCGCCTCGATCGGCGCGTCGCCACCACCGTCGAATATCGCGGCATACTCGACGTCGACGGCGCCCTCGCCAGCGCCGACGCCGAAGGGCTCTACCGGCTGCTGGTGGCGCGCGGCGTCATCCGGGATCAGGCGCTGCCCGCGTCTGGCAGCTTCGGAGGACTCGTCGCGCCGATCGAAAATATCGAGATGATGCCGGCGCCCCGTTCGGGCGCGATCCTCTACCACGTGAAGCCGAGCGACCGCGTCACCAAGGGTGCGCGCCTTGCCACCATCGTCCACGCGCCGGGTGAGCCCGACGGCCGCACGGAAGTGTTGGCGCCCCAGGCCGGCCTCATCCTGACACGCCGCTCGCGCCGCATAATTCGCGCCGGCGAGGACCTCTTGAAGCTGGTCGGCGACAGGAAGAGTGCCGATGCAAGGTCGGGGACGCTGGAGGACTGACGCAACCCGCCAGGCTACCCCGAAATCGCCTGTCGCGCCTTGGACTCCAGCCATTCGGCCATCTGCCGGTAAGGCACCGGACCATGGCTCACGCGGGCGACGCCGAGTTCGGCAAGCCTCTGGCGCGGCGGCACATGCGCCAGTGCAATGATGTTGACCGGCAATGCCGTTGCCTGGCAGAGCGCCTCGATCAGGCCTTCATCGGCAAGCCCCGGCGCAAAGAAGCCATGCGCTCCGGCCCTTTCGTAGGCGTGCGCCCGCTCGATCGCCTGATCGAGGAGAGCCTTGTCGTGCGCATCCGGTTTCGCCTTCAGGAAAATGTCGGTTCGGGCGTTGATGAAGGCCGGAATACCCGAGGTCTTCACGGCCGCCGCGGCGGCTTCGATCCGCCTCACCTGTATGGCGATGTCGTGCAGCCCACTGCCGCCGACAATCTGATCCTCGAAATTAAAGCCGACGGCTCCAGCCTGCACGGCGAGCCCCACGCTGCGGGCGACAACCTCCGGAGCGACCCCGTAACCGCCCTCGAGGTCCATGGTTACCGGCAGATCCACCGCCGCAACGATGCGTTTGATGTTTTCGAGCGCCAGTTCCAACGGGATTTTCTCGCCATCGGCGAATCCGAAAGCGGCCGCGACCGGCCAGCTTCCGGTGGCGATGGCCTTGGCCCCTGCTTGCGCGATGATCTTGGCGGAGCCTGGGTCCCAGGCATTGTAGAGGACAATCGGGTTGCCCTTGACATGGAGGGAATGGAACGTCCGTGCGCGGTCGATCTGCTCGGTCATCGATGTTTTCCCGTCTTCCTGCTGTTTGATGCAGAGTCTAGGCAGGACTGCCGGTCTTGGCCATGTGCCATGGGTTGCGAAAGCAGCAGCCACCCCACAGACTTTCAAACCTGTTGCGCATACCGCTTTTCGCGGCTATGGATTTCGCCATGAATATGCGTTCGATCAAGACCATTTGGTGGTGGGCTCGCTGACAGCGGCCTGTTCGAACGCGTTCGCGTGACAATAGAAGGTGGCCGCAGCGGAATGTCCGGGCGGCCATTTGTTTTTTCAAGCCATTCCCGGGTCCGTTGCCCCAAAGACGCTGATGGAGACGGCAATGACGACGAAAATTCTGGAGAATGGCGCCGAGCGCTTCGTCACCGCGGGTGGCGTGGCGATTACCCGCCAGCGCCATGACCGGCCATATGAGGGCGCGATCGACGGCTATGTCGATGGCCTGAATTCGCGCCGCGGCGCCGTGTTTTCCTCGAATTACGAATATCCCGGCCGTTATACGCGCTGGGATACCGCCATCATCGATCCGCCGCTGGTGATCTCGGCACGCGGCCGCGCCATGCGCATCGAGGCGCTGAACCGCCGTGGCGAGGTGCTTTTGCCGGTGATCGGTACGGTGCTTGCCGGCCTTGACGATGTCACGATCGCCGAGACGTCGAACAAACTCATCCGCCTCGAGGTCGCCAAGCCCGGCCGTGTCTTCACCGAAGAGGAACGCAGCCGCGTTCCCTCCGTGTTCACCGTGCTGCGCGCCATCACTGCTTTGTTCAAGACCGAGGAAGACGCCAATCTCGGCCTCTATGGCGCCTTCGGCTACGACCTCGCCTTCCAGTTCGATCCGGTCGACTACAAGCTCGAGCGCAAGCCAAGCCAGCGCGATCTCGTGCTGTTCCTGCCCGACGAGATCCTCGTCGTCGACCACTATTCCACCAAGGCCTGGACCGACCGCTACGACTATTCCGGCGACGGCTTTTCGACCGAAGGCCTGCCGCGCGACGAAATCGTCGAGCCGTTCAGGACCGCCGACCGGATCCCGCCGCGCGGCGACCACGAGCCCGGCGAATATGCCAAGCTGGTGCGCAAGGCGATGAAGAGCTTTGAGCGCGGCGACCTGTTCGAAGTGGTGCCGGGGCAGATGTTCTACGAACGCTGCGAAACCCAGCCCTCCGAGATTTCCCGCAAGCTGAAGAGCATCAATCCCTCGCCCTATTCCTTCTTCATCAATCTCGGCGAGGGCGAATATCTGATCGGCGCCTCGCCGGAAATGTTCGTTCGCGTCAACGGCCGCCGCGTCGAGACCTGCCCGATCTCCGGCACTATCAAGCGCGGCGACGATGCCATTTCCGATAGCGAGCAGATCCTCAAGCTGCTCAATTCCAAGAAGGACGAGTCCGAACTCACCATGTGCTCGGATGTCGACCGCAACGACAAGTCGAGGGTCTGCGAGCCGGGCTCGGTGCGCGTCATCGGCCGTCGCCAGATCGAGATGTATTCGCGCCTGATCCACACCGTCGACCACATTGAGGGACGGCTGCGCGAAGGCATGGACGCCTTCGACGCCTTCCTGTCGCATGCCTGGGCCGTCACCGTCACCGGCGCGCCGAAATTATGGGCCATGCGCTTCATCGAGCAGAACGAGAAGAGCCCGCGCGCCTGGTATGGCGGGGCGATCGGCATGGTCAATTTCAACGGTGACATGAACACCGGCCTGACGCTTCGCACCATCCGCATCAAGGACGGCATTGCCGAGGTGCGCGCCGGCGCCACGCTGCTCTTCGACAGCATACCCGAAGAAGAAGAAGCCGAAACCGAACTGAAGGCATCCGCCATGATCTCCGCCATCCGCGACGCCAAGTCAGGCAATGCCGCCAGCACCGAACGCAGCACCGCGCGGGTCGGCGATGGCGTCAACATCCTGCTGGTCGACCACGAGGACTCCTTCGTCCATACGCTGGCCAACTATTTCCGCCAGACCGGCGCCAACGTCTCGACGGTGCGCACGCCGGTGCCGGACGAGGTCTTCGACCGGCTGAAGCCAAACCTGGTCGTGCTGTCGCCCGGCCCCGGCACGCCGAAGGACTTCGACTGCGCCGCCACCATCAAGCGAGCCCGTGCGCGCGACCTGCCGATCTTCGGCGTCTGCCTCGGGCTGCAGGCGCTGGCCGAGGCCTATGGCGGCGAGCTGCGGCAATTGCACATCCCGATGCATGGCAAGCCGTCGCGCATCCGCGTGTCGAAGCCGGGCATCATCTTCTCCGGCCTGCCCAAGGAGGTAACGGTCGGCCGCTATCATTCTATCTTCGCCGATCCGGTGCGGCTGCCCGATGGTTTTGTCGTCACCGCCGAGACCGAGGACGGCATCATCATGGCCTTCGAGCACCGCAAGGAGCCGATCGCCGCTGTGCAGTTCCACCCGGAATCGATCATGACGCTCGGCCACAATGCCGGCATGCGCATCATCGAGAACATCGTCGCGCACCTGCCGCGCAAGGCCAAGGAAAAGGCCGCTTAATTCGAGGGCTCAGTGTTGGGATTTCTTCCCCAGTGACCGCGGCAGAAATCAAAGCAGCCGCCAGGCAGAAGGTCGCCAGCCTCGCTTTCTGGTCGATCGTCGTCGCCTTCGTCGTGCTCGGCCTCAAGCTGGTGGCCTGGTACGTCACCGGTTCGGTTGCGCTTTATTCGGACGCGCTGGAATCGATCGTCAACGTCATTGCCTCGGCCGCCGCCTATTGGGCGATCCAGGTCAGCTACAAGCCAGCCGACCAGGACCATCCGTTCGGCCACCACAAGGCCGAGTATTTCTCGGCCGTCCTGGAAGGCGTGCTGATCGTGCTTGCCGCCCTGCTCATCCTCAACGAGGTCTGGTGGTCGTGGCAGCATCCGGCCCCGCTCGAACAGCCATGGACCGGCCTTGCCGTCAACGGCGTCGCAACCGTCATCAACGCCGTCTGGGCCTTGACGCTGATCCGCACCGGACGGAGTGAAAAATCACCGGCGCTGGTTGCCGACGGCAGGCATATCATGACCGACGTAGCGACCTCGGTCGGTGTCTTCATTGGCCTGGTCGGCGCCGTGCTGACCGGCTGGCAGGTTCTCGATCCGGCTCTTGCGGTGATCGTGGCGCTGAACATCCTGTGGCAGGGCTGGCACGTCATCGGCTCGTCGATGAACGGGCTGATGGACCGCGCCGTCGACACCCAGGAACATATCCGTATCCGCGACATCATCTCTGCCAATTGCAAGGGCGCGCTCGAGGTCCACGACCTGAAGACGCGCATCGCCGGCCGCGCCACCTTCATCGAGTTCCATCTGGTCGTCGACGCCGACATGTCGGTCGGCGCCAGCCACGTCATCTGCGACCGCATCGAGGACGCGCTGCGGGCAGAGATTCCTTCGGTTCGCGTCATCATCCATGTCGAGCCCGACGACGAAGCGAAACTGCCCAAGGGCACGACGGCCGTGCCGTTCGCGTGAAGCAATTCGCGCAGAAAAATCGCTCAGTCGTGACCCTTCGCGCCCCCTCTGTCCTGCCGGACATCTCCCCCACAAGTGGGGAGATTGGCCGTCACCGCGGCTTTTGCCAATAGCCATAGTCGCAGGAGTGAGTGACGCGAGGAAGCTGCCGATCTCCCCCCAAGTGGGGGAGATGTCCGGCAGGACAGAGGGGGGCGCGAAGGATCGCTGTAGCCCTCATTCCGAGCCGCTGCGCGCCATGGATTCGAGGATCTGATCCGACGGACTTTCCAGAGCCGCCTCCGCGAAATCGTCATCAAGCGGACCGATCACTCTGTCCAGCCAAGCCCAATCCTGCGCAAGAGGCTCGATAATGACGCTCTGGCCGTGGCGGCTGATGAAAACCTCTTTGGTGTCGAAACGGTACTCCTTTGGCAAGCGCACCGCCTGCGAGCGGCCGGACCAAAACACCCTTGTCTTGCGCATGGCATCCACCTCCTCGTCACATGATCAAGGCCCGCAGGCGGCCTGCGGCATCGGCTCCAGCCGGTAGACCTTGTCGTCGGAGCTGGTGTCGCCTTCCGCCGCCTTCGAGCACAGATCGACGATCGGCAGGCCGCTGTTTGGGTTGGCCAGCATCATCGTGCCGTTGGCGCCGCGGCGGAGGAAAATCTCCTTTTGCGCGATATCGCAGGAGGCACCACCCGTCTTCGCGCTCGCCGCGCAGCGCCACTGGTCGCCCTCGCCCTGGCAGTTATAGACCTGCGTGACCTTGGCCGATTTCTGCCGCGTGGTAACCGAAACGGCGATGTCTGCGCCGCTCGGCCAATTGGCGAGGTCGCCGCCCTTGGCGAAGGATGCCAGCTCGACCGGTCCGCGGAAAACCCGGATCGTCTGGGTCAGCTGATCGGGATGCGAGCCGAGATGCGCGGCATCATAGTCACGCCCGTAGCAGAAGGCCTGGTCCGGCTTCAGCCGCTCGCGCAATGGCGGGCCAAGTGCCGGATCGATCGGGTCGATGCGGGCGAACTCCGCCTTGCAGGTCGCGGCCGGCATCGGATCGAGCCTGAAGCCGTTGTCGTCCTTGCCCAACGCCTGCCGTTCGTACTCCGCCTTGCCGAGCTCGTCTTCCGATCCGGCATCGAGATAAAGATCGGGCTGCACGTCCGAGACGATCAGCCGGCCCTTGTCGTCGACCTTCAGCGAAGCCATGGTGCGATCGCAGTCCATGCCGCAACGGATCGGACCGGTTTTGCCGTCCTCCGATTCATGGCTGCACCAACCGCCGAGCCATTCCGGCGCCTTGGCGCCGCGTACCGTCGTCGCCATGAAGCCATTGTAGGAGGAATCGATGCCGGTGCTTGGCTCCTCGTTTGGCCGGCTGACCGGATCGCGGCCGTAATAGAAGAAGATGCGCGCCACCTTCTGGTGCGGATGCGACTTGAGATGCGCGGCGTCGTAGACGCGGCCGAAACAGGCGTCCTTGCCGTCGGGGCTGAGCTCGGTGAGTTTGAGCGTGTCATCGGCGAAAGCAGCGCCGCCGACGGCGGAAAGCAAGGCAGCCCCAAGCCCGGCGCCCACAATGGTCCCCGTTATGGTCCTCGACGTCATGCTACCCCTCCATTGCCCCGACAAGACGTGACGTCAATTTATGCTAGGATCGAGGCCGAGGCCACGCAATTTGCGCGGGCCGGCTAAATGGGAGATGAAGCCATGCGACGCCGCGATATTTTCCGCGTCGGTCTTGCCGGGGCCGCCGGGCTTTTCGGGCTGCGCCCCACCAAGGCGGCAGCCATTGAAGTCAAGGCCGTCGAAGAGGAAAGGCAAAAGGTCGCCTATCACCTCAGCGATCTCGACAAGGTCAATTTCGTGCTCGGCAACATCAAGAACCACTTCGAAGGCACCGACGGCAAGGTCGACATCGCGCTTGTCGTGCACGGCCCAGCACTTGCCGCCTTCAAGTCGAAGGGCATATCCGCCGCCATTTCCGGGCGTTTCGCCGGCCTTGTCCAGGATGGGCTCAGCCCGCACGCTTGCGCCAACACCATGCACGGCATGGATATCGGCCTGGCCGACCTGCTCGACGGCTTCCATGCCGCCGACAGAGGCGGTGTCGTCAAGCTCGCCGAATTGCAGCGCCAGGGCTACGCCTATCTCAGGCCATAGGCTTTTACGGACTTGAACGCGAGGACTGCGAGGGCCTACGAAGAGCAGGCCGAGTCCCCCGGAGGAATAGACGTGCCAGCCACCACCACCCTTGTCAGCCCCTCTCTGGTCATCCCCGACCTTGCCGGAAAGGCGGTGCTGGTCACCGGCGCGTCGACCGGCATCGGCGCGGCGCTTGCACTTGCCTACGCCGCGCAGAAATGTCGCGTCGCACTGCACTACAATTCGAGCCGGGTGGCTGCCGAAAACCTGGCGGCGACCATTCGCAACGGTGGCGGCGACGTGTTCCTGACCCAGGGCGATTTCTCGATCCCCGCCGATGTCGAGCGCGTCGTCGAGGACAGTGCGCAACATTTCGGCCGGCTCGACGGCCTCGTCAACAATGCCGGCGGCATGCTCGGCCGCGTGCCCTATGCCGAGCAGACCGAGGCGCATTACGACGCGGTGATGGACCTCAACGCGCGTTCCGTGCTGACAGCTTCGCGCAAGGCGATCCCATGGCTGAAGCGGCAGGGCGGCTTCATCGTCAACACCTCCTCGATCGCCGCGCGCAACGGCGCCGGTGGCGGCGCCGGCCTTTACGGCTCCGCCAAGGCCTTCGTCTCCAACGTCACGCGCGGCATGGCCAAGGAGCTGATCGGTTTCAACATCCGCGTCAACGCGGTGGCGCCCGGCACGATCGCGACACCTTTCCACGAGCGCTACTCGACCGACGACCAGATGAAAGGCATGATCGCCACCATCCCGCAGGGCCGCGCCGGCACCGCCGAGGACTGCGTTGGCGCCTATCTGTTCCTCTCCTCCGCTCTGTTGAGCGGCTACATCACCGGCCAGGTGATCGAGGTGAATGGCGGCCAGTTGATGCCGTAGACGGCGAACTGCATACTCCTGGTTGCGTAATCTCAACGGAGCAAAGCGAATGTACGGACTGATCGGCAAGATGCGGGCGACGCGCGGCCAGCGCGACGCGGTCATGGAGGTCCTGCTCGCCAGCACCGGCGCCATGCCCGGCTGCCTGAACTACATCATCGCCACCGACCCGGCCGACGCCGACGCGATCTGGGTGACCGAAGTGTGGACCGACGCCGAAAGCCATAAAGCTTCGCTGCAGCTGCCCGAAGTCCAGGCGGCAATCGCCAAGGCACGGCCGATCATCGCCGGCTTCGAGTTCCAGGTGGAGACGCGTCCGGTTGGTGGGTTTGGGTTGCCGGCGGTGAAGGCGGGATAGAGGAGAGGCCGGCGGGACAGCGCCCCCCCTCTGGCCTGCCGGCCATCTCCCCCTCAAGTGGGGAGATTGGCAGCTTCGCCGACAGCTCTCTTTTTGGAGATTGGCGAAGGCCGACGTGACATCCAATCTCCCCACTAGAGGGGGAGATGTCCGGCAGGACAGAGGGGGGCGCGAAGGATCGCTACGGATGGCTGGTGCCATTACCACCCAAGCCCTTTTCCCCCGCAAAAAGGGTTCGCATTTTTTCGCGACCGGTCTAAGAGCCGATCTATGGATTCTTCCCCGAACCCGCCGGCCATCGAGCACCTGGGGCGGATCCACAAGGGCTGGCAGTGGCCGGTCCTGGTGGTGGTCTCGGTGCTGTTTGCCGGCGCGCTGGAACTCGCCGCCCTGCCCGCCGCACTGCTGATCGGGCCGATGCTGGCTGCCATCGCTGCCGGCACCAACGGCGCCACGGTGCGCGTGCCGCGGGTTCTGTTCGGCTCCGCCCAGGCGGTCGTCGGCTGCCTGGTCGCCAGTTCCATCTCGGCCGATATCTTCCCGTCTTCTACAAGGAATGGCCGCTGTTCCTCGGCGTCGTGATGGCGACGGTCGCGGCATCCAGCCTGCTTGGCTGGCTGATCAGCCGCTGGCGCATCCTGCCCGGCACCACCGCCGTCTGGGGTTCGTCGCCGGGCGCCGCCACCGCCATGGTGCTGATGGCCGGTGCCTTCGGCGCCGACCAGCGCCTCGTCGCCTTCATGCTCTATCTGCGCGTCATCTGCGTCTCGATGACGGCGGCCCTGGTGGCCAAGCTTTGGGTCGACACCTCAGGCATCGAGGTGCCGGCCATCGTCTGGTTTCCGCCGGTCGACCCGAAAGGCTTGGCCGCGACATTCGGCGTGGCGCTGGTCGGCGGCCTCGCCGGAAAGCTTTTCAGGCTGCCGTCGCCGTTCTTCCTCGGCACCTTCATTTTCGGCACCGTGATCCATCTCGGGCTCGGCGTGACCATGCAGCTGCCGCCCTGGCTGCTCGCCTTGAGCTATACGATGATCGGCTGGAGCATCGGCCTGAATTTCACCAGGGCCATCTTGCGCCACGCGGCCCGCGCGCTGCCGCAGATCGTCGGCTCGATCATTGCCCTGATCGTCTTTTGCGGCGGCCTCGCCTTCCTGATCAGCCGCCTGCTCGGCATCGATCCGCTGACCGCCTATCTGGCGACCAGCCCCGGCGGCATGGACAGCGTCGCCATCATCGCCGCCGCCGCGCAGCACGTCGACATCTCCTTCGTCATGGCGCTGCAATCGGCACGCTTCCTGATCGTGCTTCTGGTCGGCCCAAGCGTGGCGCGGCTGGTGGCGAGAAGCCTGCGGGAGTAAAGACCAGCCGGGCAGTGCGTCAGCTGATCACCAGGCCCGATATACGCTCGCCGTCCAGCGTGAAGACCATATCGCCGTCGCCGTTGAAACCGTTGCCTTCGACGGCGATGCGAACGCGGTAGGTGCCGTCCTTCGCTGCGATGCCGAGGATGCGGAGTCTGGATTGCACGCCGATATTGTCCGACTGGTTCCAGCGCGCAATCTGCTCGCGGCCCTTGAACGACCGGCCCCAGTCGCTCAGGAAGGCGTCGGGCGTGAAACTGTCCAGGAAGGCTTCGCTATCGCCGGCATTGGTGGCTTCGACAAAGCGGCGGATCGGATCGGGTGTGGTCATGTTTCCTCCTGGGAGGTGCCGGAAATAAAAAACCCGCCTCGACGGCGGGTCCTCGGCGCCAATCAGCACCATAGCCAGATTAGTAGCATAGCTGCCGGCACAAAGCAAGAACAAAGTTGCCCCACCCTCAACTTTGAATGTTGGCGAAAACCAAGGCGACATCCAATCTCCCCCTTGCGGGGGGAGATCGGCAGCTTCTGCGACGGCGAGGCTCCCACTTGCCTCGCTTTGCCCGCTCCTGTATGAAATCCGCCATGAGCCCGCGCGCCACCTCTTTTGCGTCCCGCCCGACCGGCATTGCCGGCCAGACCGTTCGCGCGCTTGCCTCCACCCTGCTGCTTCTCGGCCTTATCGGCGATCGCCGGGTTCGCTGAAGGAGCGCCCGGCGGTCGAATTGCCGCTCACGCGCACGCTCCTTGGCCAGTCACAAATTGGCACGTCACATCAAGCGAACGAAATTCTGGTAAAGGCGCCGCTCGCCACCAATCCGGCTGAAGCTGGATCCGCGAGCCGCCGGGAGAAATGACGATGAACGCACGAGAAGATATCCGTCTGAATGTAGAGGAAATCAGCAAGCCTGCGGTAAAGGGCATGCCGGACGCCGCCCGCAAATACCAGCCCTATCCGACCGTCGGCCTTGCCGATCGCACCTGGCCTTCGAGAGTGATCGACAAGGCGCCGATCTGGTGCTCGGTCGACCTGCGCGACGGCAACCAGGCGCTGATCGATCCGATGGGCCAGGAACGCAAGGCGCGCATGTTCGCCCTGCTGCTCGACATGGGCTTCAAGGAGATCGAGATCGGCTTCCCGTCGGCCTCGCAGACCGACTTCGATTTCGCCCGCTGGTGCATCGAACAAGGCAACGTGCCCGCCGACGTCTCGCTGCAGGTGCTGGTGCAGTGCCGGCCGGAACTGATCACCCGCACTTTCGAGGCGCTCAAGGGTGCCACCAACCCGATCGTCCATTTCTACAATTCGACGAGCGAGCTGCAGCGCCGCGTCGTCTTCGAGAAAGACGTCGCCGGCATCAAGCGGATCGCCACCGATGCGGCCAAGATGATCACCGACATGGCGGCGAAGGCCGGCGGCGGCTATCGTTTTGAATATTCGCCGGAGAGTTTTACCGGCACCGAGCTCGAAGTGGCGCTGGAGATCTGCAACGCCGTCACCGAAATCGTCCAGCCGACGGCGGAAAACAAGCTGATCATCAACCTGCCCTCCACGGTCGAGATGTCGACGCCCAACATCTATGCCGACCGCATCGAATGGATGTGCCGCAATCTCGACAACCGCGAGAACCTGTTGATCTCGCTGCATCCGCACAACGACCGCGGCACCGGCATCGCCACCACCGAACTCGGCCTGATGGCGGGCGCCGACCGCGTCGAAGGCACGCTGTTCGGCAATGGCGAGCGCACCGGCAATGTCGACATCGTCACGCTGGCGCTCAACATGTACACGCAAGGCGTCGATCCCGGGCTCGACTGCTCCGATATCAACCGCATGAAGGACGTCTACGAATACTCCAACCAACTGAAGATCCCCGAGCGCCATCCCTATGTTGGCGAGCTCGTCTACACTGCCTTTTCCGGCTCGCACCAGGACGCCATCAACAAGGGCATGAAGGCGCTGCGCAAGGCCAACACGCCGCACTGGGAGGTGCCCTATCTGCCGATCGACCCGGCCGATGTCGGCCGCAGCTACGAAGCCATCATCCGCATCAACTCGCAGTCCGGCAAGGGCGGTATCGCCTATGTGCTGCATGCGGATTACGGCCTCAACCTGCCGCGCAACCTGCAGATCGAGTTCAGCCAGGCCATCCAGGCGATCACCGACGCCGAAGGCAAGGAGGTGCCGGCCAAGCGCATCTACGAGCGCTTTCTCGACACCTATGTCGACCAGCCCGGCGCGCGGCTGAAGTTCCTCGACCACCACACCTACCCCGACACCGAGGTCAAGGGCCGGCGCGTGGTCGAAGCGGTGATCCTCGACGGGGGCAAGGAGGTGACCATATCCGGCACCGGTACTGGCCCGATCGACGGCTTCGTCGATGCGCTGTCGCGCCACGTCGGGGTGCCGATGTCGGTGCTCGATTATTCCGAGCATTCCATGCAGCGCGGCTCGAATGCCTCGGCCATTTCCTATGTCGAGATGGAACATCCGGGCGGCAAGCTGTTCGGCGCCGGCATCAACACCAATATCGTCGCCGCCTCGCTCGAAGCCGTGGTTTCGGCCGCCAACCGCATCGTCGGCCGGAAGGGCGGCTAGCCGAAACTGCCAGGCCCGCGCCATCAGCCACCGGATATTTATCCGGTGGGTACGCTATCGCACCATAAGCACATGCTTGTAAGGCGGCGCCAGCGCTATATGATCGTACCTCAACCTGTGCCGAATTCGAAGGGATCGACACTTGCAGCATACCACGCCTGCCGCCCCCGCAGTGCGCGAAACGTTGGAGCGATTGCTGGCCAGCGAAACGTTCGGACGATCCGAGCGCGCGCGCAAGCTGCTCCGCTACCTGGTCGAGCGCGAGCAGGCAGGCGAAGCCGACCGGCTCAAGGGCTTCTCCATAGCGATGGACGTTTTTGGCAAGGACGGCGATTTCGATCCGTCGACCGATGCGGTGGTGCGGGTGCAGGCCGGCAGGCTGCGCGAGCTGCTGCAGCAGTACTTCGCCAACGAGGGCGTTGCCGAACCGGTCCGCATCGCCATTCCGCGCGGCGGCTATGTTCCATCCTACGAACTCAATGCCATTCGCTTGCCGGCGGAGGCCGAGGCAGAGAGCAAGCCGCAGCCGGCGACAGAGGAGGCGGCGACGAGCGCCCCGCCTGGATCCTCGGAGGATGCCCGCAACCGGGCACATCCGGCTGCATTGCTGAGCGTTCCAGCGCTCAGCCCCGCTGCACCGTCGCTGCAGCGCCATTTGCAGTTCTTCTGGCTGGCGATCGCGCTGGTCATCCTCATGCTGGGTGTGCTGATCCTTCGCCAGGGCAGCGTGGTGTTGCTGACCGGCGGCGACACGGCGGTCGAGACCGCGGTGGCGACCGGCAGCATAGCGGCGCCTCCGGTTGAAACCCTCCCCCAGGTTTACATTGCCATCAAGGCCGACAGCGACGTGGCTCGCCGTGTCGCTGCATCACTGCGCGCCGGCCTTAGCGGCTTCGATACCATCAACTTCATCGGTCGTGATGCCGACAGCCCGCCCGATCCACTTACCGACGCCGCCAGCTTCGTGTTCGATGTCCTGCCCGGGCCGCGCAGCGGCGACATTATGCTCGAGCTGCAGAGCGTGGCGACCGGCCGCGTGCTGCTGTCACGCAACCTGACCGCCGGCGACAGCGCAAACACCGCTATCGAGGACCAAATCTCCGGCATTTTGAGCTCGGCTCTTCCCGCCTCGGGCACGATCTACAATTACATCGAGCAGAGCGGCATCCAGACCGGGCTGACGGCGTGTCTGGTGCTCAACGGCAAATATTATCTCGACCAGAACGCGCAGACGCACGAAGCCGCCTACCGCTGCCTCGAAGATCTTGCCAACCGGGAGGCGAAGTCGTCGCTCGTCTATTCGGAACTCGCGTCCTTGCATCTGGAGGCGGTCACCGACCATTATCCCTACCCCGCCGACGCGACGATGGAAAAGGCGATGATGTTTGCCCATCGCGCCATCCAGATGGGCCCCACCAGCCCCTATGCGCACCGCGCCCTTGGTTATCTCAATTCGCGCATCGGCAATTCCGAGGAATCGATCCGCTGGATGCGCAAGGCTTACGAACTCAATCCTTACGATCTCGCAATGGCCGCCGCCTATGGCTACGGGCTCGTTTTCGCCGGCAGGTACAGCGAGGGCACCCCGATCCTTGCTCACGCGGTGGATATCGCCAGCGCCCATCCGACATGGTGGGATTACGGGCTGTTCGCAGGAGAGTTCATGATGGGCGACATGAACAAGGCGACGCTTGCCAGCGACGGCTTGCGAACGACGGAAATGAAATCGCATTATCTGGCGGCGCGGCTGATCGGTGCCAACGCTGCCGGCCGCGAAAAGCTGGCAAGCAGGCTGCTGCAGGAATTGACCACAAAATTCCCGAAATTCGCAGCCGATCCGCGTGCAACGTTCGTCGAGCGCAGATATCCCGCCGATCTGACCAACCGACTGGTAGAGGCCCTGCGCGCCGCCGGGCTTGGCGGTGCCAGCTGACGTCTTCCGGCGCGCGAACGACGTCAGCTGATCGCGAAAATTTTACTGGCCATCCGCACGGCCAAAGCGCAATTCAGACACGATTGAACCGCCCCAAACCCATCGCGGCATAAAGACCAATCGCGGCACAAAGACTGATCCCCCCGGCATCCGGACTGATCCCGGCACAAACCCATTAAGTTTGCATGACCCGATCCCTTTACGCTGCCGAACGGGGCACCGGCCCGACGACGATTGTCTTCCTGCATGGCTTCGGTGGCTGCCACGACGACTGGCGCGATGTGGTCGCGCCTCTGGCTCCGGGCGCGCGGACCTTGGCCTATGATCTGCCGGGTCATGGCTTGTCGTTCGATTTTCCGGGCGGCGGTCCGGCCAGGATCGCAGCCAGTGCCGTCCTTGCGGACCTTTCCGCACGCGGGATAAAGCGGGCCCATCTCGTCGGCCATTCGATGGGCGGCGCCGTGGCCGCCCTGATGGCATTGAGCGAGCCCGAAAGAATGGCCTCGCTGACGCTGCTGGCACCGGGCGGTCTTGGTCCTGAGATCAATGGCCCGCTGCTGCGCCGCTACGCCGCCGCTGCCGGCACCGACGAAATCCGCGCCTGCCTTGCCGCCATGTCGGGACCGCAAAGCCAGCCCCCGCAGCACCGGGTCGATCTCCTCAACGAGATGCGCCAGCGTCCCGGCCAGTTGGGGACACTTGTCGAGCTCGCAGCCGCAATGACCAGGGATGATCGGCAAGGTGTCATCCCGAGCGAACGGCTTGAAACGCTGAACATGCCGGTGATGGTGGTTTGGGGGACGGACGACGCGGTGCTGCCTGTCAGCCAAGCGGACGGCCTGCCGAAGCGTTTTCATCTGCACCACGTGCTGGAAGCCGGCCATATGCTGGTCGAGGAAGCGCCCGGCCTGATCGTCGAAGCCGTCCGTCGCAATATGAGGCGCCGCGGCAGGCGGCTTCGTCCGGGATTCGCCGCTGCGGCGAGCTGATCGGTCTTCGCACAGGCACGGCGGCGGCGCTGGTGCTGCTCCAGCGAACCCTTGCCCACCCATCGATCTCGCAAGTGCATTTTGCTGGCGGCTGTGTTAATTCGGTGTTAACCAAACCCGCGAGGCTACGCCGATGAAGGACGCAGGCGAGAACATCACCCAGATCGATCAGTCGCGAAAACTGTCCGATGCCATTCGCGACGTCAAGAACGCCTTCGCCGACCGCGACGATGTCGTCGTCGACATGCGCGAGGCGCATCGTATGCGGCTCGATCTGCTTGCCGCCGAACTCGCGCCGGTGTTCGGCGACGTACCCACCGACATGGACAGTTTCGACTTCGCCGTCTCGTCCGGCCTGCAGCCAAGGCTGTGGATCGACGCCGTCAGCCATGTCGCCATGGGACGCGACCGCCGCACCTACCGCTTTCTCAAGGACACGCGCATCGGCCGCGTCGTGCTCGCCGAGTCGACCGAGATGAAGGTCGTTGCCGATCAGGTGACGCGCTATGTCGCCGAGCGCGTCGTCGAACGCCAGAGGATGATGGAAGGCGGCATCGAGCAGGCCGTCGCCGGCCTGAAACGCGCCCTGGTGGCGGAGGCCGAGCCGCCGCTGCATGTCCCTGCGCGCAGCAACGGCTGGTCGGCCTTCTTCTCGGGCCTGGGCCTGATCGCCGCCGGCGCCCTGGTCGGCCTGGCGATTTCGCTCGTGCTGTTCTGGGACCGCATCGTCGCAATGAAAATCAGCTTCTAGAGCCATTCAGCGTTTCACGGAAACGCTGAACGGCTCTATCTCTTTGTTTTGACGCAATTCCGGACGGAAAACCGTTTCACACTTTTCCTGGAATTACTCTAGCCATCGACGCCTCGGCCTCGACGCCAAGCTCCATTGTCTGCAGGTCGCTGGGCGGCAATGCCGGCCCGGTCAGGCCGCGGCGCGTCAGCTTGATCCGCCAATTGTCCTTTTCACCGTCGATGTCGAGCAGATTGTATTGCGCCGGCGCATGCGAACTGCCGGGGGCCTGCCCGGCGGCGGCGACCCCGACCACCGGGATTTTGGCCTTGCGGGCGCCGATGAAGAAGAGCGACGGCACATGCGAATGGCCGTGCAGCACAAGCTCGGCGCCGTGCCGGTGAAGAACCTTGTGGAAGCGCGAGATGCCAAACAGCCGCTTGTTCTGCGAAACGGCGCCGCGCACCGGCGGGTGGTGGATCATGATCACCCGGAACAGGCCGCGCTTGCCTGTGGCGTCGAGCATGTCGCGCAGCCTTTCCGCCTGGCCTTCCAGAAAGAAGCCGTTGGCCATGAACGGAGCCGTGGCGCGCGCCGTGGAGACGCCGATCAGCGCAGCATCGCCGCGCACGCGCAGATAGGGAAAGGTGTTGCGGTCGACCGGCGTATTGACGCCGTCGCCGGTCATCCATGCTGCCCAGGACCGGCAGGTCTTGTCGAAGGCGCCCGGCACATAGGCATCATGATTTCCTGGCACGACCGACACGTCATTCGGCGAGCCCAGCGTCTCCAGCCAGTGCTTGGCCATCTCGATCTCTCCGTCGAGCGCCAGATTGACCAGGTCACCGGTGATGGCGAGATGGTCCGGCCCGCTGGCCTTCATGTCGGCGACGATCGTGTCGATGACGGCGTCGTGCATGTGGCGGCGGCGGTTACGCTGCCAATTGACGTAACCGACCACGCGCTTGGAGGCGAGATCGCGATAGGTTACATCGGGAAGCGGCCCCAGATGGACATCGGAAATATGCGCGAGCCTGAACATCTTTTCTTCATAGGCGAGGCGCGCGCGGCTTTCCACTCACGGTTTCGCGGACGATGACGCCGGATCCGGAGCAAGCCCTGCGCCAGACCGGCTGGCCAGGCTTCAGGGCAAGGCTGTTTCACCTGTACTTCGTACTGCGGCGGCCGATGACGCTCGGCGTGCGCGGCTTGATCCACGACCGCCCCTCCAATTCCATCTTCCTCATCCGCCACACCTATGTCCCTGGCTGGCACCTGCCCGGCGGTGGCGTCGAGTTGGGCGAGACGATGATCGAAGCGCTGACGCGCGAAGTCTTCGAGGAAGGCAACATCGCGCTGACCGGACCGCCGGTGCTGAAGTCCCTGCATTTCAACCGCCGCGCCAGCCGCCGCGATCATGTCGGTCTCTATCTGGTCGAGGAGTTCGATCAGCCAGCACCCAAGCTGCCCGACCGCGAGATCGCCGAAGCCGGCTTCTTTCCGCTCGACCGCTTGCCGGAAGGCACGACACCGGCGACGCTGCGGCGGATTGCCGAAGTTTTTGAGGGGAATTCGGCATCGCCTTACTGGTAGATCATCTCTCCAACAGCTTTGGCTGCTTCGGTTTAGGCCGGCAACATCCATTGTTCTCCGAGAGAAATATATATATTAGGCGATAAGAGAAAAATGAAACATAGCCAAAACGACAGGCTTAGAATCGTACTATATATCTCACTTTACACGGTAATTACTGTGACAACAATTCTTGCTACAGCCTTAATTTCGACAATGGTCCTTGGGATAGATCCATCCAGGTTGGAAAAAAGTGGAAGAGGCATCCAGTTCGCAATACAACTTTTTGCGGCATTCGTGACATATTTCGTTTTTATAAAGCGACATGCTCGGCTTTTTACTCGCACTGAATTCTGGAAAATGGTCGGCTTCTCAAGCCTGATAGAAATGGGTTTGGGAATGGCCGTGCTTCTGCTGTCGGGATCGTTTCGCGCAATCCCGCTCCAGATGTCGGTCCAGATCGTCATGATCGGCGGCATCGTGGCGTTCCTGGCAACGTCGCTCGGCTACTCCAATCGATTTGGAAATACCACATTGAAAGCTGATCTCGTCAGACGGGCAAAGATGGACTCAGAAACCTTCCGCTAGGGCGCCGGTCTCACGCCGCCTTCCTGAACCTGTCGCGGTCGTGCAGCGCGCCATAGTCGAGCTCAGGCCCGACCGGCACGATGCGTGTCGGGTTGATGGTCTCGTGGCTGCCGTAATAGTGCGACTTGATGTGGTGCAAATTCACCGTGCCGGCGACGCCTGGCACCTGGTGGAGGTCGCGCAGATAATTCGACAGGTTCGGATAGTCGGCGATGCGGCGCAGATTGCACTTGAAATGGCCGACATAGACCGGGTCGAAGCGGACCAGTGTCGTGAACAGCCGCCAATCCGCCTCGGTGATGCGGCCGCCGACGAGATAGCGCTGCCTTGACAGACGGTCCTCCAGCATGTCGAGCGTCGAGAACAATTCGCCGAACGCCTCCTCGTAGGCTGCCTGCGTGGTGGCGAAGCCGGCACGGTAAACGCCGTTGTTGACCGCGGGATAGACCAGCGCATTGACCGCATCGATCTCGCCGCGCAACGGTTGCGGATAGAAATCGAGCTTGGCATCGCCCCATTCGTCGAAGGCCGAATTGAGCATGCGGATAATCTCGGAGGATTCGTTAGAAACGATGGTCTGCTCGCGTTTGTCCCACAGCACGGGAACGGTGACCCGGCCCGAATAGCCGGGATCGGCCCTGGTGTAGATCTGGTGCAGGAAATCGAGGCCGTAGAGCGTGTCGCCGGTGGCGCCGTCCTCGGCCAGGAACGTCCAGCCGTCGGTTCCCATGAAATGATGGACGACCGCGACGGAAATCACGTCCTCGAGTTTTTTGAGCACGCGAAAGATCAACGTCCGATGCGCCCACGGGCAGGCGAGCGAGACATAGAGGTGGTAGCGGCCGGGCTCGGCCTTGAAGCCACGTTTTCGCCCTTCGGCCGGGAAGCCGTGGCGGGTCACCCAGTCGCGCCACTGCGACCGCGCCCGCACGAATTTGCCGCCGCTCTCCCCGGTATCGTACCAGCGGTCCTGCCATTGGCCTTCGACTAGCAATCCCATGAAATGTCCTTTCGCGTTCCTGCCTGATGTAGGGCATGAAATGGACCTGCCGAAATCGCCAGCGCTGAACAGATCGTCAACAGCTGCGTCGTCGAGCGCAACCGGCCGATTGCGGCGGCTGAAAATTGGTGCTAGCGGACAATCCGCATGTTCGACTTTGCCCTAATCCGGTTCGACCGACGACGAAAGAGCGCCCGCGCTTGATGAAGCGCTGACTGGCGAACGCTGCCGCTTGCAGCAAACCTTTCCTCGCATACCGGAACGCAAAGACCATGAGCCTTGCCGACGTGAAATACCTGCCGGAAACTCCGGCGCATGATCCTGAAATCGAAGCCATCAATGACGAAGCCTTCGGGCCGGGCCGTTTCGTGCTTGCTGCCTACAGGATCCGCCAAGGTGGCCCGCATGAACGGGCTTTGTCCTTCGTGGCCGTCGACGGCGCAACCGTCGTCGCCTCGGTACGGATGACACGCATCGCCGCGGGCGCCGGCCGCGCGCTGATGCTAGGGCCGCTCGCCGTGCAGCCGGCCTTCAAGAACCTCGGCATCGGCCGCCGGCTGGTGGCAATCGCGCTCGAAGCCGCTGCCAAAGCCGGCGCGCCGGCCGTGATGCTGGTCGGCGACGAACCCTATTACGGTCCGCTCGGCTTCAGGAGGCTGCCGCGTGGGCAGATCTCGATGCCGCGTCCGGTCGACCTCGACCGGCTTTTGGCGCACGAGATCGTGCCGGGCGCAGTGGCAAGGCTGGTGGGCGAGGTTTGCCACGCCGACCAGGCGAGGATTGGCGAGCACATCGCGGCGATGGCGTGACCGTGCCGGTGCTGTCGCACGGTGGCTTGGCAGAATAGTCTGGGCTCGGAGGAGGACGTCGAGATGAACCCGAACGGCCAGATTGCGATCGTCACCGGTGGCGGCTCCGGCCTTGGCGAGGCGACGGCGCGCGCTCTTGCCGCCGGCGGCGCCAGGGTTGCCGTCCTCGATCTCGGCATCGAGCGGGCGGCCAAGGTGGCGGCCGACATCGGCGGCATTGCCGTCCGATGCGATGTGAGCGACGCGGAAAGCGGTGCCGCTGCTGTCGCGGAAGTGGCTGAGACGCTCGGCGAGCCGCGCATCCTGGTCAATTGCGCCGGCATCGTTATCGGCATGAAGACGATCGGCAAGGACGGACCACATCCGCTCGACCAATACCGCAAGGTGATCGAGGTCAATCTGATCGGCACCTTCAACATGATCCGCCTGGTCGCCGACCGGACCGCCAGGCTCGAACCGCTGCAGGGCGGCGAGCGCGGCGTTATTATCAACACCGCATCGGTCGCAGCCTATGACGGCCAGATCGGCCAGGCTGCCTATTCCGCGTCCAAGGCCGGCGTCGTCGGCATGACGCTGCCGGTGGCGCGCGATCTCGCCCGCTCCGGCATTCGCGTCTGCACCATCGCACCCGGCATCTTCAGGACGCCGATGATGGCCGGCATGCCGCAGGAGGTGCAGGATTCGCTCGGCGCCGCTGTGCCCTTCCCTTCCCGTTTGGGCGAGCCTTCGGAATACGCGGCACTTGCCTTGCACATCATCGAGAACCAGATGCTCAACGGCGAGACAATTCGCCTCGACGGCGCTATCCGCATGGCGCCGAAATAAACGCGACGGTGGTGCTTTGGACAAACCAAAAAAGGACGTGATCCGCGCGACCGATCCCGAGGCGATCAGGCTGGCAAAGACGCTGATCCGCAGCGCCCGTTTCGGCGCGTTGGCAGTGCTCGAACCAGGAACCGGTTCGCCGCTGGCCAGCCGGGTCGGCGTCGCCACAGACATCGACGGCACGCCATTGATCCTGGTATCGATGCTGTCCGCCCATACCGGCGCCATCCTTGCCGACCCGCGCTGTTCGTTGCTCGTCGGCGAACCCGGCAAGGGCGATCCGCTGGCGCATCCGCGATTGACGCTCGTCTGCCGCGCCGTGCGGCTGGAACGCGGCTCGAACGAGCACGCCCGCGCCGAGCGGCGCTACCTCAACCGCAATCCCAAGGCAAAACTCTATGCCGGGCTCGGCGACTTCTCGATCTTCCGGCTCGAACCGGAGCGCGCCAGCCTGAACGGCGGCTTCGGCAAGGCCTATCTGCTCGACCGCACCGATCTGGTCGCGACGGGAGCGATCGTCGAAGAGCTTGCCGCCGGGGAGCAATCGGCGCTCGACCACATGAACGCCGACCATCTCGATGCGATTGCCCTCTACGCAAGCCATTTCGGCGGGGCCGAGAGTGACGGCTGGATCGTCACCGGGTTCGACGCCGACGGGATGGATCTCATATCGGGCGACAATGTCTGTCGGGTTTTCTTCCCCGAGCCGCTGAGAGCGGCGCGCGACCTCAGGCCTGTCCTGGTTGACATGGCAAAGGCTGCCCGATCGGCAAATTAATCACAGCCGCACGGTTAATCGGCTTGCATGGAAAGCAAGCCTTGAGATTTGAGCGAAATGTTCTACCTTTGCGAGTGACGCTGAATCGCTGGCGTGCATCTATAGGGAAAGTCTATGGAATCCGACGCTATTGCCCCCATAGCGGCGGATGAGCAAGAAGGCATGGGGGATCTATGGTCTCGAACAAACTAGTCGCCAACGCCGGAACCGCGGCTGCGTTTCTGACGCTGATGGGCAACGAAAAACGTTTGTTGATCATGAGCTATCTGGCCGAGGGCGAGATGTCGGTCGGCGCCATAGCCGAGAAGGTGTCGCTCAGCCAATCCGCCCTGTCGCAGCATCTGGCCAAGCTCAGGGCTTCCGACCTTGTCGAGACCCGCCGCGATCGGCAAATGATCTATTATTCCTGCAAATCCGCGGCGGTCCGCGAATTGCTGCACATGCTGGACGGCATTTTCGGCGAAGGTGAGCTGTCGCAGATGGCTCACCGGCTGCGTCGCGCCGGGACCTGATTGGCCGGGGCGGCCGGAGCGGAGGATGCCCCGCCAAGTCCGTTTGGCCGGCAAGTCCGCTTTGCTGCCAAGTCCGCCTGCTACTCAGCGCGCTCGTCGGCGGCCTGCGCAATCTCGTCCTTGAACTCGACCTTCGTGCCCGGCTGCACCATGGAAGCAAGGTCTTCGGCATCCCAATTGGTCAACCGGATGCAGCCATGCGAAAAGGTCGTGCCGATCTTGCCCGGTTCGGGCGTACCGTGGATGCCGTAGCTTTCGATGGAGAGATCGATCCAGACCAATCCCACGGGATTGTTCGGCCCGGCAGCGATGGTGAAGGGCCGCTTGGTCTTGACCCCCTTGAAAGCGAAGTCCGGATCGTAGTGATAGGTAGGGTTGTGCACCACGCGCTTGACCTCTGCCGTGCCGCTTGGCGCCGGTTTCTCATCGCTCCCAATCGAGGCGGGGTAGACCGCCAGCCATTTGCCGGCACGGTCGAGCACACGCACCAGGCGAGCGCCCTTGTCGATCTCGACGGCGGCAACCCCGGCGGCAGGGTCGCCCCTGCCGACATCAGGCACCACCAACGTCCTGCCTGGTTTCCTGAGACTGGTGCCAGGATTAAGCATTCTCAACAATTGTTCGCTGATATGGAAGCGCTCGGCCAACTTCTCCACCGCATTGCGGTAACCGAGCCGCCGCAAGCGGGCCATCCTCTCCAAGCGGGCCGGAATACGCTTGGTGAAAGGTCCGCGCACGTCCTTGCGCATCACCTCATAGGTCACCAGCACCGGCCTGGCGGAGGTTGCGATGAGTTTGCTCCAGGTCTGTGGATCGAGCTTGCCGTCGGGCGGAAGTCCGTTTGCCGCCTGAAACGCGGCGACGGCCTTGGCGAAGTTCTGGGAAAGACGACCGTCGATCAGGCCCGGCGAGAAGCGGGCGCGATCCAGAAGGATCTGCGCCTTCAGCAGCATCGGATCGACACCCTTCGGTTCGCCGATAGTGAATTGGGCCTGATTGACGGTGGCTGGATCGAGCTTGGCTGCGCGAGCCACGCCGCATGCGAGGGCAAGCGTGGCGGCGAAGACGAGGAGGAGCCTGATCATCGATGTCCTCCCAGGACTGCAGCAGGAGCCCGCTTCTATGACGCGGCATGGCCCTGTGTGGTTCCTTCGCCCGATCGAAATTCTGAATTGAAGCGGCTTGGCCGAAGGGCCGTGCCGCGGGAATCAAGTATTTCTCGTCGCCAGGGGGCCTCGGCCCGGCGTCCAGTGATTGGGCTTGACCGTTCGAACGGCGTGCATCCATTTGGACGCTGAGATACGGTCCGAGCTTCGGATCCGGCATCATGCCTTCCGAAACCGAATCCCGATTCGCGGCCGATGCCATGGTCGGCCGAGGAAGCCATGAATCCGATCCGCATAGACGACCCGCAGGATCCCCGCGTCGCCGCCTATCTCGACATCCGGGAGCGAGATCTTGCCGGCCGGCAAGGCCGTTTCGTCGCCGAAGGCAAGGTGGTGCTCGACACGCTGCTCGCCGCCCGGCGCTTCGAGGCAGAATCGGTGCTGGTACTCGAAAACCGGCTGGCCGGCCTCGATGACGTCCTGCGCAAGGCGCCTGCCGGGCTCCCGATCTATGTCGCATCCAGCGAAATCATGGACAGGATCGCCGGATTCCACATGCATCGCGGCATATTGGCGATCGGCCGCAAAGGTGCGGCCATCTCCGCTGAGGCCTTGCTCGGCGCGCTGCCCGCCCGCGCGCTGATCGTTGTGCTGGTCGGCATCGCCAATCATGACAATATGGGCTCGATCTTCCGCAATGCCGCCGCCTTTGGCGCGGATGCCGTGCTTCTCGATCCGACCTGCTGCGATCCGCTGTACCGCAAGGCAATCCGCGTCTCGGTGGGCGCCGCCTTGAAAGTCCCCTTCGCCTCCTTTGCCGACGCCGCCGGCTGCATCGCCATACTCGACCAGCAAGGCTTCAGCCAATTCGCGTTGTCGCCGCACGGGCAAATCGACATTCGCGATGCCAAGAGAAACGAGCGGCTGGCTCTCTATCTCGGCACCGAGGGCGAAGGCCTGCCGGAAAGCCTGCTTGCTCGCCTGCAGACGCTGCGGATCGGTATGGCGCAGGATTTCGACAGCCTGAATGTCGCAGCGGCGTCAGCCATCGCACTTCATCATTTTTCCGGGGCCTGATGCATGTCGCGCAAAAGTGTGCAGCGGTTTTGCGGTAACGACATGCATCAAAACAAGAACATAAAGCGCGTCGCATGAGGCCGGTCGAACACGACGCGCTTTAGAGCCGGGCGTCTCGCTCTTGCGCTTGCGGCGTCTCAGTTGGTCGATGCGGCCTTCTGCAGCGCCCGCACGCGATCGGCAAGGCTGCGTCCGCCGCTCTCCGGCCGCGCATCCTCAGGCGCTGCAAGCGCCTGGGCGATCGGCGAATCCGGGCCGTCGAGCTTGGCCGTCAAGGCGACGACTTGCGCTGCCAGATCGTTCATCTCTTCGCGCAATGCCGCGCTGGCGCTGCCGGTATCGTCTCCGGCGTGTGATTTCGATGTTTCGACGGCAGCAAGATCTGTCTTCAGCCTCCTGTTCTCGCGTGCCAGCGATGTCAGCCTGGCCTCCAGCCGCTCGCGGTCGGCATCGAGCTTGGCGCTTGCCTTTTCGATGTCGCCGTTGGCGGTCGCATTGACCTGGCTTCCTGGCATGCCGGCAAGGGCCGCCGCAGGCGGGCTTTCAGCGCCTTTCGCCCTTTCGCGAAGGCGCACCAGTTCCTTTTCGCGGCGCTCCAGCCTGTCCTCGCGATCGGCCAACGTGGCGAGCAGGCGTTCGACCTTCTTTTCCAAGTCGCCGGTTCTTTTCTTCTCGGCCTTCAGCGCGTCCCGCAAAACCTTGCTTTCGGCTGTCAATTCCTGGCTGCGCCTGTCCGCCTCCTTGCGCTGGCCGCGCAGCAGCGAAATGTCGCTTGCCAGCTTCTGCAGCTCGGATTCGCGCGCCACCAACTCGATCTGCCGGCTGCTGGACGAAAAACTGGCGTCGTCATACATGTGCTCCAGTTTTCGCAGTTCGAGCCCGCGCTTTTCGAGCGCGCGCTCGGTCTCCGCAAGCCTCTCCGACAGCTGCTGCAGCTGCTCATCGCGCTTGCGAAGCTCCTCGCTCCTGGTTGTGAGGTCGGCGACGACCCGGTTCTTGTCCTGCCGCTCGGCCGCCAATTCCTTCAGGGCTTCGCGGTCGCGGCCGATCTCGACCAGCTGTTCGGCGGCTTTCTCGCGCAATGACTTGATGGTCATTTCGAGCCGGCGCGCCGAAACGGCGAACTCGGCGCGGACGCGATCCTTGTCCGCCTGGATCTCGGCCAGCGTCAGCGGCATCGAACCCTCGACGCGCCTGCGCGTCAGCGCCACCGCCCGCCGCCAGACGGCCGGGGCAATCATCAGCGCCAGAAAGCCCGCGCAGAGAAAGCCGAGGACAAAGAACAGGATCGACTGGACCAAGATGACTATCCGTTATGCATGGCCGGCCGTTATGGGCGGCAGGCAATGGTCAAAGTTCGACTTTGCCATCTTCGCATGACGGAAATCCGGCGCCGCGGCAAGGGTCTGCCGCGGCAAAGCTCAGACCGTGGGATCACAGGGCCAACCGCAGTGGCGCCATCGTGCAGGTCAGAACGGATTCCAGGTCGCGCGTTGGGTGAGCTTGAGGTAGCCGAGATTGACGCCAAGACGGGCGCCGACGCCGGTACGGATCGGCACGAGCAGCACATTGTTGTTCTTCAGCACGTTGAAACCGACGCCGGCGATGACATAGGCAGAGCCGGCGACGCCGCCAAAGCGGTTATAGAGGCTGCTCACATCGTCGAGATTGTAGACCAGCATCATCACGCGCGAGCCCTCGCCGCCGAAATCCCAGCCGAGCGACGGGCCTTGCCAGAACACTTTGTGATCGCCGGCATTCTTGGTGTAGAGCGTGCCTTCGCCATAGGTCAGGCCACCGATCAGCGCCCCGGACCCCTCTTCGCCGAGCAGATAGCCGTTCGGCAGGCCATAGGTGGCGAAAATCTTCTCGACGACCGTGGCCAGCCCACCCGATGTCGCGCCGAAGAATTTATGACCGGAATCAACGATCTCCTGGGCGGTGTACTCTTGCGCCCGCGCGGCCGATGTCGAAAAGGCGACAAGGCCGATGAGCGCGATCGTCATTGAGATGACACGGAAAAAAGTCCGGTCGTAGAATCGGGAAACCATGCTTCCAATCTCCGTCAGGGAGCACTTTCGCCGACGCCTCGCACCCGTACGGCTCTTTGGCGGCCGTTAAGGATGACTGTTAGGGGCAAACTATGCCGTAATCCTTTTTCAACCATTAAACTCTCACATGAACATGGCGGTTCGAAGGCTGTTTTCGCATGCCCGCGCAGCACCCAGGCTGCGTGAACACACCATTTTCGACAATGATAATTTTGGATTTGTTGCTGCACGCACAAGCGCTGTGTATTCACAATGCTTGGGAGAGAGGGTGATTCGTGTGGACAGGCGTGATCATGATCGCCCGGTCATTTTGTTGTGAAATTTGCAGGGATTTTTGCCGATGGCCGAGCTTTTCACCCTTTCCGCACCCGACCTGGCAGCGCTGCTGTGCAGCCGGGTCTGCCACGACATCATTTCGCCGGTCGGCGCCATAAACAACGGGCTTGAGCTGCTCGACGAAGGCGGCGCCGACGAAGACGCCATGAAGCTGATCCGCCAAAGCGCCAAAAACGCCTCCGCCCGCCTGCAATTCGCCCGCATCGCCTTCGGCGCCGCCGGTTCGGCCGGCATGCTGATCGACACCGGGGACGCCGAGGCCGTGGCCATCGCCTTCCTGAAGAACGAGAAGCCGGAACTGGTCTGGAACGGAACCCGCGCCCTATTGCCCAAGAACAAGGTCAAGCTGCTGCTCAACCTCATCCTCGTCGCCAACGCCGCCATTCCGCGCGGCGGCAGGCTGGTGGTCACGCTGGAGAACCTCGAGACCGAGCCGCGCTTTGCGCTCGCGGCGAGCGGCCCGATGCTGCGCGTGCCGCCCAAATTCCTGGAATTGCATTCCGGCCACAGACCGGAAGAGCCGATCGACGCGCATTCGGTGCAACCCTATTACACGCTGCTTTTGGCCCGCGAAGCCAACATGACAATATCGATCCATGCGACCGCCGACGAGATCGTCCTTTCCGTAGCCTGAAGTTCTCCAAAAGAGCGCGAAGTATTTCTCCAGGTCATATTTGCGGCGCCGTCCTAACATCTGTCAGACGGGCTTGCAGATTGATTGGATGAAGCATTGCGAAAGAAGATTTCGCTTACAACACCTTCAGGAAAATTTTACCTAACGGCTTTTCGGCTTCTTTACCAGATCGGCCTATGTTCCCCGGCAGATGCCACGACGCTGCCGGTTCGCCGCATGGCAAAGAGGGTCCGGGAATGAAACGCTGCATGTTCGTCGACAATTCGAGCGTCATCAGGAAGGTTGCAAAGCGTATCCTGGGCGGCTCCGGCATGATGGTGATCGAAGCCGCCAGCGGCCATGAGGCGATCGAGATGTGCACTGCCGACATGCCGGACATCATCGTCGTCGACGGCGCCTTGCCGGACATGCAGGCGCAGGACCTCATCCGCCGCGTGCGCTCCATGGAAAGCCCGGTATTGCCGCAAGTTCTGATTTCGCTGGTCGAGGTCGACGTCGGGGCGATCATGCGGGCAAAACGCGCCGGCGCCCAGGGTTACCTGCTGAAGCCGTTCAACCGGCCGCAATTGCTCGAGTGCTTCCGCGCCTTGAAGATTGCCGCCTGATCAGGGGTCGTTCCATTCCGATGAAATCGGGATGAGGCTCTATCCTATTGTTTTACTGTGTTCTTTTCCGAAAACCGGCATCCACTTTTCGGGATCAGGCGCTGACGCGGATATCTTCCGGCTCACGCAGCACATAGCCGCGGCCCCAGACGGTCTCGATGTAATTCTGCCCGCCCGATGCGGCGTCGAGCTTCTTGCGCAGCTTGCAGATGAAGACGTCGATGATCTTCAGCTCCGGTTCGTCCATGCCGCCATAGAGATGATTGAGGAACATTTCCTTGGTCAGCGTGGTACCCTTGCGCAGCGAGAGCAGCTCCAGCATCTGATATTCCTTGCCGGTCAGATGCACGCGCTGGCCACCGACTTCAACGGTCTTGGCATCGAGATTGACCACCAGGTCGCCGGTGGTGATGACCGACTGGGCATGGCCCTTGGAACGCCGCACGATGGCATGGATGCGGGCGACCAGTTCGTCCTTGTGGAAGGGCTTGGTCATGTAATCGTCGGCGCCGAAGCCAAGGCCGCGCACCTTGTCCTCGATACCGGCCATGCCGGAGAGGATGAGGATCGGCGTCTTCACCTTGGACAGGCGAAGTGTCCTCAAAACTTCATAACCCGACATGTCGGGGAGATTGAGATCGAGGAGAATGATGTCGTAATCGTAAAGCTTGCCTAGATCGACACCCTCTTCACCAAGGTCGGTCGTATAGACATTGAAACTTTCCGATTTCAGCATCAGCTCGATGCTTTGTGCGGTTGCACTGTCGTCTTCTATCAGCAGAACGCGCATTTCATTCCCCTTTTCTGCCGCCGGACCATTTCACGACCCGTCCAGGACCGGAGCAGTGATTGCCTGAGCAGAGGCTGCCATCGAATGGTTAATAAAACCTAATTCCCCGTCCATGACGGTATCAGATTTTTTAACCCCTTTCTACACCTTGTTGAATCCAATAATGAATCACAGACCCAAACCGTTAATGCAGCACATTAATAAGCCAGACTAAGTGACTCTTCGGACTCGTTGGCCGGGTTTCGCGACGAGTAGCAGAATTTTTACCCGCCCTTAAGTCCTGAGCCGTATGATTAACAATGCCCGTAAACGAATGGTTACCGCCGGCAAAAAACTTTAGGAGTTTGTTTCCCATAGTTCCGGGAAAGCCGGTGGAAACGGGTGAAGCCTGGGCCTTGCCGGGTGAATTGGACGATATGTGCAGGTGTGCGTTTCCGGGAGTACCGAATCATGAAGTCACGTGAAAACCTCGTTCGGCTGAAGCAATTTCAGGTGAGCGAGAAGCGGCGGCAGCTGCTGCAGCTCGACATGATGATCGCCGAGTTCGAGCGCATGGCCGTCGAGCTGGAACTTCAGATCGCGGCCGAAGAGAAGAAGGCCGGCATCACCGACATCAATCATTTTGCCTATCCGACCTTCGCCAAGGCGGCACGCCTGCGCCGCGACAACCTCAGAAATTCGCAAAGCGACCTCGCCCAGCAGCGAAATGTCGCCGAATCATTGCTGAGCGAAGCCGAAGCGGAGCTTTCCAAGGCCGAGATGCTCGAATCGCGCGACACCAAGGCGCGCGACACGGAAGCCGGCGGCCGCAGCGCCATGATCGGCTGAAAACAAGGCTTTAACGCGCGTCGCGCTTGAGCGCTATTGCTGTGCACCGAACGGTGCCGGCCTCAGGCATCCAGATCTTCTTGCTGTTCGGCCGCCCGCGCGCGGGCGTCCTTGATGTCGGGCACATGCTGCTCCGACCAGGCCCTGATCTGATTGAGCAGTCCTGCCAGGTTCTGGCCAAGTTCGGTCAGCTCGTATTCGACCCGCGGGGGAATGACCGGGAACACCTCGCGCCGCACCAGGCCGTCGCGTTCCAGGATACGCAGCGTCTGCGTCAGCATTTTCGGGGTGATGCCTTCGAGCTTGCGCGCCAATTCGCCGTTGCGGAGCCGGCCCCGGCGCAACGCACAAATCACCAGGTGGACCCATTTGCTGGCGAGCGTCTCAAGCACCGCGTGCGAGGGGCACGTCCGTCGGAACGCGTCATAACCGGAAGGGAAACAATCTTCGCTATCCATGAGGTGCGTATATATCAAAAAGGTACATACTAGACAAGAGAATATTACTATCCAAATGATAGTGGCATATCAAACCAGCAGGAGAGAGCCTCCCATGCGTGCCATTATCCAGAATTCCTTCGGCGCACCCAACGTCCTCGTCATTGCCGATCGTCCCGCGCCATCACCCGAGGCCGGCGAAGTGCTGGTCCGCATCGAGGCGGCCGGCATCAATCCGGTCGACGGCGCAGTGCGCGGCGGCCACTATCCGCTGCTTGGCGAGCCGCCCTTCATCCTTGGTTGGGACGTTTCGGGAACTGTCGAGGCGCTGGGCTCCGGCCTGTCCGGCCTTAAGGTCGGCGATGCCGTCTTTGGCATGTCGCGCTTTCCCAAACAGGCGGCAGCTTACGCCGAACTCGCCACTGTCCCGGCTGATGAGCTTGCGCCGAAACCTGAAGGCATAGACCACGCCCAAGCCGCCGCGCTGCCGCTGGCCGGCCTGACGGCCTGGCAAGGCCTTGTCCGCCATGGCCGGCTCAATCCTGGCCAGCGCGTGCTGATCCACGCCGGAGCCGGCGGCGTCGGCCATCTGGCGGTGCAGATCGCCAAGGCGCGCGGTGCTTACGTCGTCGCGACCGCCAGCCCGGAAAAGCTCGATTTCGTCCGCTCGCTCGGCGCCGACGAGGTGATCGACTACACAGAGGATGATTTCACCGGAAAGGCTCGCGACATCGATCTCGTTCTGGAGCCGTTCGGCGGCGAGCATGCGGAGCAATCGCTAAAAGTGCTCAAGGCCGGCGGTGTTCTGGTGTCGCTGCTCGATGTCAGCGATGCCACCAAGGCAAAGGCCAGGACGCAAGGCATCCGCGTCGAGCGCATGTCCGTGGTGCCCGACCGTGCCGCTCTGGTGGAACTCGGCAAATTGATCGACGCGAAAAAGCTGGCCGTCCACGTGGCAAAGGCGTTTCCGCTCGAACAGGCCGGTGCCGCCCATGCCTTTCTCGCCACCAGGCCGATCGGCAAGGTGGTGCTGACGGTCTGAAATCCCAGATCGTCGCTCCGGCAAACTTTAAGGGCGCGGATCAGCGCCCTTATCGGACTAATGCCGGTATTGCTGGATGCGCGTGGTGCGCAGCCCGGCAAGGCCGTATTCGTCGATCGACGCCTGCCAGGACAGGAATTCCTCGGTGGTGAGCTTGTAGCGCTGGCACGCCTCTTCCAGGCTCAAAAGCCCGCCACGCACCGCCGCCACCACTTCCGCCTTGCGCCGGATAACCCAGCGACGTGTGTTCGTCGGCGGCAGATCGGCGATGGTAAGTGGGCTGCCGTCAGGCCCGATAACGTATTTGACTCGCGGTCTAATTAGATCGGTCATCGTACTCTCTACAAAAAACTCAAAGACCCAATCCCCACCACATTACCGCCACAGCTTTAAAATTTGGCTAAGCAGACCCTAATGGATAGGTAAGGATCATGAACGCCGCGTTAGTCTTTTCATCGGCATTTGAGATATCTGCCGGCACGCGCATTGAACCCGGCTGGAAAAATGAGCCGGCCTGCAAAGCTGGCGCGGCCGGGACGCTTGACCTATATTCCGGCCATTGGCATTGAAGCGCCGCGCAGAACGAAAGAACCATGAACAGCCTCGATCTTCCCGGACGCCCCGAAAACACCCGTGTCGTCGTCGCCATGTCGGGCGGTGTCGATTCGTCGGTTGTTGCCGGTCTCTTAAAGCACGAGGGCTACGACGTCGTCGGCGTCACGCTGCAGCTTTACGACCACGGCGCGGCAACGCACCGGGCCGGCTCATGCTGCGCCGGCCAGGACATCGACGATGCCCGCCGCGTCTCCGAGACGCTCGCCATCCCGCATTACGTGCTCGATTACGAGGAGCGCTTCCGCAAGGCGGTGATTGACCCGTTCGCCGAGAGCTATGTCGCCGGCGAAACGCCGATCCCTTGCGTCTCCTGCAATCAGACGGTGAAATTCGCCGATCTTCTCGCGACCGCCAAGGAACTCGGCGCCGACGCGCTGGCCACCGGTCACTACATCCGTTCCGGCGCCAATGGCGCCCACCGCGCGCTTTACCGGCCGGTCGACGCCGACCGCGACCAGAGCTACTTCCTGTTCGCCACCACCCAGGCGCAGATCGACTATCTGCGTTTTCCGCTCGGCGGCCTGTCGAAGCCTGAGGTTCGCGCCATCGCCGAGGAGATGGGACTGACGGTCGCCGCCAAGCAGGACAGCCAGGACATCTGTTTCGTGCCGCAGGGCAAATATTCCGACATCATCGCCAAGCTGAAGCCGGCTGCCGCCAATCCGGGCGACATCGTCCATATAGACGGGCGCGTGCTTGGCCGCCACGAAGGCATTTTGCGCTACACCGTCGGTCAGCGCCGCGGCATCGGCATCGCCTCCGGCGAGCCGCTCTACGTCGTCCATCTCGACGCCGACCGGGCCCGCGTCGTCGTCGGCCCGCGCGAGGCGCTGGAAACCCACAAGATCTTCTTGCGCAACATGAACTGGCTGGGCGATGGCCCGCTGACCGAGATCCTGGCGGCCGGGCTCGAGCTTTTCGCCAAGGTGCGCTCGACGCGGCCGCCGCGCCCGGCCGTGCTGCATCACCGCGCGGGCGTCACTTCGGTGGAGCTGGTCGACGGCGAGTCCGGCATCGCGCCCGGTCAGGCCTGCGTGCTCTATTCCGACGACGGCAACGAGGCGCGCGTGTTCGGCGGCGGCTTCATCGAGCGCTCCGAGCGCGGCGCCGAAGCCGAGGCGATGCTGACGCGGCTTGCCGTCCAGCCGGCGCGGGTTCCCGCCGAATAGACGGCGTTTTTCGCTTAGGGCCTGGTGTGGGCGACGGTGCCGGCGGTCAGGATGCGCAGCACTCGGATGGCTTCCTCGCCGCTGGTGCGCGGTTCGGCCCGCGTCTCGATGCAGTGGATGAAATGCTCCAGCTCGCGCGTCAGCGGCATGCCCTCGCCGACCGCCACATAGGACGGCTCGTTGGCGGTGAACGCCCATTGGCCGCTGTCCTGCCACACCGCGTGGCGGTAGACGGCAAGCTTGCGCTCCCACGGCTCGACATCGTCGAACACCGCCATCGCCTTGGTGCCGACCACGGTCAGCCGCCGTTCGCGGTAAGGGTTGAGCCGCGAGGCGAACAGATGGCCGCGCAGGCCGTTGGGAAAGCGCATGTGCAGATGCGCAAAGTCGCTGAGATTGTCGAGAAGGGCAGCGCCTTCGCCGCGCACCTCGACCGGCTCGGTGCCGGTGATGGCCAGGATCATCGACAGATCGTGCGGCGCCAGATCCCACAACGCATCGTTTTCGGTGTGGAACTTGCCGAGGCCGAGCCGGTGCGAATGGATGTAGCGGACCTCGCCGAGCTCGCCATTGTCGATCAGCGCCTTCAGCGTCTCGAATGCGGGATGGAAGCGCAGCACATGGCCGACCATGAAGACACGGCCATTGTCGGCGGCAGCCTGCACCGAGCGCTCGGCGTCGGGCACCGTCAGCGCGATCGGCTTCTCCACCAGCACGTCCTTGCCGCCGAGCACGGCGCGCACCGCCATGTCGGCATGGAACTGCGGCGGCAGCGCCATGACAATGGCGTCGACATCGTCGCGGGCAAACAGCGCCTCCGGCTCGATCGCCAGGCAATCCTGCTCGCTGGCAAAACCTTCCGCACGCGCAGGGTTGACGTCCGAAACCGCGTGCAGCGCGCCGAGCGCCTTGAGGGTGCGGATGTGGTTGCTTCCCCAGTATCCGCAACCCAGGACTGCAATGCGCGGTTTCATCAATTTCTGACCATGGCTTTCGTGGGCGAGACATAGCGACGTGCCTCGCCGAACTCAACCCCGGCCTGTGCGCCCAAATGTCTGCCCGGCAAAGCTTTAGGCGCCAGCAATATGCCGGCGCGGCAGCCACTTCGATGCTTGACAGGCTTGGCCTCGCAACCTTATATCCGCGCGACCTTGGCGAACGCGCCGATATGCCTGCCGATTTAAGCCGGATTTCGGGCCTTCGCCGCCCTGGCGGGGTAGCTCAGTTGGTTAGAGCACGGGAATCATAATCCTGGGGTCGGGGGTTCAAGTCCCTCTCCCGCTACCATCGCTCCCCCCCGAACGGAGACGCGGTGGCTCAGGCCCTGGTCGACCATGTTGGACAGATATCCATCGATCAGGATCGACGGCTGCTCACCCGCCTTTGGCGGGTAGACCGTCACTGTGGTCACGACGTCGCGGACGATCTTCTTGGCCTCTTCAGAGACGAAACCGTTGTCGCCGATCGCCGCGGCGAGCGCTTCGAGATCTCTGATATAGCGGGTGACCAGCGCCGGCTTCAGCGTAACGACCTTGGGCGGCTGCGGCGTCACCGCGAGCTCGCCCTCGAGGCGCTGGCGCTCAGCGCGCAGCTCGGGCAGGCGCTGCTCGGCCTCGGCTTCGGAGATCATACCTTTGACGTAGGCGTTCAGCACCCGGTCATATTCGCGCTTGGCAGCGTCAAGCCGTTGCGCTGCCTTTTCGCGCGAGGCGCCCTGCCCCGAATAGAGCTTTTGATGCTCATCATTGTAGGCGGCGACATAGTGGTCGATCAGCGCCTTGTCGTTCAGCCTGGCGCGCAAACCGTCCAGCACCGTCGCCTCGATATGATCGACGGCATAGGGCCGCGTGTTGGTGCACGAGCGCGATTCCTTGGCGCGCGTGCAGACGATGCGGGTCAGCCGTCCCATCTTGTCCTTCACCGACATGCCCGAGCCGCAGGCGCCACAGCGAAGCAGACCTGAAAGCAGCCGCGTGTTCTTGCGCTGCGGCGTCTCGCAACGATTGCGCGGCTTGCGGTTGTTGACCGCGGCGAACAGCTCGGCCGGCACGATGCGCAGATGCTCGGCGGCATGCTCCTGCCACTCGGACTTCGGATTGACGCGCGACTGGCGCCGGCCGCTATCCGGATCCTTGACCATGTGGACACGGTTCCAGACGATGCGGCTGTCATAGATGGCATTCTGCAGAATGCCGTAGCCTCGCTTTGGGTTGCCGTTGATAGTCCCACCCGACCAGTAGCGACCGCGCGGCGGGGCAATGTTGTCATCGTTCAACCCGCCGGCGATGTCGCGCGGCGTTCGGCCGGCCGCATACTCCTCGAAGATGCGCAGCACGATCGCCGCTTCTTCCGGCAAGATCGACAGTTCGCCAAGCTTTCCCGGCACCGGCGCATAGCCATAGGCCTTGCCGCCGGCGCTGCGGCCGTCGCGCACCACGCCGGCCATGCCGCGCCGCACCTTCTGCGCAAGATCCTGTAGATATAGCGCGCCGACCAGGCCGCGGATGCCGATCTGCACGATGTCTGCCCGGCCGTCATGCACGGCGCGGATTTCGATGCCGAGATGGGTGAGCCGCTTGTAGATGCCGGCGAGGTCTTCCTGGTCGCGCGACAGGCGGTCAAGCGCCTCGACGATGGGGACGTCGAACAGGCCGTCGCGCGCGGCGTCCATCATCGACAGCACGCCGTCGCGGCCCATGATCGAGGCGCCGGAGCGGGCGCGGTCGTGAAAGACGGTGGCGACGGTCAGCTGCTGCTTGGCGGCATAGTCCGAGCAGAGCGCTACCTGGTCCTCAATCGACCTGTCGGTCTGCAGGTCGCTTGAATAGCGGGCATAGAGTGCCGCTCGTTTCATGGGTGTTCTCCTGGCGGCGCTCATAAGCGTCGCGCGCCGCCTGACGCGCAAGGGCCTCGACGAGGCGCGCCAGCGCCGCGGGCAGCGAGGAACCGCCGCCACAAGAGACGAGGAACCGCCGCCACAAGAGACGAGGCGGCCTTCGAGGTCGAGCGCGAGTTCACGTGCTTCATCGCCGAGACTGATAAGTACCGGTGCTGATGCCGCGACGGTTTTACAATCCCGCCGTAACCCGTTGATATCATACAAGCGACTTTCCGCCTGTTTTACAGGCAAGTCCTTGGAATCGGGTCGAAAGGGCTAGCTTCCCAAGCTGAACGCCTATCTGCCCTCAGTTTGAATTGGAAACTCGATTCTGCTATGAACCGGCAATGACCAAGACCTACTGGAAGACCATTGCAAAGCGCGCCTGGCGGGAAAGTCTCGCATCGGTCAGATGGAACAATTGGGAGCGCATTCTAGTTACTCTGGCTCCGCTTTTCGCTGTGTTTTTTGCCACTTGGTATTTCCTTGGCGATATGTCCGGAGCGCTAGTAAAGCTTGTGGCGGCCGTAGGTATGACAACGGTGCTGGCGGCGATTTTCTTTGTGTCGAAACTTCTTACTGTGCCCGCGAAACTGCAGGCCGAAGTTGAAGAGAGATTGAGCGCGACGACGAAGGCCGTTGATAAGGATGCTGCTCAAAAGGACCTAATCGCCAATCGCGTTGAAATCGTCCGGCAATTTGCCGGACTGTACGTCCTAAGCCACGACGGCATAACTTCTCGTATGATGGCAGGACTAGAGCTTCCTCCTGCCAAGTGGCTAAACACAGAATTGGCTAATGCAGGCCACAACTGGCGAGTTCGCAACATCTCCGGCTCCAATTTTGAGATGGTCGAAGATTGATTGCCGCTAACACTGGCCTCGGTCTTTGATAGACCATGGCCTGGGGGTTCTGGTTTCAACTTTTGTCCATTTTCGTGCGAATTCGGCCTGACGAACAATCGAAACTGTCGTTGATCAGAATGGCCTTTTCACTGGCCTGTCACGCCGGCATTCTAACCGCCCCGCTCTGACACAGCCTAGTGCGGGCTAAACGGACAACCTATCAATGAGGCGAACAATCACTTCGTCGTCTACTTTCTTCTTCCGGGCTCCTAACGGTAATGATTCAAAATGTGTCGCCGCCCGTCTGCGGCCCGCCGTTTCGCCCGAAATCAGGGAACGATATCGGCCCCCATGTATTAGAAATCAATGGACACTATGGAACCCCACGGCCACGGGATGGCGGCCGATATTTTGACGTCAGAAGTTGCCAACGCCAGGCAGCGCATTCACCGGACCGAGCTCGCGCTTCAACGCACTGAAGAAATGCTGGCCGAGAATCTCGCGATGTGCAGAAGAATACAGGCCGCGCAACGGCGCGTGGTAGAGGCGAGATCGCGGCTGACGAAGATCGATCCCTGCAGCGCTGACAGAGTTCGCACGGGTCACGCAGCGGTCCCTCCGGGCTGACTGCCACGACAGGACTGCCTGATCATCTCGACTTGGACCGCAGACCAGAACGCGCTTTCTAGTTGCCTGACTTTTCTGCCGAGCGATAGGCGTTGACGAGCCGCTCGACACGTTCCCGCGTCACGGTCTTCCACTGGTCGGAAGGTTTGTCTTTGCCTTTTGCGGGCAGGTCTGCCGACTGAACCAGGTCCGGAGATTGAGCAGGTCGACTGAGCAGCATCATCGGACGATCTCGTCCCGGCCTTCCGGCCAGCCCTTTGCGAGCGTAAGGTCGGACATCGGAACGAAAGTCGGCTCCGCGAATTCTACTGCGAGATAATTGGAATCGTCGCCCATGAGGCTCGCGACCCTCCACCTTGAAACTGCGAGATACGGCGACGTATTTCGCGCAGCAAGGCTCGCGCAGCTGAGGCGGGAAATGGTGAGGCATATCCAGCGCACAGACGCCTCGGCTCAAAAAGTCGAGCAAGCGCTGGCTAGGTTGGCCGAAGCAAACGCACCCATGGACCGGCTCGCGCGGCATCAGTAGGGCCACGCTCATGTCCGCCTCCGCATCGGCACGATGTTGAGACGGCCGCGCACATAACTGATTTGCTCGAGACCTGATCGACATGGTTGGCACCAATCGTGCATCGCTGCTGCAAGAAGCCAGGATTCTGAAGGCGCATGGAGGTCTTACTTCCTGACCGAGTCCTGGCAGCCGAATGGTATTGGAACATTCGGGGGGGAAGCAGCAAAACGGGCTCTCGCTACCATAAACGTAATTTAGACCCGCCCCTTGGCGGGTTTTTCATTTCCGTCGCCGAGTTGGGGTGCGCGCGGTTTCGCGGCTGACGCCGCGTGCAATTGCCGCCGCAGCATCCTCCCGTTTGACCAACCGGATGGACGCGCCGAGATGATGTCCTTCATTCCACGCTTCGCTGGTCGGAGAAAACCCGAACGGGCACGAGGCGTGCTATTCGCTGTGGCGGTGAGCCTGACAACGTCGCTGTCGGCCACGGCGGAGCAGGTTTCCTCGGTGGATCTCGAACTGGTTCTTTGTGTCGATGTATCGTCTTCAACGAGCGAGACGGAACAACGGCTGCAGCGGGAGGGATATGTCAACGCACTGCTCGATGCCGAAGTGTTGCAGTCCATTAGAATCCGGCCGGCGTGGTAATGCCCATATCGGTCTCCTTCGACCAATATGAATCATAGGCCGTCCATCAAAGGAATCCTGAATCCCTTAATTCGCGACTGACTTTTAGCCCGGTGGCGGGGCAGCCACAGGGTGGACATTTCAGCCCACATGGAAAATGATCATGTTGCCATGCACAACACTGCAGTGCTCTGATCTCGACGAGAAGCCTGAGCGTAGAAGCGGATCAACCGACCTCCGGTCCAGCGAGCGAGGACGCAAATGGACACCCCAGAGAATGGGCAATTGCATCGCGACGCGGGCGGGCGACCCCGTCGATCGGCCGGCTGGCTTGCCCGCGCCGCCATGTCGACGGCATTCCTGCTCGGCATGGCTTTCAGCAGCACTGCGTTTGCGCAGGACCAGCAGCTTCCCGTGGTGACGGCGGCCAAGCCGGTGGTCCGTGAAATCGTCGAGGACGACGAGTTCGTCGGGCGCTTCGAAGCCGTCGACCAGGTCGCCATCCGTTCGCGCGTCAGCGGCTATCTGGACAAGGTCAGTTTCCAGGACGGCGCACTGGTCAACAAGGGCGACCTGCTCTTCACCATCGACCAGCGTCCGTACCAGGCGGCTTATGATGCCGCCAAATCGCAAGTGGACGTCGCCAAGAGTCTGCTCGAATTCTCCAAGATGCAGCTGGATCGCGCCGACGAACTCGCCAAGACCGGCAATATCTCAACCGCGACGGTCGACGACCGCCGGCGGGAATACCTTTCGGCGCAGGCGCAAATGCAGGGCGCGACGGCTGCGCTGACGACGGCCAGCCTGAACATGGAATTCACCGAGATCAAGGCGCCCTTGTCCGGCCGCATCGACCGCCGGCTGGTGTCGGTCGGCAACCTCGTGCAGCCGGATTCCACCTTGCTGACGACCATCGTTACGCGCGATCCGATCGACTTCTATTTCGACGTCGATGAGCGCCTGTATTTCAGCTACGCCCGCGACGCGAAGGAGCGTGGCGGCAGCATGCAGGAAGGCGCCGGCGGGCTCGAGGTGGTGGTTCGCGTCGCCGACCGCGCGGAGGCGGTATTCAAAGGCAAGCTCGATTTTGCCGAGAACCGGATCGACAACGCGACCGGCACCATGCGGGTGCGTGCAAGTTTTCCCAACGCCGACGGCATTCTCCAGCCAGGCATGTTTGGGCGCATCAACGTGCCGGGGTCGCTGCCGCATAGCGGCGTGCTGGTGCCCGACAAGGCGATCGGCGCCGATCAGGATCGCCGCATCGTGTTCCTGGTGGATGAGGCCGGGATGGTGTCGGCCAAGCCTGTGCGCACCGGCCCGCTTCTCGACGGCTACCGGGTGATCCGCGCGGGCCTGACCGGCGACGAGACGATCATCGTCAACGGGCTGATGCACGCCAGGCCCGGCACCAAGGTGAAGGTCGAGATGGTGACGTTGCCGCCCAAGGCCGAGACCGCCGAGTTGCAGCAATGAGGTTCGCACATTTCTTCGTCGACCGTCCGATCTTCGCATCGGTCGTTTCGATCGTCCTGCTGATCCTCGGCGGGATTGCTTATACCCAGCTCCCGGTCGCGCAATATCCCGAGATCGCGCCGCCGACCATCGTCGTTCGCGCGCAGTATCCGGGCGCCGACGCCGAGACGGTCGCAGCGACGGTGGCAACGCCGATCGAGCAGGAGATCAACGGCGTCGAGGGCATGCTCTACATGTCGTCCTATTCATCGGGCGACGGGGCGATGGCGCTGACCATCACCTTCAAGCTGGGCACCGATCTCGACCAGGCGCAGGTGCTGGTGCAGAACCGCGTGTCGGTCGCCGAGCCGCGCCTGCCCGAAGAAGTCCGCCGCCTCGGCATCACCACCACCAAGACCTCGCCCGACCTGATGATGGTCGTGCATATGCTGTCGCCCGACAATACCTACGACCAGCTCTACGTCTCGAACTACGCCCGCTCGCGGGTGCGCGACATACTGCTCAGACTCGACGGCGTCGGCGACCTCATCATCTTCGGCGAACGCGAATATTCGCTGCGCATCTGGCTCGATCCGGAAAAACTGTCAGCCCTGGGGATGACCTCGGGCGATGTGGTGCAGGCGCTGCGCGACCAGAACGTCCAGGTGTCGGGTGGCTCGATCGGCGCGCCGCCGACCAGCACCGGCACGGCGTTCCAGTACACGGTCACCACGCAAGGCCGCTTCAACGACGCACGCGACTTCCGATACGTGATCGTCAAATCGACCGACGACGGCCGTCTGATCTCGCTGCAGGACGTGGCGCGCATCGAGCTCGGCGCCAAGGATTACGTCACCAACTCCTATCTCAACGGCAAACCGGCCGTGGCGCTCGCCATCTTCCAGCGGCCGAGCACCAATGCGCTCGCCGCAGCCGCGGAGATCCAGGACAAGATGAAGGAGCTTTCCCGCGACTTCCCGAAGGGGTTGAGCTACGACATCGTCTACAATCCGACCGAGTTCGTCGCCGAGTCGATCCAGGAGGTATACAAGACAATCCTCGAGGCGATGCTGCTGGTCATCATCGTCATCATCGTCTTCCTGCAATCGTGGCGCATGGCGATCGTGCCGATCGTGGCGATCCCCGTGTCGCTGATCGGCACGCTGGCGGTGCTTTACGCCGCCGGCTTCTCGCTCAACATGCTGACGCTGTTCGGCCTCGTTCTGGCGATCGGCATCGTCGTCGACGATGCGATCGTCGTGGTCGAGAACGTCGAGCGCAATATCGCCAGAGGGCTGGCGCCCAATCCGGCGTCGCACCTGACCATGGACGAAGTCGGAACGGCGGTCATCGCGATCTCGCTGGTGCTGATAGCCGTGTTCGTACCGACAGCCTTCATCCCCGGCATTTCTGGGCAGTTCTACCTGCAGTTTGCGATCACCATCGCGGTGTCGACGGCGATCTCGGCATTCAATTCGCTGACGCTTTCGCCGGCGCTGGCGGCACTGCTGTTCAAGCCGCATCACGCTGCGGCGGCGCCGCCGCGCTTTTTCTTGGCGCGGTTCGGACGGGCGCTCGCCGACGGCTTCAATCGCGGCTTCGACAGCGTCGCCCACTGGTATTCGAGCATCATCCGCGTGCTGGTCGGGTCGTGGATAACGATCGCCGCCATGCTGGCCGTTTTCGCGGCCCTCATCTACGCCACGGTCTACATGGTGCAGGCGGTGCCGCGCGGTTTCATTCCGTCGCTCGACCAGGGCTATGCGATCGTCGTCGTCCAGTTGCCGGACGGCGCCTCGCTGTCGAGGACCGATGCGGTCATCCAGCAGGCGTCGCAGATCATCCAGAAAACGCCAGGCGTCGACTACGCAGTCGCCTTCGCCGGCTTCTCCGGCGCGACCTTCACCAACGCCAGCAACGCGGGCGTGATCTTCGCCAGGTTCAAGCCGTTTGACGAGCGACTGAAAGCCGGCCAGTCGGCGACCCAGGTCATCGGCAATCTGTTCGGCAGCCTGCAAAGCATCAAGGAAGCCTTCATTATCGCACTGCCGCCGCCGCCGATCCGCGGCGTCGGCAATGCCGGCGGCTTCAAGCTGCAGATCCAGGAGCGCAACAGCGCCGACATGCGGCAGATCCTGGCGCTTGCCAACGAAATCGCCGGCATGGCCAACAAGACGCCGGGGCTGACGGGCGTGTTCACCACGTTCTCCGCGTCGAGCCCGCAATTCTTCCTGGCGATCGATCGCGACAAGGCGCGCATCCTGAACGTGCCGATCCCCAACATCTTCGAGACGCTGTCGATCAATTTGGGCACCGCCTACGTCAACGACTTCAACGCTTTCGGGCGCGTCTACCAGGTGCGGGCGCAGGCCGACCAGGCGTTCCGCCTCGATCGCGCCGACATCTTGAAACTGAAGGTGCGCTCGGCGACCGGCGCGCTGGTTCCGCTCGGCACGTTGATCGAGATCCGCGACGTCACCGGCCCGGCGCTGGTCCAGCGCTACAACATGTACGTCTCGGTGCCGCTGCAGGGCAACGCCGCGCCCGGCGTTTCCACGGGCGACGCGCTGGCATTGATGGAAGGGATCACGGCAAAGACGCTGCCGGCCGGTACCTCCTATGAATGGACCGAGCTCGCCTATCAGGAGCGCAACACCGGCAATGCCGCTGTCTATATCTTCGGACTGTCGGTGCTGTTCGTGTTCCTGGCGCTGGCGGCGCAATATGAAAGCTGGGTGCTGCCGTTCGCCATTGTGCTGGTGGTGCCGCTCGGCGTGCTCGCGGCGTTGCTCGGCGTGTCTTTCCGAGGGCTGGACAACAACATCCTCGTGCAGATCGGCCTCATCGTGCTGATCGGGCTTGCCGCCAAGAACGCGATCCTGATCGTCGAATTCGCGCGCCAGGCGCAGGAACGCGGCCTGTCGGCCGCCGAGGCTGCCGTCGAAGCCTGCCGGCTCAGGCTGCGGCCGATCCTGATGACCGCTTTCTCGTTCATCCTCGGCGTCGTGCCGCTGATGATCGCAACGGGCCCGGGCGCAGAAATGCGCCAGTCGCTGGGCACCGCGGTGTTCTCCGGCATGCTCGGCGTCACCTTCGTCGGCCTGTTCCTGACGCCGGTGTTCTACGTCACGCTCAGGTCGCTGTTTTCACGGCGCAAGCCCCGTGCCGAGGCCGAGCCTTCGGGGCCGGCAGAGGCGCCATTGGAGACGGCCGCCGAGTAGGGTTACGAATTCGCCGCGTCGGGCGCGGCTTATCACTCCAGAAAATCGGCGGCGCGGTAACGGCCACGATCTGCGCACCGCGACCTCCGGAGTCCTCGCTTGCGATGTCTGCTTTCAGGACGCGGCGAAGCTGATCTCTATGACCGAAATCAGGCGCGAAGCTGCCTTTCAACACCGGACCAAAGCGCTGGATTTTGATTCGTTTAAGATATCTGGCACGACCGAAGAGATTAGACTGCTGACCCCCGAATTTGATTCCCAGCAGACGGCTCTACTCAACCGCAGCAACGAAGCCTGAACTGGTAAATTATAGGGTCTGGGGAAAGGCGGTAGCGCTCTCCCGCTACCATCGCTCCCCCCGAACGGAGACGAGGTGGCCAAGGCCTTGGTCGACCATGTTTGACAGGTATCCATCAATCAGGATCGATGGCTGCTCGCCTGCCTTCGGCGGGTAGACTGTCACGGTCGACACGACGTCGCGGACGATCTTCTTGGCTTCTTCCGAGACGAAGCCATTCTCTCCGATCGCGGCGGCGAGCGCTTCCAGATCGCGGATGTAGCGGGCGACAAGCGCCGGCTTCAGCGTCACGACCTTCGGCGGCTGCGGCAGCACGGCGAGCTCGCCCTCGAGGTGCTGGCGCTCCTCGCGTAGCATTGGCAAGCGCTGCTCGGCTTCGGCTTCCGAAATCATGCCTTTGACATAGGCGTTCAGCACGCGGTCGTATTCGCGCCTGGCGGCGTCGAGCCGCTGGGCGGCCTTTTCGCGAGGCGCCCTGCCCCGAATAGAGCTTTTGATGCTCGTCATTGTAGGCGGCGACATAGTGGTCGATCAGCGCCTTGTCGTTCAACCTGGCGCGCAACCCGTCGATGACCGTCGCTTCGATATGATCGAGCGCATAGGGCCTGACATTGGTGCATGAGCGCGATTCCTTGGCGCGCGTGCACATGATGCGCGTCAGGCGACCCATCCTGTCCTTGACCGACATGCCCGACCCGCAGGCGCCGCAGCGCAGCGGGGTGTGCCAGCGCAAGTGCCTCACGTCGGCGATTTCCTGCCTCGATTCTCCTCTGAGGAAATGCTAAATTAGTCATTGCTTGGGCAAAGAGAGGGAGGTCTTTATGCGTGCATTTGCAATTTTTCTGTTAGGCGGCGCTTTGACTAGTTTTGTGTGTGCGTCCGCATGGGCCGGCAAGCTGCCGAAGGACGCGGTCGAATTAACCGCAGCCGAGGTCAAGGCGATATATTCAGGCAAGACCGGTATTTATGACGTCTCTAGCATTTACTATGCATCTGACGGCACAACCAAAGGAATCTTTGGCAAACCTAAGGTAACGGCAACTTTTAAGGGCACTTGGAGCGTAAGTGGTAATGAGATGTGCGCCAAGAATAAGCCAAAGGGTGATCCAAAAATCTACAGGGACTGCAACAAATTTTGGCGTTCTGGAAAAAGGATATATGACCTTTGGTCTGTCCACTATGATGGATCAAAGCCGGATCTAAAGAGCGGGTATGTTACCACTACCGTTAAGAAGCTTAAGGACGGAGATTTAGTGGCGAAAAAATACGCTGCTGCAGGCGGGGAGTGACAAAAGCGACAGGAACACGCAAGGAAAAAGCCCGCCACCGTGAGGCGGCGGGCTTAGCAGTTCCGTCTGGGTGCCGGTTCAGTGGCGCCCAGCGGGCCCTTCAAGGAACTCCATGAAGTTTTCCACCGCTCTGTCCGCTGGCGTTGACCGGGAGTTGCAAGCACTGAGAATGGCGGCGGCGATTTTCAGCATATCGGTGCGACTTCCAACAATCTTTGACACCACGGCATTTTCTGTGCCGCCGTCATAAGTCGAGCGCTGCAGGACATGCAGCGTCAGCCTGAGATTGTCGCCCATAAATTGGAGTGGGCCGGCACCAGTGACGAACGTGTCAGAGACGCAGAACGGTTCGACGGTCGGGACGGCGCTCATGATGCCGCCTTTCTGGCCTTGGCGTCGGCCATCGCGTTGTCGATACACGCTCCAGCCGCTTCGTTCAGACGTTCGGCGAGGTCGCGGGCGATCATGGCCAGCGCGCTTATTTGGTCCGCCAAAGCGACCCTCTTCCCGTCGCGCTCGAACTCCTGTTCCATGGTCTGGCCATAGAGCACTTCGAGCAAGTGGTGCAGGTTCCCAGTATCGAATTGCAGGTCGTCGAGGTCATCTGAAGGCGCGGTCATGACGCGGCGCCCCCGAGGGTTTCGTAGTAGGCGTTCTTAACCTTCCGCGTCATCTGCTCTGCAATGGTGGCAATGAAGAAAAGGCGCTCCCCCCTCGCTTGGGTCAGAACGAAATTCCCGTCAGGTACTGTGGAAAAGACCTCCAGCATGGTCAGCAAGACGTCGGCCACGTTGTCCGCGTCACAGATCAGCGGCTCCAGATCGGCGAAGGTCATCTTCTCCTTGGCGGCGCTCATTTTGGGCAGAATCTGAACTTGGAGTTGGCCAGCAGTTCTGTAGCCGAAAGTGGAGTTGCGGCTCCGTGGCTCGGAAGGTCAGAGCCAGACCTTCAAGCGCCCCGCGAGCATCGGCATGAACTATGCCCCGAACCGGACTTATCCCAAAAGTCCGAAATGCCTGCTCTCGAGCCAAATCTGGCGATCCGCTTCCTGGCACAAGTGTGCGGCAGTCGACCCGTTGCGTCATTCGATCCTGTACGCAACGCCGGATCAAAGCGCTCTCCTCTGCAGTTGTTGTTTGGGATCCCGGGCTCGTGCCTTGTTGCCGAAACGGATTCCGGCGTAGGGCGAGGCCCCCGCAAAGCCGACGTTGACGTCGCGGCAGACGTTCGTCGTCTGCGGGTCAGACTTTTCGTTTCGGGAACTGCGCGATTGCGCCAACTTCGGACGTTCAGCTTCCCTACTGCTACGGCAGGTGTAATCCTGGTTAGAAGCCTCAGCGCACCGTTCACGTCGAGAGGTGAGCGCATCAGCCTAGCGACTGGACCCTTGGCTAGGAACTCTCCGTCGTTCACATGTCGAGACCAGAGAAAGACGATGAACTCCGCAGACTAAATCGCAGACTAATTTCTCTCTCTAGTCTGCGATGTCCTTCTAAGTCATTGAAATGTTGGCGCGCCCGGAGAGATTCGAACTCCTGACCCCAGATTCGTAGTTTGCAGCTACGCCGCATGCCGGCGAAAATGGAAGACGCGTCTTCGATAGTGGGTATTGCGATGTAGCGGTCTCCCGCTACCAAATTCAGATATTTGTCCAGCCCGGAGACATGGGTAACAGTTTGTACCTAAGACATGGGTGACAATCTCGTGCCGAACGGATTGCCGATGGTCTGCAACGTCCTCTGTTCCAGGTCGAGATATCCCAGATCATAGTGCATGAAGCTGACGAGCCAAATGCCTCCGGCCAAAAGCCAAAAGTGTTACCCATGTATCCGGTACAAAATGTCACCTATGTCTCGGGTCGCTCAGCCTGCCATATGCATCGAGATCGTAGCCGAATGCAGCCATATCGGGCGTGGCGCTGTAGCCGAAGGCTGGTGAGGTCGGAATCAGAAAGGCACCTGCGCTCAACGGCCATTCGCCCGGCGGACCCGCCAGATGACGTTACCGACGTCGTCGGCGACGAGCAGTGCGCCAGTCTGATCGATAGCAACGCCGACCGGACGGCCCATCGCCTCGCCATTACGCCCGATGAAGCCAGTGAGCACATCTTTCGGAGGACCGCTCGGTTTGCCGCCATGGAACGGCACGAAGATCACCTTGTAGCCGCTGTGCACGCTTCTATTCCACGAGCCGTGCTGGCCGACGAAGGCGCCGTTGCCGTAGGTCGGACCGAGCCGGGCGCCTTTGGAGAAGGTCAGTCCCAGCGAGGCGGTATGAGAGCCCAGGGCGTAATCGGGCTTGACCGCCGTCGCCACGAGATCGGGGCGCTGCGGCTTAGCGCGTTCGTCGACGTTCTGTCCGTAGTAGCTGTATGGCCAGCCGTAGAAAGCGCCGTCACGAACCGAGGTCATGTAATCCGGCACGAGATCGTCGCCGATCTCGTCACGCTCGTTCACGGCGACCCAAAGCTCGCCAGTTTCAGGATTCCAGGAGAGCCCGTTCGGGTTGCGCAGGCCCGAGGCGAAGACCCGCGTGCGGCGGGTCGACCGATCCACTTCAAGGACAGTGGCGCGGTTCTTCTCCGCGGCTATGCCGTTTTCTCCAACGTTGCTGTTGGAACCAACGGTGACATAGAGCTTGCGTCCATCCGGACTTGCGATCACGTCCTTGGTCCAATGATGGTTGAGGTCCCCGGCCGGCAAGTCGATGATCTTTTCCGGCGACGTGCTGACTCGGGTCTGGCCATTGGAGTAGAGGAAAGCGACGAGCGCGTCGGTGTTCGCGACAAAGAGCTTGCCTTTGGACAGCGTCATGCCGAAGGGCGAATTGAGGCCTTCCGCGAACGTCGTGCCCACATCCGCAATGCCGTCGCCATCGGTGTCGCGCAGCAGCGTGATGCGATTGGCGCTTTTGGTCGCGGCGCCAGCCCGCTTCATAGCCAGGTCCATGAAGACCTTTCTAAGACTGAAGCCTTCGTCATGCTTGGCAGGGGCATTGGTTTCAGCAACCAGAACGTCGCCGTTCGGAAGCACATGCAGCCAGCGCGGATGGTCGAGGCCGGTGGCGAAGGCGTTCACTGTCAGCCCCTTCGCCGGGGTCGGCATACCTCCTTTCTGCCAGCCTTTCGCCTCGGCGATGTTAACAGTCGGGATCAGCGTCGGTCTTGGTTTCGGTAAAGTGGGGTTGGGGCCATAGCCGGTTATTGCCCCGGTTTTTTGCGCCGGGATGCCGGCGCAGCTTGCCATGACGGCGCCCAACACCGCTACGAGTACGCTCCCTCGGAAGCCGGCATGCATCGGACGTCCTCCGCATGGATATGTGTCGCGCTCTTTGTGCAAACGGAAGTCAGTGGCTTATTCTTCCAATTGCTTCGAAAAAAACAGCGGCGCTCGGATCCGAGGGCCAGGAATTCGCGACAGATCTGCTCTCGGCAGAAATATGGCGCGAGAAGATTGTGGCAACCGCGCGAATATCTGTCGCGCAATATGAATCTCAGATTCGTATCGCGCGAAATCGATACGGCTTGCGCTTTTCGGTATCGAGTTGCTCATGGGCCAACATGCGTTCGAATGGAACGAGACCGTGAACGGCGGGACCCACAATGACCCACCGATTGCACCAGCCGGTGAACCAGCTGTTGTTGCTGCTTAGCAAGACGCTGCAAATCTGCTAAAGTCTGCGATGGGAGGAGACGGATATCCAATCGCTGCCGATAGCACAGCCAAATGTAGCTAAGGCGACACCCGGCGCATCACTTCCGCTCGCCTATTCCCTCGCGACGCTCTGCTGGCTCCTGTCCGCCGGCGTCTATATTGCCGCCAAGTGGGTTGCCCCCGAGATGCCGCCTTGGGCGCTCTGCTTCTGGCGGCTGACGCTCGCCTGCGCGATCCTGCTGCCTATCGTCCATCGTCATCACGGGGCGATGCTCGTGCTGATCCAATCCCGGGTGATCGAGGTGCTGGCCATCGGCGCCATCGGGCTGACCTTGTGTCAGGGCATGATCTACACGGGCCTCAACTACACCAACGCGACAACCGCCGGCATCATCATGGCGCTGTCGCCGATCATGACCATGGTGCTTGCCCGCTTCGTGCTTGGCGAGCCCCTCGGTGTCTGGAAAGCGCTTGGAGCGCTGGTCGCTCTGGCTGGGATGGTGGTGATCGTGGCGCGCGGCGACCTTGCCGCGCTTATGCAGCTACGGTTCAATCCCGGCGAGTTGTGGATCGTCGGCAGCGCGCTTTGCTGGGGCCTCTACACCGTGCTGCTGCGTCGCGCGAAATTCGGCATTGAGCTTCTGCCGATGGTGGTCCTGCTGCTGGGAGCCGGCGCGCTGGCCGCACTGCCTCTCTATCTCTGGGAACTGTTTTCCGGGGATCGTTCGGCGCTGCATGCGAACGGCCTTCTGGCCCTCGCCTATGTTGCCGGCCCGGGCGGCGCTCTGATGTACTATCTCTACAACCGCAGCGTCGAGACGCTTGGCGCCGGGCGCGCCAGCATGCTGCTCTATCTGCAGACCGCCTTCGTCGCCGTGCTCGCTTATCTGTTCCTTGGCGAAAGCTTGCACGACTACGATCTCGCCGGCGCCGCCTTCATCGTCGCCGGCCTGCTGCTCGCCACCGCGATCAAGCCGAGGCAGCGCACGGTGCGTGTCGCTTAGCGAACCTCAGCACCGTCGCTTCGGCCAGCAATTCGTAAGTCTTTGACAGTCCTTTCGGCCGGAGCGGCCCATGAGAGCTGCGTCACCGGTCGAGCTCCGTACGAAGAGGCTGCCGCGAAGGCCGCCTTCGATTTTCCTATCCGGCCCTGACGATCCGGAACCCTTCGACTTCCGCAATGACCGGCAGACCCTTCCATCGCTCTATGTCGTGCAGGACGATCAGTTGCCCAAGATCGCCGCCGATCGCGGTGTTGATGCGGTCGATGGTCTTCAGCTGCTCCCAAACACTGCCGACGGCATTGTTCAGCGGCGCATAGACGCCGTCGTGCTTGTGTCCGGTGATCTGGCGCTTCGAATAGACACAGTCGCCGGAGACGACCAGTTTGCCCCGCGCGGACTGGACGATGACGAATTGCTGTCCGATCGTGTGGCCGCTTCCCAGCCGTACATGGATGCCCGGCAGCACGTCGTCCTTGTCGCCATCGATCAGCGAAACGCGGTGTTCGACCGATGCATCAAGGGCGGCGCGCAACGTGTCGGGATCGATGATGGCGGTGAGATAACCGAACCGCGGCGGCAATGCGATCGCCTCATACCAGGACAGCAATTCGCTTTTCTGGATATAGAGATTTGCATTCGGGAACTCGGCGATCGATCCCATGTGATCGAAATGCGCATGGGTCACAAAAATGTCGGTGATCGCGCCGGCTGCAATGCCAAGCTCGGCCAGCATGCGAACCGGCGAAATCCAGTGGGGAATGTCGAACTTCAGCGAGAAGGCTGTGCTCGTTTCCTGAATGAAGCCGGTGTCGACCAGCACGTTGCGGTCGCCATGGCGTAGCAGGACAAAGGAGAAGGGCAGATCGACCTTGCCATCGTCATACATGCCTGCGACGAGATCCACCCAGGGCTGCTGCTTCGATCGGGCGAATTCGACGACGTAAACCTCCCAATGCGTGTTTTCGCTTGTCATGCTTTCTCCTTCAGCGTTCCGCCAGCGAGCGGCCCAGGCTCGCCATGCCCACGGCAATGATCAGGATGGCGCCCTGCAACACATATTGCGAGAAGGTCGGGGCGCCGAAAATGTTGAGGCCGTTGAAGCCGAAGGCGATGATGAGAGCGCCGACCAATGTGCCGAGCACATGGAATTCCCCGTCACGCAGCGTCGCCGAACCAAGGAACACAGCCGCGAATGCGGTGAGCAAGTAGGAGTCCGCGGCGCTGGCCGTGCCGCTGCCGAGACGCGAGGCAAGCAGTATTCCGGTCAGCGCCGCGCACATTCCCGAAATGACGAAACCGAGGATCTTGATACGATCGACATTCACGCCGGCAAGGCGGGCAGCCACCGCATTGCCGCCCACGGCCTGGATCTCCTGGCCGAGCGGCGTTCGCTCGACCAGCACCCAAAGCCCGCCGAGAACGAGGATCATGACGATGATGTTGTTGGGAATGCCGAACAGCCAGCGGCCAAGGGAAAGCTGGAGAAATGCCTCCGGCACGCCCGCCACAATGGGAACGCCGGCGGAATAGGCGAAGGCCAGGCCTGTAAGGATCGTTCCGACGCCCAGCGTCGCAATGACGGAATTGACCTTGATCTTGGTGACGATGAAGCCGTTGACCAGACCGATCACCGCGCCCAGCGCGATGACGATGACCACCGCAAGCGGGATTGGCAGCTTGTCGTGGACGACGAAGCCGGTGATCAGAATGCCGTGCAGGCTGGCGGCAAAGCCTATGGAGAGATCGAGTTCGCCAACGACAACGGCCAGTGTCAGCCCGCCGGCAATGATCATGGCCAGCGAAGCCTGGTTCAGCACATTGGTGAAATTGCCCACGGTTGGAAAGGCGGCGGGCGACAGGATCGAAAACGTGACGATCATCGCCAGAAGCCCAATGATCGTCCCATAGCGGGCAAAGATACCGAGCGCCGCCTTGGTTCCGGGCGACAGACGCCGGGCGCTTATCGCAACATCGCTCATCAGGGATGGTCCTCCATCAGTGCTTAGGGTTCGACATAGCTTGCCTCGACGATTGCCTTCCGCGACATGGCTAGGCCGGTCAGCTCGCGAACGATGCGGCCTTCCGCCATCACCAGAACGCGATCGCACAGCTCAGGCAACTCGTCCGGTTCCGACGAAATCACCAGAACCGCCATTCCTGCCTCGGCTTGCTGGCGGATCAGTCGGTGGATCTCGGTGCGCGCTCCGATATCGACGCCTCGCGTCGGCTCGTCGAGGATCAGCACCTTCGGTATGCGTTGGAGCCAGCGGCCGATCGCCACCTTCTGCTGATTGCCGCCGCTGAGACGGCCGACCGGCGTGCTCGCGTTCCGCGCCTTTATCGACAGGGCGCGGATCATCTCGCCGGCCATAGACGTGCGGGCGCGGCGGTTCATCAGCGGCAGGTAGCGACCGAAAGCGACCCTGTCGAGATTGGCGATGCTCAGATTGAAGGCGATACTCTTGGACAGGAAGAGCGCTTCCGCCCGGCGCTCCTCCGGGACCAGCCCAAGCCCCACCTGGACGGCCGCCGCGGGGGAAGAGGGCGTATAGGGCCGGCCCATCAGCGCCATCTCGCCGCTGTCCGGCCGGTCCGCCCCGAAAAGCAGCCGCGCGAGCTCCGTTCGTCCGGCGCCGACAAGGCCGCCGATGCCCAACACTTCGCCGGCGTGAAGCTCAAGGCTGACGCCGCGGACTTTCGGCACCCGCGTCAGGTTCTTCGCTTCCAGCACGACACCGCCGCGTGCCCTTGCGGTGGCCGTCCTTTGAGTGTCGCGAATTGCACCGCCGACGATCGCCTCGACCAGCGCGGGGCGGTGGAGCGCGTCTCCGGCGAGTTCGGCGACGGAGCGGCCATCGCGGAAGACCGACACGCGCGTGCACAGGTTCAGGATCTCGTCCAGCCGGTGCGAGATGTAGAGCACCGACACCCCTGACGCGGAAAGATCGCGGACAATCGCAAACAGCCGTTCCGCTTCACCTGCGGCAAGCGATGCGGTCGGTTCGTCCATGACGATCAGGCGCGCCTTGCGCACCAGGGCGCGGCAAATGTTGATCAGCCATATCTCGGCCGTCGAAAGTCCCTTCACGCTGGCGTTGAGCGGCGCCGATATGCCGACGCGACCGGCGATCGGCGCAACGTCACGCGCGATTGCACGCCAATCGGTCAGCCCGAAGCGCGTTTTCTTCGGGACGCCCAGCATGATGTTCTGCAGCACGGTCATGCCCGGCACGAACGCAAGCTCCTGATGGATGAAGCTCATGCCGAGTTCGGTCGCCCGCTGCGGCGTGCCAATCTCCTGGCGGCGGCCGTCGAGCTCGATACGACCGGCGTCGGGGTGGTTCAGTCCGGCGAGGATGCGGATGAAGGTCGACTTGCCTGCACCGTTGGCGCCGACAAGGCCATGGATTTCACCCGGCGCAATATCGAGCGATACGCCCTTCAGCGCTTGGGTGCCGCCGAAGGCCTTTGCGATATCGCGTGCGACCAGCAATGGGACCGTCATTTCAGCGCCGCCCGGCTGCGGCGCACCTCTTGTGAACGCCGCCGCCAAACCAAGTCCTACTTTATGGCTTCCGGATGGTCCTTGAGGAAGGCGTCGACGGTTTCCTTGGTCACCAGCACCGCCGGAACCTCGGCTGCCTTGGCTTGCCATGCGCCGCCTGCGTCCTTGATGTCCTTCAACATCTTGACCATGTTGTAGCCCTCGGTGAAGCTGTCCTGCCAGGCCGTGGCGGTCATGAAGCCATTCTTGATGTTCTCCAGCGCCTGGGCATTGCCGTTGATGCCGTAGACGAGAACGTCGTCGCGCCCCTGGGCGCGCAACGAGCCGATAGCGCCAATCGCCGGGTCGTCCCAGCATCCCCAGATCGCCAGGTTTTCCTTGCCGGCCGGATGCGACGCCAGCCACGCATTGGCGTACTGGGCGCCGTCCTCGAAATAGCCGGGAATACGCACCTCGTTCTTGGTGACGGTGATCTCGGGGTGTTTGGCGACGATCTCGTCCATGACGACTTCGCGGTTCCGGCAGACTTCGCCGGTCCGGTAGGTGAGCGCCAGTATCGAGCCCTTGCCGTCCATCTTCTTGACCATCAGATCCACGACCGGAATCGCCATCGGGCCGCCCGAGCCGTTGGTTGCGGCAACGGTCGAGCCGAGCCCGCCGCCCCAGGTCACCACAGGTATTCCAGCGTCGCCTGCGGCGGCCAGACCGGCGCCGATCGACGAATAGGGAAACACCATGTCGATGATCGCATCCGCCTTGAGCTGCGCGAAATTCTGGATCGCCGCGTTCGCCTGGTCGGCGCTGCCGGCGGCATCCACGACGTTGGTCTTCCAGCCAAGCTCGTCGGCGGCCTTCGTCGCGCCCTGGATGTAGCGGACATTGTTGGCCTCGGTGGCGCTTATCGACACAACGCCAAGAAGCGGCTTGTCCTGCGCGGCAGCGCTGGCCGTCGCCAGCGAGAGCGCTCCTGCGGCAATAATGCAAGCTAGATTTTTCATGGTGTTCCTCCCTTCGCCTAGTCTGCCGTCAGAGCCCCTTGATAGCAAACCGTTTCGCTAACGTCCTGCAAAACGCAGTCCAATGCAAGCATGAATCCGCTGGACACAGGGATAAATCTGAACCAAAGTTCAGCGAAACGATTAGCTATCGGGGCAAAATGGCCACCATCAAAGACGTCGCCAGAACGGCAGGCGTATCGACTGCGACGGTTTCGGCCGTCATGAACGATACGGCCTTTGTCAGTCCCGAGCTGAGGGCTCGCGTCGTCACCGCCATTCGCGAGCTGCGCTATGAACCGTCGCTGGCCGCCCGCAATCTGCGTCGCAACCGCAGCCAGCTGATCGCCCTTGCGGTGGCCGATCTCTCGAACCCGTTTTACGCACGCATCGTCTGGTCGGCCGAGGCAGCGGTCGCGGCATGGGGTTATTCACTCGTTCTCTTCAACAGCGATGAAAAGCCCGACACCGAACGGCGCATCCTGTCGCGGATTCGCACCCTCGGTTGCGACGGAATGGTTCTGGTTCCGGTGGGCGCCGCAAATCAATATCAGCCGCATGAGTTCGAAGGCATCGCGACCGTTCTTCTAGGTCGACCGATCGAAGGCAACAGCGCCGATACGGTGAGCATAGACAATCGGGCAGCCGGCAGGCAGGCGGTCGACTACCTGCTCGATCTTGGGCATCGCCGCATAGGTTCGGTCACCGGGCCGATGCAACTGTCGACCAGCAAGGGCAGGCTTGACGGCATGATCGACGCGATGGCCGCGCGGGGATTAACTCCGCAGCCTGGCCATGTCAGGTCCGGCGAATTTCGCGAGGAGGCCGCCTATTCGGTGGCCCGCGACATGATGGGTTCGCCCGACCGTCCCACGGCGATCTATGTCGCGAACGGCGTCATGGCGATCGGCGTGATGCGCGCCATTGCCGATCTCGGCTTGCGCTGTCCGCAAGACGTCTCGGTCGCCTCTACCGACACCGTCGCAGGCGCCGGAGGCCTGAAGCCGCGACTGACGAGAACGGAACATCCCATTGCCGACATGACCAACGAAGCGCTGCGCCTGCTCGTCGACCGCATCGAGGAAAGAGTGTCGGAGCCCGTGCGCAACATCGTTTTTCAGCCGGCACTGATCGTTGGCGAGAGCTGCGCGCCGCTGCGTAAGGATATCGGGTGACGGACCCGCAATGGTGCGGAACAACGAGCCTCAGAGCACCGCTGAAGCGAAGCCGGATCATCGAAGCCGGCCGTGCTGGACAATGGCCCGCCGACGCCCAGATCGACCTTGAGGAGCACGAAGTCGTCTTGGCCGACGGCCGCACCCCACATCAACTCCGCAATGGCCGAGCAGTTGCTCTCATTTTCGGCGAAGATCGGCTGTTCGAGGGTCGGCCCAAACAAGGTCGGAACGATACTCGCGCACAGCACACCGCCGCACCTAAGGCGCTACGCCTTGACCAGCGACATTGGTCGATCCCGTGTCAGTCGATCCGAATGCTTGAGACCCCAGTGCGCAAGCGGAGCAAGAGCGTCGTCCAGCTCCAGACCTAGGTCAGTCAACGAGTATGCGACGCGAGGCGGAACCTCCCCAAAATCGTGTCGGTCAAGGAGTCCGTCCGCCACCATCTCTCGCAAATGCTGGATGAGCATCTTCTCGCTCATGTCGGGAATAAGGCGACGCAACTCGCCAAACCGCCGCGGCTGCTTCCGGCAAAGCCAGAGGATCGTGCCTTTCCACTTGCCGCTGATCACAAGGAATGCCGGCCCCAGGCCGCAGGCTTCAGGTAAGTTCGTTGCCATCACATCGCTCCGATAGGGTACCTACAAAATAGTAGGTACTTGCCAAACCGGCGGTAAGTCAATCACCTTGCGCCTCCCTCGTGGCGTTATCGCGCCGCAGGCAAGCAAAAGGACTTTCCCATGGATATCCCATCCAAGAATTTTTCCGCCGCACCCGATCCACGACGCTGGATTGCATTGGCGGTACTTTGCGTAGCCTTCTTTATGGTTTGCCTTGACGGACAGATCGTCCTCCTCGCCTTACCCTCGATCGAGGCACAACTCGGTTTCACCCCATCCGCGGTGCAGTGGGTGATGAGCGCCTACATGCTGGCTCTGGGCGGGCTTCTTCTTCTCGGGGGTCGAGTATCGGATCTGTTGGGTCGGCGGCGCCTGTTCATGGCGAGCACAGCTGCTTTCCTTGTCGCCTCGCTGGCGTGCGGGCTTTCCGGCAATCCAGGATTTCTCATCGGTGCCTGGGTTGTTCAAGGAATTGCCGCTGCCGTATTGACCCCCAGCGCCCTATCGATCCTCATGACCACCTTCGAGGGAAATGAACGGAATCGAGCCCTGGGGCTATGGTCCGCGATGGGAGCCGGCGGGGCCACCGCCGCGCTGCTGGTGGGTGGACCGCTTGCCGATTGGCTCGGTTGGCGCTGGGTGTTCTTCATTAATGTCCCCATCTGCGCCATGATCCTGGGGCTCAGCCCGTTCACGCTGCGCGAGAGCCGTGCTATCGGCAGCCGCGGTGGCTTCGATCTCGGCGGCGCCGTGACGATTACCGCGGCGCTCGTGGCATTCGTACTGGCGATCACCGAGGTTCCCAGCGTTGGCTGGGCCCATCCGCAAACCCTGGGCCTGTTGGGTGCAACGCTCGGACTGCTCGGCGCATTCGTGCTGATCGAAAGGCGGGTGAATAACCCGCTTGTTCCCCTTGCCATCTTTCGGTCTCGCTCATTTGTCGGCGGGAACCTGACCATGCTCTTCGCCGGGGCGCTCGTATTCGGCATGGCACTTTTGGTGTCGCTTTATGCCCAGAAGGTCCTGGGTTACTCGCCGCTTGTCGTTGGCCTTGGCACGATGATCTATGCAATCCTGTCGATCGTCTCCTCAACACTGACGGGTAAATGGATCGGTCGGGCCGGGGCGCGTGCGATTGCCGTGATCGCCATGCTCTTGATGGGCGCTGGGTGCGCACTCTTCACCTTCATCGTTCCCGAAGGCACCTACCTCGCGCATCTGCTTCCGGGCTTGATCGCCTTCGGGCCTGGTATCGGAATGGCTGCCGTTGCCGGTTCCGTTGCAGCTCTCTCGAAGGTCAAGGAAGCCGACGCAGGCCTCGCGTCCGGGATAAACAGCGCGATGTTCCAGATTGGCGCTGCTCTGGGGGTAGCTATCACCGCCACCGTCGCTGTCTCGATGACGGGGACGTCGGATACCCCCGCAGCACTGACCGCAGGGTATGCGGCGGGCTTTTGGGCCTGTGTGATCATCGCCGCCACCGGTGCAACGCTTGCGCTGCTCCTTCTTTCGCGGGACAGAACGCCGGCCCCTGCGCCGGTGCACGTCGGGGTATGAGGAATTGGGGAGCCGCCCTCGCGGCTCCCCAACCAGGTGCGCAAACGCGAGGCGGCACAGCCTGCGACGGGCCATATGGGTTGCATCATACAAGTCAATATGTAGGCTGTGCCGATGCTTAGACGCGTCTACGAAACCAGAACTGCTCAGCAGCGCGCGCCCCGGCCCGATCGAGTTCCGCGACGCCTTGGGCCGACAGCGAATCGAGTTGTAGTTGCGCCGCGTCGACGACGATACGCTGGCTGACGTCGCCGACGTGGTTGCCAGCCTGGCTCAGCGCGGCCAGAGTTGTGCATTAGATATTTGAGGTCCACATGCCGCTGCTTGGCGGCAACGCATCGAGGAGAGCAAGATGGTTATTCGTCAATGGCGCGCTCGCGCCGCGGCGTCCAATCCGCACGGTTATCCCAACCACTTCAGAACCAGTGTCCTTCCGGCATTGCTCCAGACGGCCGGATTTCTCGGAGCGCAGTTGAGCGTGCGCAAAGTTGATGCCGAAATCGAATTTCAGGTGCAGACCCGGTGGCAATCGATGGAGGCCATCGGCAGATTTGCCGGGTCAGATGTCGAAAAGGCGGTCGTCGAGCCGGGCGCTGTCGCCGAGCTGCTCTCCTTCGATCCGCGTGTATGCCACTACGACGTCATTGAGGACGCAGGGAAGTCGTCCGGGTCAAGCGGAACCTGACCGAGTGTTCCAGCCATCATCCCGTGCAAAACTCGGATTCCAGCCGACCGCCGGGAGTGTATCCTGCATCGCCGCGCGAGGAGAGGATGACGAGCCGCTTGCCGGCGGGCAGCGAACTCCGAAGCTGGATTCATTTTGGACGCTGGTGCACCGCCTCCCCGGGAGGCCGAGAATGTCGGCAGCGGCGAGGGATATGGCGCCATCCACGACGGCTTCACCCGCCTTTCCCGCTCTTTCGCCGGATCAGCTCGAAAACACCTGAAATATCTTCATCTCCGAATCCGTCTCCGACCCGTTTGCGGAACAGGTCCAGCATGGGGTCGAGCAGATCGGCGGCGACCCCCTGCTCCCGGGTAGCTGTGAGGATGTTGTCCAGTGAGGCGGCCTGCATCCCGAGGTTCGACACCACATTCACGCCATGCCTGCCGCTGTCGATCTTCTCCGCATATCCCGGCAGCTCGCCCATCATCGCGGTCATCCATGGGCCAAGGAGCTTGAGGAAAGCGCCCGCGCCGATGCCTTCGGAATCTACGAGCGCGGTAGCGTGGAAGAAGCCGGCGAAAAGGCCATACATGCCGCTAAGAAGGGCCAAGTCGTGCAGCGATGCCAGCCCGGCATCCCCGCCGAGATAGTTCGCGGCGCCAAGCGCCTCGAGCGTTCGGGCGTGCGCATCGAAGGCCGCTTTGGAGCCGCTGTAGAGGATAAGCGCATGTTCGCCGCCGATCATCGGAGGCGTCGCCATGATGCCGCCGTCGAGATAGGCGGCGCCCAGCTTGGCAATCCGCTCGGCCGTGGCGCGCGCCTGTGCCGGCGTGCCGTTGGTCAGATTGACCAGCGAACGCCCGGAGAGCGCCGATGCCGCATCATCGATCACCGAATCCGACGCGGCATAGTCCAGCACGCACATCACGGTGACGTCGCTTGCGGCGGTCGCGTCGGCGGCGGACTTCACCTCGCGCGCGCCTTTGGCAAGCAGTGATGCGGCCTTGCCGGGCGTGCGGTTCCAGACCGTGACCGTGTGGCCCTGCGAAAGAAATCGGGCGGTCAGCGCCTGCCCCATAGCCCCGAGGCCGAGGATCGAGATATTGGCCATGTACGTGCGTCCTTCTACGTTCCGAATTGCAGCCCCGCCCCACGGCGGCGGCTACAAAGAGATGCAATATTGGACGCAGAAGCAGTAGTGGGTTATCTGTAGACCTATCGTCCACATTTAGGAACGATGAGAGCTCCGGATGCTGAATCTCAACGACCTCCTCGTTTTCGTTCAAGTAGTTGATCATGGCGGCTTCGCTGCGGCGGGGCGTGCCCTGGGCATCCCCAAGTCCACTCTCAGCAAGCGGCTCTCCGAGCTGGAAAAGGCGATCGGCGTGCGTCTGGTCCAGCGGACCTCGCGCAGCTTCACCGTGACCGAGATCGGCCGAGATTTTCATCGTCATGCCGCCGCCATGCTGATCGAAGCGGAGGCGGCCGAGCATGTGATCAAGGGTCGCCTTGCGGAACCGAGCGGAACGGTGCGGATCACGGCATCGCTGCCGATCGCCCAGTTCCGTCTAGCGCCGATCCTTCCGCGTCTCGCGGCGAGCTATCCGAAGGTCCGCATCATGCTCGACGTCTCCGACAGGTTCGTGGACATCGTGCAGGAAGGTTTCGACATCGCCATCCGCAACCACTTCGCCCCGTTGCCGGATACCGAACTCGTGCAACGTCGCATCGATTACGACCCCGCCTGGCTCGTCGCCTCGCCCGACTATATTCGGAAGAACGGCATGCCTTCTCGACCCGAGGAAGCGAACGGGCTCGATGGGGTTATGGCATCGTCGTCGGAGAGGGTCTGGACGCTTCACGATGGGCAAGGCGTCGTTGCGGAGGTCACGCCATCTCCGCGCTATATCGCCAACGAAACCGTCTCCTTGCGGGAAGCCGCAAGGGCCGGGCTCGGCGTGGCTTGCCTGGCAGGTAGCTTCTGTGCGCCGCTGATCGAGTCCGGCGCGCTTGTCCGCATCTTACCGGACTGGACAGCGCGTGGCGTGGCGACGACTCTGCTGATGCCGCATCGTCGCGGGCAGCTTCCCTCCGTTAGGGTCGTTGCCGACCATCTGATCGCTGAACTCTCGCAACGGCCACAAGGTGCAGACCTAATCAATGCAGGCTGATAGTCGTTGGGCGGGCACGTTGGAATCCTAGGCCGATCGCTGGGGTGTCGTGGGCGCCGAAGTGTGATGTCCGCTTACGTGCGACCAGACCCCAAATGTCGCAAAATGAGGGCTGAGCCGTCATCGCCTCAACGGATTCGAACTCAATCAGTCGCCGCCGCTGCTAGGCTGGCGTGCTCTGGCCGGCGCGTGCGCCGTAGGCGGCGGCAAATGGCGGTGTTTGGTGCACCCAAAGGGATTCGAACTCATGACCTATGCCTTCGGACGGCAAGGTTTACCTGGAACGTAGCCATATCATCGCAGTCGGCTATTGTGGCGCAGCACGAGGCCGACCGCGCCGAGCAATGCATCGTTCTCCGTGTGCTTGCCAACGATTATCCGCGTGCGCAGCGCGGGCGCCACATCGCGGGACTTGATGAGCGTGTGGCGTTCATATGACGCGATCAGTGGCGCCAGGAGAATGTCGCCCGCCAAGGCCATGCGGCCGCCGATGATAATGAGCGGCGGATTGAGCACCGAACCGATCAAGCCGAGCCCACGGCCGGCGAACTCGGCGGTGTCCTCGATCATCCGCAGCGCCCTTACGTCGCCCTGCTCGGCCATCATGATCACGTCGTCCATCGTGACCGGCCGCCGCACGATGCGCGAAATCTGCTCGAGCGGCCGGGCAAAGCTGGCATAGAGCTCCAGGCATCCGCGATTGCCGCACCGGCAAAGGTCACCGCCGGGATCGATGCTGATATGCCCGAATTCGCCGGCGCCGCCGGCGATGCCGCTCACCAGCCGGCCGTGCTGGACAATGGCCCCGCCGACCCCCAGATCGACCTTGAACAGCACGAAATCGTCCTGGCCTACGGCAGCCCCCCACATCAGCTCCGCAATGGCCGAGCAGTTGCTCTCATTGTCGGCGAAGATCGGCTGTTCGAGGACCGGCCCGAACACATCGCGGATGTTGACCCCGGCCCAGGTCGGAACGATACTCGCGCGCAGCACCACTCCTTCGCGGCTGACTGGGCCCGAGACGGAGACCCCAACCCCCAGGAGCCCCGCCATCGGCAGACCGTTCTCTTCGTAGCATCGGGCAATTACTGACTTGGCGAGCTGGGCCGCCTGTTGCGGCTGGTAGTCCAGACCCATGGGGATAGTTTGTTCGGCAACGAAAGAATGCGAGACGTCGGCGACGACGCAGCGCATCTCGTCGAGGCCCAGATGGATGCCGACGCAGGTGCCCGCAGCGGGATTGAGCGTCAATGTCGTGGCAGGCCTGCCGATACCCCTGGCCGCGTCATGATGGACCGAGGATTCGATCACCATCCCCGACTTTCTCAAGCCATTGAGCGCGGTTGAAACCGTCGACCGCGCCAAACCGGTAATGCGGGTAATTTGCGACGCAGAAAGCACGCCGCGCTCGCGCAGGCATCGGACGATCAGGCTCTCCGGCGACGCGGACGGCCTGTCGATCAGCCAATTTCTAAGCGAAGGTTTGTTCATGATGAGCACAAAGCACGTTGACTGATAGCCCAAATATGTCATCTTGGAAAGAACGGAGATTACTGCATCTCACCGGCCACGACCTCAAATCGCGGGCCACAAGCGGTCGATACGAACCGTGCATCACATATGGGAGTGAAACGATGAAATATCTGAGGACGGCCTTTGCGGCCGCTACCGCCTTCACCTTGGTTACCGGAACAGCGCTCGCGGAGCCCAAGACCAACCTCTTGCACCAATGGGCGACCGGATCGGACGCCCAGGCTATCGCCAAGCTCGGCGAGATGTTTACCGCCAAGGGTGGCACCTAGCAGCAGACCTCCATCGCCGGCCATACAGCCAACACATTGGCCAAACTGCGTGCCGATGTGATCGCCGGCAACGCACCTCCCGCTGTACAGCTCAAAGGCCCCGAGATCGCCGAATGGAACGAGACGGGCATGACAGCTAATCTCGACGACCTGGCGAAGGCGGAAAATTGGGAGAAGGTCGTCGCTCCCGAATTGCTGCCGGTGATGAAGCCGACGGGGAATTGGGTGGCGGCGCCGATGAACATCCACCGCATCAACTGGCTGTGGGCATCGCCAAAGGTCATGAAGGATGCGGGCGTCACCGAGATGCCGAAGACATGGGCGGAATTCAACGCCGCCTGCGACAAGATCGTGGCCAGCGGCAAGATCTGCATTTCGCACTCGACCGCCGACTGGACCGACTCGACCGTTTTCGAAGTTGTCGTGTACGGTCAGGACCTCGATCTGTACAAGAAGGCTTTCGTCGAGGGCGACGTCGAGGCGATGCGCAGCGACGGCATGGTCAAGGCCTTCGAGCAGTTCCGCACCATGACCTCGAAGTACATGGATCCCGGCATGAACGGACGCGACTGGGATACCATGTCGCATCTGGTCGGCCGCGGCGAGGCCGCCTTCCACATCATGGGCGACTGGACGATCGGCCTGCTGACGGCTGGCGGCTTCAAGGAGGGCGCCGACTATGTCTGTGCCCAGGCGCCGACCGATTGGGGCAAGCCCGGCTTCATCCTGAATTCAGACTCGGTCGTGTTCTTCAAGCAGAAGGACCCGGACTACATCGAGGGACAGAAGCTGCTTGCCAGCATCATCCTGTCGCCCGAGTTCCAGACCATTTTCAATCAGACCAAAGGCTCCATCCCGGCCCGCCTCGACGTCGATCTTTCGAACGGCTTCAATCCCTGCCAGCAACTCTCGCAAAAGGATCTGCAAGCCTCGATCGCCGCCGGCACGCTCGTCCGTTCGATGGCGCACAACATGACGGTTCCGCAAAAAGTCCGCGGCGCAATGATGGATACCATCACCGAGTTTGTGGCGACGCCGGATATGAGTGCGCAGGATGCGGCCAATGCCATGGCGGATGCGGCAGAAGCGCAGAAGTGAAGCTGCCGATGATGGCCGGGGGCGAAGCGCCCGGCCAGACCTCGCCGGAGCAGCCCGATGTCCACCCATGACCTGATTGTGCCAGGAGCAGCCGCCACGACCCGGCCGTGGCGCGAGCGCCTCGGCACGATGGTGCCCATTCTGGTGCTGGCGCCGTCGATAGCGGCGAGCTTCGTCTATGTTTTCGTCTTCACGCTCTGGACGCTCTACATCTCGCTGTCCAATTCGTCGCTGTTGCCGACCTATGGGTTCGTCGGCCTCGACAATTACGCTTCGCTCTGGGCAAACCGGCGCTGGAACATCGCCTATACGAATCTCTTCCTGTTCAGCGGCTTCTATATCGTTGGCTCGATGGCGGTTGGCCTGCTGCTCGCGATCGCGATCGACCAGCGCGTCCGCGGCGAGGCGGTTTGGCGCACTATCTTCCTCTATCCGTTGGCGGTGTCCTTCATCGTCACCGGTACGGTGTGGAGCTGGCTCTATAACCCTGTCGACGGTATCCAGGCCTTCGTTCGCGGGCTTGGCTGGACCGACTTCAGCTTCGCCCTGACGGCCAACCGCAACACGGCGATCTATGCGGTGATCATAACCGGTATCTGGCAGTCGTCCGGCTTCGCGATGGCACTTTTCCTGGCCGGTCTGCGGTCGGTCGATCCGGATCTCGTCAAAGCCGCGCAAATCGACGGCGCGTCGGTTTTCCGGACCTATCGCAGGGTCATCCTGCCCACCATCGCCCCGATATTCCTGGCGGTGGCGGTCATTCAGATACAATTCGCCATCAAGACCTTCGACCTGGTGGCGGCGTTGACGCGGGGTGGGCCAGGCGTGTCCACCACCTTCCCCGCCATCTATGTCTACGACCTGATGTTCCAGCGCGGGCAAATCGGCGAGGGTGCCGCCGCGGCGATGATGATGCTCGCGGCAGTCGCGGTGGTGCTGGTGCCGTACTCGTTGTGGATCGTCTGGCGCCGGCGGGCGGAGGGCCGCAATGGCTGAAATTGCCCCCAATGCCAGCTTTGACCCGGCCCGCCCCAATCCGACCGGCTTTGATCCGGAAGCTGCCGCAGCCACGCGCCGGCATTTCTGGAGCCGCTTCCTTGTTTATGCCGTGCTGGCGCTTTTCGCGATGGTCTATCTCGTGCCGTTGCTGGTGGTGATCTTCAACTCATTGCGCGAGCAGTCGGAGATTGCCCGCAACGGCCTCATCTCCGTACCTCGCAGCTTCCGGTTCGATGCGTGGGCGCAGGCCTGGGGATCCTACTGTGTCAGCGGTACCTGCGAGGGCATGAAGCGCAATTTCTTCAACTCGCTGGCGATGACGATCCCCGCCACAATCATCTCGACCATTCTCGGCGCCATGAACGGCTACATCCTCTCCAAATGGCGCTTCAGGGGTTCCGAACTGACCTTCAATCTGATGCTGCTCGGCGTATTCATGCCCGGCCAGATTTCGCTGATGCCGTGGGCGTTCCTGCTCGGCAAGCTCGGCCTGACCAATTCCACATATGGGCTGGTGTTGATCCACGTCGTCCAGGGCATCTCGTTCACCACCCTGTTCTGCCGCAATTTCTACGTCAGCATACCGGACGACCTTATCAAGGCGGCGCGCATTGACGGCGCCGGCTTCTGGCGAATCTTCCGCAAGATCATCCTGCCCCTGTCGCCGCCCATTCTGATTGTCACCGTCATCTGGCAGTTCACCGGCATCTGGAACGAGTATCTGTTCGGCGTCGTCTTCACGTCGGGCCAGCAGCAGCCGATTACGGCGGCGTTGGTCGCGCTCACGGCCGGCGGCACGACTGCACGTGCTTACGATGTGATGAGCGCAGCCGTGCTGATCGGCGCGTTGCCACCGCTGCTGATCTATCTGTTCGGTGGCAAATACTTCGTGCGCGGCCTCACGCAGGGCGCCATCAAATGAGGCGTCGCCCATGTCCGCGTTGATGATCCGCAACCTTCACAAGAGCTACGGCTCGCTCGAGATTCTTTCCGGCATCAATCTCGAGGCTAAGACCGGAGAATTCGTCGCGCTTGTCGGTCCATCGGGTTGCGGCAAGTCAACCTTGCTCGCCATGATTGCCGGCCTGGAAACCGTCACGTCGGGAGAGATTTGGATCGGCGACCGGCTGGTGAACTCGGTGCAACCCAAGGACCGCGACATTGCGATGGTGTTCCAGTCATACGCCCTCTATCCCACGATGACGGTGCGCCAGAACATCACCTTCGGCATGGAAAGCCGCGGCGTGCCCAAAGCGGTGCAAGCGGAAGCTGTCCAGCGCGTTGCCGCACTCCTGCAGATCGAACAGCTGCTTAAACGCAAGCCTGGCCAGCTCTCGGGCGGCCAGCGGCAGCGCGTTGCGATGGGGCGTGCCCTCGTCCGCGACCCGAAGCTGTTTTTGTTCGACGAGCCCCTGTCCAATCTCGACGCCAAGCTGCGCGTCGACATGCGTACCGAAATCAAGAAGCTCCACCATCGCGTCGGCAAGACCACGGTGTATGTCACCCACGATCAGGTCGAGGCGATGACGCTTGCATCCCGCATTGCGGATGAACCAGGGCTCGGTACAGCAGTTCGACACGCCGAAGCGGATCTACGACCGGCCGACAAACATGTTCGTTGCCGGTTTCATGGGATCGCCGGCGATGAATTTCATCCCGGCGCGGCTTACCGGCTCGACCAGCATCTCGGTACGCGCCGCTGACGGCAGCGACGCCAGCCTTGCCCTTGCTGCGCCGATGCCCGCCGGTGCGCCAAAGGACGTCGTGCTCGGTATCCGGCCGGAACACATCTACCGTTTCACGACCGACCTGAAGTCGCGCAAACCTGCTGTGGCGTCCATGCAGGCGCCGGTCGAGCTGGTCGAGCCGACCGGGGCCGAGACGCTTGCCGTGCTCAGGCTGGGTGACCTGGAGATCACCGGCCGCTTCGAGCCGGACGACGCTCCCGTCATGGGCGAGACGATAACGCTCGGCATCGATATGTCGCGCGCCTGCCTGTTCGATCCAACAACCAAGGCGCTTCTGTAATTTGATGTCCGTACAATTCGCAACCTATCCGAGCTTGGCCGATCGGGTCGTGCTGATCTCCGGCGGCGCCTCCGGCATCGGCGCCGATATGGTCTGCGCCTTCGCCTCGAATGGCGCCCGGGTAGCCTTTCTCGATGTGCAGGACGAACCAGCGGAGGCGTTGCTGCGCGAGCTCGGCGGTACCGCCGGGCGGGCTCCCTTATATCTCCATTGCGACGTGACCGACGTCGATGCGTTAAAGGCGTCGGTAGAAGGCGTGCGCGCGCGGCTTGGTCCGGTCGCCGTCCTGGTGAATAACGCTGCCAATGATCAGCGCCATCCCATCGACGCAGTGACGGCCGAATATTGGGACCGCAGCTTCGACATCAATCTCCGGCATCACTTCTTCGCCGCTCAAGCTGTGCATCCGCATATGCAGGAACTCGGCTTCGGCTCGATCATAAACTTCTCCTCCATTGCCTGGCGTTTCGGAGCGGACCAGATGGTGGCCTACGCCACCGCCAAAGGGGCTGTGGTGGCGCTGACGCGTGCGTTGGCGCGGTCGTTCGGACCCGACAACATCCGCGTCAATGCAGTCGAACCCGGCGCCGTCATGACCGAGCGGCAGCGCGAGCTGTGGTTCAAGACGCAGGAGGCAGTCGACCAGACGGTGCAGCGGCAATTGATCCGTCGCGTCCTCCTGGGCGAGGAGATTGCACGGACCGTGCTCTTCCTGGCAGCGGATGACAGCCGCATGATCACGAAGCAGTCCATCACCGTCGATGCCGGCCTGCGCTAGTGACCCCTCTCCGCCCTCCATTGGAACCGCCAAGCTGATGCTTCGTCTCGGCCTCAACCCCTACGGACTGACCTACCATCTCGGACTGCAGGGCCGTGGCACGCCGCGGCACAATCCGGACGGCGTGGGACTGGAAGGCTTCATCGCGCTGGCGCAGGAACTGGGCGCACGCACGCTCGAGATCTACGAACCCTGGTTGACCGACTTGCCGGATGCCGAAATCGTCGCGCTGCGCAAGCGTATGAGTGCGCTCGATATTGTCCCCGTGGTGAGCGGCGGGCTGCTGGTGGCAGGTCCGCTGGACAACGCATTTCGGGCTGCGCGCCTGCTCGAGGCGACGACGATCCGTATCGCACTGACGCCTGTCCTGTGCGGCGACCGCAACGCCTGGGGCCGGAAATGGAGTGAGTTCAATACGACGATCCGCGCTGCGTTGACAGATTGGGGACCGCGTGCGGCGGCCGAGGGCCGGGTACTCGGCATCGAGAACCATCAGGACTTCGGCAGCGACGAACTGGTCGCGTTCTGCGAGCTCGGCGGACCGGGCGTCGGCATCACCTACGACACCGGCAACACTTTTCCTGTCGGCGAGGCGCCGCTTGCCTTCACGCACCGGATCGCACCCTATGTCCGCCACGTTCACCTCAAGGACTATCGCGTGCAGTTCACGGATGAGGGCTACCGTCTGGTCCGCTGCGCGATCGGCGACGGCGCCGTGCCTTTTGGCGAACTGGCAGCCATCCTTGGCGAGCACCACGACACGCTGACGGCGGTGCTCGAACCGGGCGCGCTGGAGGCCCGTCACGTTCGCTGTCTCACGGACGACTGGTGGAACGGATATGCGCCGAAGACCGCACGCGAGTTCGCGGCCTGCCTGAGTGCTGCGCGCGCGAACCGTCTTGCGGACGACGCCGACTACCGCACGCCATGGGAGCGCGACGATGACGGCGCGCTCGTTTCGTATGAGCTCGACATGATCCGCCGCAGCGCCGCCAATATGAAGAAGTTCGGTTTCATTGCAATGGAGAGATCAGCATGACCACCCGAGACCTCAGCGGCCTGACCGCCTTCGTCACCGGCTCGGGACGCGGCCTCGGCCGCGTGATGGCCGACCGCTTGGCCGAACTTGGCGCAAACGTCGCGGTCCACGACCTCGATTGGGCCCGGCCATCTCAATATGGTGAATTCGCGGACCTCGGCGACTCTGCCCGGGGCTTGGAGAAGCATGGGACACGGGTGACCGCGGTCACCGGCAATATAGGCGACAAGCAAGCTGTCGCCGAAATGAAGAGGAAGATCGAGGCGGACCTCGGCGACGTGCACATTCTGGTCAACTGCGCCGGCGGCGACATCGGCGCCAAGGGCGTAAAGCCCAGTCCCAACAACGCACTCGACATCGACTACGACGACATCAAGGTTCTAACCGAGAACAATCTCATCGGCACGATGTTGGTTTGCCAGGCGTTCGTTCCGCCGATGGTCAAGCGGGGCTCGGGCTCGGTGATCAACATCGCCTCGGCGGCAGCGCATATCGGCTGCTCACCCGAGGTGGTCTACTCAACGCTTAAGGCGGCCGTCGTCCATTATACGCGCTGCCTCGCCAAGGAATTGATCGACGATGGCGTACGCGTCAATGCGGTAAGCCCTGGCGCCACCAAGACGGCACGGTTCCAGGCGAGTCGCGTGGTCGATCCGCAGCGCATGGATTCGAGCAAGAAATCGCTGAACCGGTATGCGGAGCCTGAAGAGATCGCCGAAGCGGTGGCCTTCCTCGCCGGTCCGCGCGCGCGCTTCATCAACGGGCAGGTAATCCGTGTCGATGGCGGTTTCACAATCTTTCCAGGTTAAGCCGCAACCATTGCCGGTTTCGGATGAGTATTTGATCGTGCCGTGACCCGATAAAACTGTTATCGTGCCCTCGCGTCGGGGGCGAAACCATGCAGATCGAGGGGATGGGTTCGGGCAGCATCGGCCGCTGTTTGGCGGTTGTCCGTTGGCAGAGGCGTTACGCTGATGGCGCCAGTGCCGCCTCACAGCGCTGCAACGGCGCTAGCCTCCGGATCCGCGGCAAATGACGGATAATGCCAACGTCCTTGATGCAGTAGTAGTCGGGGCCGGCTGGGCCGGTCTGGGCGTCAGCTATTCGCTGGCTCGGCAAGGCTTGCGCCATGCCGTATTGGAGCGCGGCCGCATCGGAGAGACCTGGCGCACCCAGCGGTGGGATTCCTTCCGGATGAATACGCCCAACGTGCAGACCGTCATGCCCGGCGACTGCTATGACGGTTCGGATCCGTTCGGTGCCCTGACGCGCAACCAGTTCGTCGCCCTGCTTGAGGATTTCGCCAGGCGAAACGAATTGCCGGTCGAACCGGACACTGTGGTGACCGAGCTCGCCGGCGGGCACGAGAATGGCGGCTATCGGCTGATCACCTCGCGCGGAACACTTTTGGCACGCAACGTGGTGATCGCCAGCGGCAACTTGAATTGTCCGGTGCGCCCAGTTTGGGCCGCTGCGTTGCCGCCGGGCCTGCGCCAGATCGATGCTTCTGATTATCGCAGCGCCGCTGATCTCCCGGCTGGAGCGGTGCTGGTGGTCGGAAGCGGCCAGTCCGGTGCCCAGATCGCGGAAGAACTGGCGGAAGCAGGCCGAACAGTCTTCCTTGCCACCAGCCGGGTCGGGCGGCTCTCGCGGCACTACAGAGGTCGCGACATCATGCTCTGGCTCGTCGAAAGCGGATTTCTCGACGTGCGTCGAGACGAGATCATTCGACTTGCGGGGCGCATTCCACCTCGTGGTCTGCTTGGGGTAGAACACACGATAAGCCTGCAAGGGCTCGGCGCCCAAGGTGTCGTGCTGCTGGGGCGGTTCGCAGGCGTCGAAGATGACGGCCGTCTGTCATTCGCCGACGATCTCGAAGAGCATGTTCGTTTTGCGGATGAGGCCTCCGCCAACGTCAAACGCTATATCGACGAATACATCAGCCGCTCCGGAATCGATGCCCCCGTTTCGGAACCCGACCCAGCGGAGACTGTCGCAGCGCAGCTGCCGAATCCGGCTGTCCGTTCTCTTGATGCTGCCGAGTCCGGCATCACGACCGTGGTGTGGTGCACCGGATTCAAGGGCGATTTCAGTTGGGTGAGGCTTTCCGGTCTGCTCGACCCGGAAGGACAGCCTGTTCACGAGGATGGCGTGGCCGCCCTGCCAGGCATCTACTTCGCCGGGTTGGATTTCGCCTCCACGCGCAAATCAGGCATAATATTGGCGATTGCCGAGGAGGCCCATCGCCTTGCGGAACACATCGTGCGGCGTTCGTGACGACCTGGACACCGTCGGCAGGTTTCTAAACCCCCAAGCGGTGAACGGAAGCCGTCACGCCGCCTATCACAGCTTCCTGCAAGCACGCGGCCTTCCGCTGCGAGATGACCTTGTGATCGGCGGTGCAGAGGCGCGCAAGGCTGCGTTTGCCAATGTCACGGCGCTGGCCGCCCGCATGGACCGGCCGACCGCGCTTTTCGTCGAATCCGATCTTGCCGCCGTGACCGCCCTGCACGCATTCGAGGAGGCCGGGCTCTCCGTGCCGGGCGACATAGCGGTCATCGGGTGTGGCAATATCGACGAGGGCGAATTCAGTCATACGGCATTGACGACGATCGGTCCTGAAACGGCCCACTACGACCATTTTGCCGATCATCTGATCTCATTGATTTCGGCAACACCGGGCGCAATACCTACCCTTTTCAGCGTTTCGTGGCAGTTGGTCCGTCGCACGTCCGCATGAGCAGGATCGCCGCTATTTGACGCCTACGCTTTCAGGCCAGAGCGCCTGGATTTCCTTTGGCAGCGCATCTCGCACCTTTGCCGACTGGCCAAGGTCGATATGCCGTGCAAGCACGCGAAATACCGAGCGTACTGCATCCTCGGGATCGACAGGACGGGTCGATTTCAATTCATCGGCGATGTGTTGCAGGAACTCCTCGAGCGAGCGTGTCTTGTCGGGCATGTCGGCGGGCCGATAGCGATCATAGTAGGCGCCGCGCACGAGCAGCGGCAGTTCGGCTCCCAATTTGGCCGCCAGTCCGATCTGTAGCCTGTCCCGCAGGGTTCGCAGAACGGCGCCCAATGTGTGCCAGGCGACGTGGCGATCTGGACCAAGATCCGCCATGATCTCGTCGAGCCAGATGTTTGTTAGTTGCAGCGTTTTGTCAAAAACGTCCAAGCCGGTTGTGCTCATCGTCGCCTCCTCGAAAGGTTCTGCGGGCGAAACGGCGACCGGAGACAATTGTTTCGTGGTCCTGTGAAAATAGCCTGGCAAAGCGATGGAAGCCGGTTTAGGTCGGAGAGCCTCTTTGCGTCAGGTCTGCTCTTGGCGCTTCGGCTTCGCTGCCGACGAGCTTCGCCAGCTTCGGTGAGCGCCGTCTCGAGGCGCGCAGCTCTTCGAACGTCAACGGCGCGCGCAACCTTCCCATGGTCGTATCCGGCCATCTGCGTTCCGATCATGAAAGCCGTCTCTGCTGATCCGAAATGCGTCTTTGTCCCCCTAACTGGGCTTGCGCTCATCGGTTCCGAACGCCTCGCCGTCTAGGCCGGCAATGAGACCAGTCCTCACGTTGCCCGAACCGGATATCTCTTGCCGGACATCTCTTGACTGAATGAGCGGCCCGCGCCGACAATGGCATTGGGAAGATGGCGGGATGTCGTCCACGGTGTTCGGCACCACTTGCCGATCAAGCTGTGAAAGGCCTGTCATGGATTGGAAGCTGGAACTGGTCCCGGTCCCCGTATCGGATGTCGATAGAGCAATCGCCTTTTATGTCGGCAAGGTCGGCTTTCATCTCGATCACGACCACACCGTAAGCGACGAGATACGTTTCGTGCAATTGACGCCGCCCGGTTCGGCCTGTTCGATTGCCATGGGCAAGGGCCTCGTCGACAGCCCCCCGGGATCCATAAGAGGCCTGCAACTGGTCGTGCCCGATATTGATGAGGCACACCGGCACCTGGCAGCTCAAGGTATCGTGGTCAGCGATATCAAGGATTTTCCCTGGGGCAGATTTGTCTTCTTTGAGGATCCCGACGGCAACACCTGGTCTGTCCAGCAACTTCCACCTCGCAGCTGAGGCGGCGCGCTACGGCAGGGTCGCGCCCCGACGCAGATAGCGCGGGATGCACGCTTCAACTCGAACGCATCCCGGCCTAACGCCTCTTCTCGTCGAAGGCGGCGTTCCAATTGTGATAAGGCGCGCGAAAGGTGGGGATGCGGTTCTCGACATCGGCAAGCTCTTCGAACGGCTTGTGCGGTTCCGCCTGATACCAGAAAGCGACCGACGAGATGTCGTCAGAGCGGCGATTGGCGTGACCGTGCTCGATGGTCACCCGGATGCGTTTGTGAAAGATGACCGGGTCTTCTATGTGCCAGCGATAGAGCGTAACCGGCTCGGTCCAGTTCGGCCCGCCGGCGGCGATGATGCCGTGATAGGACGCACTGTAGTCCTGTGTCGGGCACCATGCCGTATTAAAATAATCTTCCGTGCCGGTGCCGTGCAGCGTCGGCGGCCATGCGTCGTTGGCGCCGGGGCTGGTCTCGCCACGATCGCCGACCAGTTCGGCCTTCGGGCCGATACGCGGATCGGGCTTGCGCACCGCATCCGGCACGGAAATGCCCGGCTCGCCATCGACGAAGATCATGTCGTCGCCCTCGCCATACCAGTCCCATAGAGGGGAACGGCGCCGCGAATAGACCGAATAGAGCAGGCCGACATAGTGGCCGTGACCCTCCGCCTCCAGGATGGTGTAGTTGCCGTTCCCGTCGGTATTTTCCCCGCCAAACAGGACCTGCTCGTTGGCCAGCCCCGTCTCGTCGATGCCATCGGGTCGCTGCTGCCTGTATTGGGCGTGGAAGCGGCCCAGGCCTTCCTCGAGTTCCTCATGCAGTTCGAGATCGACATAGTAATAGAAAAGCAGGTCGTCCTCAGCTTCATTGGTGACGGTGAAGCGCATATGGCTGGCAAACGGCATCGGAAAATAGCAGTTGAAGGCCTTGCCATCCTCTGGACTTGCCTGCACCGGCAGGCTGGCAAAATTGCGGGTGCGGGCATGGCCCATGCCGAAGAAATCGCCGATCGGTGTTTCGATGCTCGGATGTTCTTCACCATCCCAATAGGCGCGCAATACGATCTTGCGCAGGAAGTCCTCGCTCTTGCAGGCGAGCGTCGCCCAGATATGCGTGATGATGCCGGCACCATAATGCTCGGCAATCACCAGCGTCTGGCCAGGTTCAATATGCAGCCGGTCGTCATTGCCGCCGGTGCGGTCGTAGCTTGAGAACCGGCGGGTTTTGGCATCGCGCAATTTGGCGAGCCCGCGAAGCGGCGACAGGCCGGCATTATCCATGTGTTTCTCCTCTTGCTTCAGCGGTTATTTCAGGCCGCTTGTCTTGATGGATTCCATGATCTGGCGCTGGAAGATCACGAAGAGGACCAGCATCGGCACGGCGACGATGGTCGAGGCGGCCATGACATAATTCCAGGCGGCGGCGTACTGGCTCTTGAAGTTTGCGATGGCAACCTGCACCACCCAGAGGTTGAGGTCCGATGTGATCGTCAACGGCCACAGGAAAGCGTTCCAGTTGGCGAGAAAGAACAGGATCGCCAACGCCGACAGGATCGGCCGGCTGAGCGGCAGGATGATGCTCCAATAGATGCGCCAATAGCTGGCGCCATCCATGATCGCCGCTTCTTCCAGCTCCCTCGGCAGCGACAGGTAGTATTGCCTGAGCAGGAAGATGCCGAATGCGTTGAAGATCGCCGGAATGATCAGCCCGGCATAGCTGTCCAGCATGTGCAGCGTCCGCGTCAAAATGAACAGCGGCACGATGATCACCGGTAGCGACACCAGGAACGTCGAGAACATGGCGAGGAACAGGATGTCGCGGCCCGGAAAACGCAGCCGTGCGAGCGAATAGCCGGCCATCGAATGGAAGAACAGCGCAGCGACGGTCACCGTCGCCGACACGAAGAACGAGTTGAAAAGGTAGCGCAGGAACGGCACCTCGGTCAGCACATAGAGGAAATTGCCGAGCGTCGGCTGTTCCGGAATGAGGCTCGGCGTGAAGACGTCGCTCGCCGGCTTGAGCGAGATGACCAGCATCCAGACAAGCGGGAACACCGTCATCAGGCCAAGCGCCGCGGTCGCCAGCATCCAGGCAAGCCTCGCCGCTCGTATCTGCGAACGCGTGGAAGGAGTTCGGCTGTCAGTCATGCTCGAAACGTCCGCCGCGCGTCAGCAGGAAGAAGAACACCGTGACCAGCATCAGCGCCAGCACCAGCAGCGATGCCATTGCCGATGCATAGCCGAAGGCGCCGAACTGGAACGCCTGCTTGTAGATGTAGATGATCAGCACCGAGGTCGAATTGACGGGCCCGCCCTTGGTCATCACATAGATCAGGTCGAAGACCTGGCCGCCGGCGACAGCCGCGACCAGCGAGACCAGGAGGACGAAGAAGCTGGTCGGTTTGAGCAAGGGCAAGGTAATGTACCAGAAGCTTGTCACCGGCCCGGCGCCGTCGATCTTTGCGGCCTCGTAATACTCTGCCGGGATGTCCTGGAGCCCGCCGAGGAAGATCAGCATGTAAAAGCCCATCAGGAACCAGACGCTGACCAGCACCAGCGTGAACAGCGCCAGATTTGGATCGCCGAGCAGCGAAATTCCGCTGAGGCCGACGAGCGGCGCCAGCCGGCTGACGATGCCGACCTTCTCGACCAGCATGAGTTGCCAGACGAGCGCCACGACGACCAGGCTGACCATCTGCGGCGCAAAGAACATCGAGCGCATGACCGCGTTGAAGCGGTTGGTCTTCTGCACCAGAAGCGCCAGCCCCAGCCCGGCGGCGTAGAGCGCCGGCACCAGCATGACGGCATAGGCCACGGTCACCTTCACCGACGACCAGAACAGCGGATCGCTCCACATGCGCCGATAATTGCCGAGCCCGACGAATCTATAGCCGCCGAAGCCGTTGACCTCGAAAAACCCGACGGCGAGCGACAGCAGCATCGGCACGCCGACGAACACCAGCAGTCCGAGCGCATCGGGCAGGACGAACAGCCATGCGGCGTAGCGTTCCCTTTGCTTGGCGGTAAGGCAGCGAGCGGATTTGGCGCCCGCGGCCGGCGATTTCATCTCGTCTGCGTGCATGCTGGAAGGGGACCTAAAGGATCGGCGCGCCGGAATAGGAAGCGAGGAACGCGTCGAGTTGCTGACTGGCTGCCGTCGCGGCCTGCTGGGCATCGACCCCGCCAAGCTGTGCCGACTGGATGGCATCCGAGATGATCTTGTAGGCTTCAGGCGGAACCCGCGGTTCGGCACGCGTTCCCGGGTGGATTTCCTTGGCGAAGGTGCCGAACTTACCCGTGCTGAAGACATCGGCGCCGGCCTTCAGTGCGCTGTTGCGCGGCGGCATGTCGCTTTTGGCGACCGTGCACCAGTTGACGACCCGGTCGATCGATCCCTGATCCATCGAGGCCAGCGCCCAGGCGCAGAACTGGGCGGAAGCATCCGGGTTCTTGCCCCCGGCATTGGCGACGAAGGCCCAGCCACCGCCGACGGTGACATATTTGCCATTGGCAGGTGTCGGCAATTTGAAGATGCCGTAGGGCACGTCCTTGGCGTTGTTGTCCATCGCCGAAATGCCCCAGATGCCGCAGTTCTGCATGGCGCACAGCCCTGCCCCGAGATTGGCGACGATGTCGAAGCCGCCGCCGACCACCTGACGCGGCGCCACACCGGTATTGATAGCATCCTGCCAGAGTTTAAGCGCCTGGACCGTGGCCGCCGAATCGAAGGCGCTCTTGCCGTCCTTACCCTGGAATTCGCCGCCGCCCTGCCACAGAAACGGATACCAGGTGAAGTTCTGGTAATAGCCAGGCGTCGTTTCGAACAGCACGCCATAACGGTTGGGCGTCGTCAGCTTCTTGGCAACCGCCAACAACTCGTCCCAGGTCTTCGGCACGTCGTTTTCGTTGAGCTTTGCTTCCTCGAACGCTTTGACCGAATAATAGAAGGCCATCGGCTCGACCTCCATCGGCACGCCGTAGATCTTGCCGTCGACCATGCGGTTGGCGATGACGCTTTCCGGGAAATCGGCCTTGGCGGCATCCTCGATATGCGGCGTCAGGTCGGCCAGTACGCCGCCATTGTAATAACGCAGGAAATCGCCGGGGCTGATGAGGAAGATGTCGGGGCCCTCGCCCGACGCGAAGGCCGTCGCCAGCTTGGAGCCGGAGATGTATTCGCTGTTGACGACATATTCGAGCTCGACCTTCTGGTCGTGGCCGTCGTTCCAGTCGGCCACCAGCTTTTCGAACCACTGGACCTGTGGCTTCACGTCTCCGCCCGGCGCATAGAACTGCCAGAATTTCAGCGGCGCTTCCTGAGCGCGCAAGGCCATCCTATTGATGAACGGGAAGCCTGTAAGGCCGGCGGCGGCGAAAGTGGCGCCGCCCTGGATCAGCCGACGGCGGTTGAGGGTCGTTTTGTCAGTCATCATTTCCTCCCTGGGTGTTGTTCGGTCGAACGTTGGCGAAGGACCTCCGTTCCCTCTGCCGGCATTTGGCGTCATGCGCTGTCGGATGGGCTCAACGCGCATGGGATCACTTCGGTGCGCGGCGCGCCCTCGACTTTGCCGCCCAGGCGCTCGAGCAGCATTTCCGTGGCGCGCTTGGCGAGCATTGTCGGGCTGTTGCCGACACGGGTCAGCTTCGGCCTGACATATTCCAGTTGAGGCAGGTCATCGAAGACCGCGATGGCGATATCCTGAGGGATATTAATCGCATGGTCGTAGAATTCAGTCAGCGCACCGGAGGCCATCAGATAATTGGCGAAGAACATCGCCGACGGCAGGTTTCCGCCGTGCTTGTCCAGGAGCCAAGCGACCGCCTCCCGTCCTGACGGGGCAAGATAGCTTCCCTCGAACCGAAGATCGGCGGCGATTGGCACGCCATTGTCGGCAAGCCCTTTCTCGAAGCCCGCGGCACGCGCCATCGCCTCCTTGAAAAAGGATGGCCCGGTGACATGGGCGACGCGGCGATGGCCCCTCTTCGCCAGATACTCGCCCATCAGATAGCCGCCGCCGAAATCGTCCAGCTGGACGCTGTCGACGGCTTGATTGGGGAGATTGCCGATGAAGACGGCGGGCAGATCGAGGTTGAGCAGCTCGCTGTGCATGCCGTGCAGCGCGAAGTCGGCAACGATGACGCCGTCGACCCGCTTGCGCCCGATCTGGCGCAAATACTCGCGGCCGTGATCCTGTGAATGTCCGCCCGGTACGTCGGTGTTGAAGATCAGCATGTCGAGGCCGACCACTTCGAGCGTCGACTGCGCCGTCTTCACCAGCTCCGGGTAGAACGGGTTGCGGATGTCGGGGATCAGCATCGCGATGATGTTGGTGCGGCCGGTGCGCAGACTTTGCGCCTGCGGGTTCGGCGTGTAGCCGAGTTCGTCGATCGCCGCTTGCACGCGTTCACGCAGCGATTTCGACACCCGGTCGGCATGGTTGATGACATGCGACACGGTCGTGCGCGACACGCCCGCTCGCGTGGCAACCTTGGAAATCGTGCTCATGGTGATAGGTTATGAGCACATGAATGCATTTGCAAATCGATTTTACCGACGCCTCGCAGATTCGAGTTGTCCGGCGGATTGCTGCACAAATGACCAAAAGAAAAAGGCCGGACTGTTAAGTCCGGCCAAGCGTGAAGGTCTATAACCTCCAGAGGGGAACGCGCCGGACGCAATGGGAGGAGACATCCGACGCAACTTAGATATGGGTCTGTATTGGTGACGTTTCAACGACATGGCAGTGGACCAACGTCGCTGTTGCCATAGTGCCAGGAACGCAAAGCATTCAAAGGGAGCGGTGGATCGCAGCTGCCAGTCGGATACAAAGGTTGCCGAATGCAAGGCGGGGTCCATTGCTCCTGGCATAGGGACTTCAGTCTGTCGACCAAGGACCTGCACGGCCAAACTTTGGTCCGAGGCTGCTATCGCAAAAGCCCGAAATGCGAGAGTTTCAGGAACTGAGTTCCAAAGAACCCCGTTGCGATGCCGACTGGTACAGGAGGCCGCTATGGACCCGAGCACTCATCAGGCACGTTGGCTGCTTTTTCCGTTGTTTGGCCTGTGTTTCGGGATCGCGGCCATTGGATTTATTGTTGGCTGACGGTGGGAAGTCGGCGCTATCACCGAGAGACGCAACCAACGGAAGGCAAAAGACTTGCGCAGTAAATAGTCCCTTCCTGCGCCAGCGAGACCCACCAGTTACCATCGTGGGACTGGTGGGTCTTGACGTCCCGGATACAAACCATTGTTTTAAGCATGACACGAAGTCGAACAGGAGGCAGCACGACAGGTCCGTATGATTAAGGGGATTTACGACATGCGACTGGCAAGTTCATTGATGACGACCCGGAGACGAAGGACCAGATCTTCACGAGGACGTCGTGTCCGTATTTCCGTAATCGTGTTGACCTTCATTCTCGTCGTAGGCCCGTATCGCGTCATGTTCGACGGACCGTCGCCGACGCTCGGCCTGCAGGCCGCCTGTGCCAAAGACGGTGGGAACGGCAACGGCAATGGCGGAAACGGGAACGGGAACGGGAATTCAGGCAATTCGGGTGGAAACTCCGGCAATTCAAACTCGAACGCTGGAGCCGGCAAGGGCAAAGCAAAGTCGCAGGACGACAATCCCCCTGATCCCGCCCCTTTGGTAAACCCCGACAGCAAGCCAAAACTCTTTGTCAACGCGACCACAGGAGACCGGGTCGAGGTGCGTGGGCCGAGCATTGGCGTGGTGCATTCGAACGGCCTCAGCGAACGCATCGACAGCGGCCAATATGAAATGCGGGATGCCAAGGGCCGCACCATCATTCGGCGCCTGGCGACGCGTTCCGATCGGGACAGATTGCTTGAAATGATCAACTGAGGGCCAGTTCACATAGCTGCGCTGTGCGGCAATTTTGGCTCAAGCATGATCGCGAACAGGCGGATGCTGGCGCTCAGTCGCGTCGCGCAACGTCATTGCGGCTTCGGTCCTGTTGCTGACGTTGAGCTTGGCCAGGATTCGCGTCATGTGGTGCTTTATCGTTTTCTCATGCAGGTTCAGCCGAAGCCCGATCCGCTTGTTGCTCAGTCCCGCGGCAACCAGCGTCAGGATCTCCCTTTCGCGGCTGGTGAGTTCGGCAAGTCCGTCAGCTTTCGCCGGCTCTTTTGATTGAGCCGACAGATCGGCCAACAGGCGCGCCGATAATTGTGGACAGACATATCGTTCGCCCGACGCTACCGTGCGCAGGATCGCAGCCAACGTCCTCGACCCGACCCCCTTCAAAACATAGCCCCTTGCCCCGCTCTGCAACGCGGTCATCACGTGCTGGTTTTCTTCCGAAACGGTCAGCATCACGATTTTCAATGCCGGCTGCCGCTCCAGGGCCGGTCCGATCACACCAAGGCCACCTCCGGGAACCGAGATGTCCATCAGCAGAATGTCGGGCCGCTGGTCTTCGATTATCCGCAGGGCGTCATCTCTGCTGCTTCCTTCACCGACTATCTCGAATCCGCCGATCTGATCGAGCGTGCGCACAACGCCTTCCCTGAACAGAGGGTGGTCGTCGACGATGGCAAGCTTGATGGCTGCGGTCATGTCTGCCCCATTTCAACGATGTTGAGAGCCATTTTCACGATCGTGCCACTTTGTGAGGAAGTCACGGTAAACTGGCCCCCGAGGCTTTCCACCCGCTCGCGCAGCCCAACGAGCCCCAGCCTCTCGGGACGCACGATTTGTGGGTCAAAGCCAGGGCCGGCGTCGGACACTTCGATACAAACGCGCTCGCCGTCGAAATGTTTCTCGACCGACTGACCTTCACCTCCGGCATGGCGAAATCCATTGTTCAGCGCCTCCTGGACGAAGCGGAAGATGCAGATCTTGGCCGCCGGCGACAACGTCGCATGGCCGCCGGTCATCGATAGCGCCACTTTGGCTCCGGTTCGTTCTTCGTGCGCTTGCACGGCAAGCTCGAGAATTTCGGCCAACTCGGCATGCTCGATATGCGGCAGGACAAGGCCCTTGCTGATGCTCCTGATCTCGCGCATGGCATCGTCCAGATGTGCTTTCACAGCCAGCAATTCCTGTGCACGCTTCGGTTGCGGCGTAGCGGGATCGGCAATGAGGGGGCTGTCGATCCCCAGCGCCGCGAGAGCAACCAGTTGGGCCGGCCCATCGTGCAAGTCCGCACCGATGCGCCTGAGATAGCGTTCGTTGAGTGCGGTGGCGCGCTGCGAGGCACGCTGCACCTTCAGCCTCAACAGTCTGTTTTGAGCAAGCAGGTCGGAGAGTTCAGCAATGCGCTGCTTCAACGAGCGGCTCTGCGAACTGATCGTGCGGCTGCCACGGAACACGATTGCCGACAGCCCGAGAAAGAAGGCCGTTGTGACGGCGGCAACGTCCAGCCAGGTTCGAATAAGTGCCTGATGCAGGTTTCTTTCGAAATCAGTGGCGACCTCGTAGAATTCCGAAACGGCCACCACTTCCCCCGACCATGGCTGCAGCACCGGGTTGTAGATCTCGAGGAGATGCAAGCCGCTGGCTCTTTCGGCCTCGCTGTCCGGATCGTCGAGCTTGTCGAACTCCGAAACCATTTGGCCTGCAAACGCCGCGCGGAGATTGCCGCTGGGTTCAAAGCGCTTGCCGATCAATGTCTTGTCGGTCGAATACAGGATGGTTCCGTCGCGACGCCAGAGCTTGAAGGATTCGAGCCTTGTGCCGAGTGCCCCTTGTCCCAGCGTTTCATCGAGCGCGTGGGCGACGCTCTCGTCGAGGACTTCGCTCTTGCGCATATCCGGAAGCAGCGGCGCGATAACGCTGTCCACGTAAAGAGCCGTAGCGGATGCCGAATTCTGCGTGACCACGGCTTCTATGTGGCTCGTGACTGAAATCCCCACCACCACCATGGCCGACAGGGAGAATAGACCACCCGCGAGCAGGAACTGCGTGGCCAGCGACAACGCGTTCCAGCGGCCGACAAGGCTTGTCACCCAGTGTGGCCTAGTGTTCCGAGTGGCCCGCTCGGCAACACGCCGCATCAGTGGCGCGATTCTGGAGAACCGGCTAATTTGCTGTCGAACGTCGCTAAAAGACGCCATCCTTGGTGTGTAACCGATCAATTGCGATGGAACTAGGGCCTGATGAGAGGGCGAACAGCGCATCCGGCGCTTTTTTGCGCAACTGTCTCATTGCGTCGTTCGGTAAAGCTCGGACGCGGCCTGCTTCAGTGCCGCCCGTCCATCCGGCCTCAGATACATCATGTGCCCGCCTTCCAGCACCTCGGCGCGAATGGGCTTTGCGCCGGCAAGTGAAGGAATTTGACCAAGCAGGTAGCGCGAGCCCATGTACGGCGTCACCAGGTCGCTGTAGCCGTTGACGATCAGCACGCCGAGATTGGGGTTCAGCGTGCGCGCCTGCTGAAGGTCGTCCATGACACTCGCATAGCCCTGACGCGTCGGGCTCGTTCCATAGTCCCAATTGCCGCTAACTTCGCGGTTGAGAAGCCGATAGCTGATATCCGTACGGAAGTTCAATTCATCACGCACGTAGCCGACGAAAGCAGAGGTGAGCGCCGGCACGCTTCGGTCGAGCACCGGATCGGGACCCTCGACTCCAAGGCTCTCTGGCGCCACGTCCGCCGTCGCGATGTTGCCGTCATAGGCGCTGAGAACATTGCCCTTTGCCCGTGCAAACTCCTTGGCAAAGAGCCCTATGGGAATGCGTGCAAAGTGCCGCTGGACAAGGTTGAGCGGCAGACCGGTGATTTCGGCGACACGCTGGCTCGCCAGCCGTCCACCTTGCTCCAGTCCACCGGCTAGCGCGGCCAGATAATCGCCGAGCGCATAGCGTTCGACTTCTGCCAGCCGCTCCTGCAGAGCCGGGCCGGAAACGCCTTCGCTGTGCAGGCGCACTGCCGCCAGCGACGGCAGTTCCAGCGCCCAGTGGAGCGGCTGGAACTCGTCCGGGCGCACCAGCGTGAATTCGAGCGCCGGCGAAATCAGCACGACGCCGCTCGGGCTGATGCCGATGTCTTCCTGAAGCTTCCTGGCGAGCAATGCCGCCCGAAACCCGCCATAGCTTTCGCCGGCAAGAAACACCGGCGATGCCGTGCGGTTGGTCTGCGCCAGATAGAGCCGGATGAACGCGCCTATCGACGCGGCGTCCTGACTGACGCCCCAGAAGCTGTGTGCCTCCGTGCCGGGCGCTTCACGGCTGTAACCGGTTCCGACAGGGTCCACAAAGACCAAGTCGGTCATGTCGAGCCAAGTGTCGGGGTTATCGAACAGCCTCTGTGGCGGCGGCAGGAAACTTCCATCGGCCGCCGTCGCCAGGACCCGCGGACCGAGCGCGCCGAGGTGCAGATAGGCGGAAGCTGCTCCCGGACCGCCATTAAACACGAAGGTGATCGGACGCCGCGGATCCGGTCCCGTTTCTTTTCCGGGATGCAGTGCATAGGCGACATAGAAAATCTCGGCGGTGATATCGCCTTTGCCGGACGGCAATGACAGCGTGCCGGCCTTGGCCTCGTAATCGAGCGTGCGTCCGGCGATGACGATCGAATGATCGGAAGTCTGCGGCGGCGGCAGGAGCGAGAGAACCCCGCCTGTGGGCGGCGGCCGCTGGGCCGCCTCCGCATGACTGGCCCCAGCGCCGGCGGCCAACAGCAGAAGAGCGAGGGCGATTTCTTGCAGCTTGATAAGCATGACGTCTCCGGAGCAATTGGCTGGAAACTAGCACACCGTCGGCCGAACCAAAGTCACAGCACCGTGCGCCAGTACTCGGCGTCCAGGCGGAAGACAGGGTGCGAGGGTCATGGCAGCAGCGTCAACCCCTTGCAGCAGATGCGCGGCGGTGGCGCACCAAACGACTTCGTGAATTTCTGCCGGTTGACTCGACTGGCTCACTTCCTAGGTTGGCATTCGGGGCTCCCATGCAATCCGAAGTTGGTATGACATCTTTCCACACACGAAAGCTTGCCCTTCTCGTTCTATCCGTAAGCGCCGCCATCCTGTCCTCCTGCGTCATGCCCGACGACACGTCGAGCACTGCGAAGGAGGACGCCACGGCGGCAGCAGCCCGCAAGGAGATGGTCGGCCTTAGCGAAGCGGATGTTCGAATGTGTGCCGGCTTTCCGACAGCCACCGCCGATGTTGGCAGATCCGGCCAGATCTGGACCTATCAGCGCGTCGTTCAACGCGGCAATCTCAACATTGTGGTTCCGACCGTGGCCATTGGCCCCGTCCCGGCGCTCGGAGGTTCCGTCAACGTCGCCCCCGGCGGCTATTGCAATACGCAAATTCGAATGGTTGACGGCCATGTTGCCGAGGTCGCCTACGCCGGTGACAACAACCTGCCGAACAACCGCGACGGACTCTGTGTCAGCACGGTGGACGCCTGTGTCGCCTATGCCCGTCAGCGCCATCCAGTCAAGGCGATGGGTCGCACGCGGTAACCGGGATCAGACACGCCTCTGATTGATTTGCCGGCTAATGGATGCTGCCGGATCTCGATTTGAGCACCAACGACTTACCTAAATTTCTGCTCTCAACCGCCGATCCCATCACGAATGGCGCAGAAATAGCGGTCGGTTCCGACCTGTCCGCCCTTGAGGGCAATTTCCAGCCCGTCAATCGCCTCGATGCGCGAATGCGCGAGACAAAGCGGCGAGCCCGGCGATGCCGGCAGCGGCATTCGCACCGTCAGCGCATCGACGCCTATCTGGCCAAGTGCGTGGCTCGACGTATCGCCGCCGGCGATGACCACGCGCAGTAGCTTCTCTTGAAGCGTCAATTCGCGGAGAAGCTCGCCAAGGCCGCGGCCAAGCTTATGGCGGGCGCCTTCCTGGAGATCGATTTCAGCACCGCGGTCGGCCGCCGGTCCGAGCGCGGTGTAGAGGATGACGCTGCGCCCGGCCTTCAGGCTGGAGCGGCCGGTTGCAACCGCGCGCGCAATAGCGTCGTTCGAAGCCTCAGAAACCAGTTCGACCGGGTCGATCTCGATCCCGTCGAAGCCATCGGCTAGAGCATGCCGGATCTGCCGTTCCGTCGTCGGCGAGCAGCTCCCCGAGACCACGGCGATCCTGTCGGCAGCTCCCGGCGGCGAAAACGCGAGTTTGGCATCCACGATCCGGTTCGATGCCCATTCGGCCAGCAAGGCATATTCGATGCCTGAAGAGCCGACGACGAAATAACCGCCCGGCCTGCGAGCGCGCCATATCTCCTTGCCGGCAAGCGCCTGGGTTTCCAGGCTGTCGGCATCGAAGAGCACGATGTCTGTGCCATTCTCCACAAGCCGGTCGAATGCTTCCGACCGCGACGCCGATTGCAGCGTCGCCAGGTCGACCAGCCCCGAGCTGAGGTCTGTCTGGCGCGACAGATGGATCAGCAGGTCGGATTCGTCCATCGGCGTGGTCGGATGGCGGCTCATCACGGGATGGCGATCGATACGGAAATATTTGTCGCGGTAGGCCGCGAAGAGATGACCGAAGGCGGTGTAGCGCTTCAGCTGCGGCGCGCCGACCACCAGCGGCACGCCGCCTTGCCGGAAAACCGAGCGGCCGATCTCGATCGCCCGGCCGATGCTGCCGATTGCCGGGCTGGAATCGAAGGTCGAGCAGACCTTGTAGTGGCAGATCTCGGCGTTGAGGGTCTTCAGCCAGGCGAAGGCATCTCGCAGATGCGTGTCCATCCACTGCGGCGTCTCGCTTCTGCTGGTGCCGGCCAGCCCGATGGCGCGGCAATGCGCAAATTGCGAAAGCAGCGCCTCGTCCGGCTGCCGCATGAACAGCACGGTCGGCACGCCGCCGAGCTCGAGCGCCTCCATCACATCGGTCGAGCCGGTCAGGTCGTCGCCATAATAACTCAGAAGCAGGTTTTGCATGGCGTCAGGCCGCCTTGCCGTCGCCGAACTTCTCGATCGACCGCGCCAGCTCGACATGGCTCAAGGCATAATCCGCCAACGGGATGTCTTGGACCGCCGCCTTCCAGGCCTGCTGCACGGCGCGCACGCCGGCGCCCGGCCCGTCCGGGTGGCTGACGATGCCGCCGCCGCAGAGATAGAGAAGATCGACCGTCCGGCCGGTTCGCTGGAAGGTTTCAGGCGCCTGCCCGCCCCACTGGCCGGAGCCGGCGACCGGCAATGCGCAATCGGCCGGCGAAAAGATCGGCGTGGTCACCGCCTTGAAGGATTCGACGAAGGACCAGTCGGGTTCCCAGTATTTCGAGGCGATGCCATTGATCTGGAATTGGTCGACGCCGAGCAGCCGCCAGAACTGCTGCCAGACCTTGAAGTCCATGCCGAGGCCAGGATGACGGGTGAGAATGTCCCAGCCATTGCGGTGGGCATGGAGCACCAGGCTGGAGCGCTTTCGGAGGTAAGCCATGCCGCCAAAACCGATCGAATTGATGTTGACCACAGCACAATTGCCGCCGGCCTTTGCCACCAGGTCGTGGTTTCGCATCATCTCGTCGGGATCGGCATGTGAGATGCCAAAGGCATACATGACCTTCTTGTCGGTCTTCTGCTCGTGGTCGAGGATCAGCGGCATAATTGCCCTCACCCGCTCCGACAGTGGTGAATAGGCCGGGCTCATCAGCTTCTCGTCGTCCTTGATGAAATCGACGCCGGCGGCAATCAGCTCTTGCACCATCGCGGCCGTCTCGTGCGGGCGGAGTCCCAGCGCCGGCTTGACGATGGTCCCGATGATCGGACGATCCGCGACACCGGTCAGCCTGCGGCTGCCCGTGACGCCGAATTGCGGGCCGGGATGCGCGCCCCGGTACTCCTCGGGTAGCTTCATGTCGACCACCCGGATGCCGGATAGGCCCTTGATCGAAAAGGTGCCGCCGATGGCGATGGTCATCAGCGCCGACAGGTCGGTGCCGATGGCGTCCAGCGGAAAGGCAATATCGACGTCGGCGCGCTTGACCGGGCCGTTGCGTGCTTCGGGGCTGGCTCCGGGACCGGTTTCGGGAAGAGACGGCCGATCCGCCTCCGGCAGATGCCGTATCGCCAGGACCCGCGCCGCGACCCTGGCCTTGAGCTCTTCGGTCTCGCCGGCCAGCGCGACGAAGGTTCCGGTCGACTGGTCGCTTGCGATCTTGGCCGCCAGCGCCTCGATATTGTCCGGCGTTTCGATGCGATAGGTGAGAACAATCATATTCGCGCGGCCTGCCGGGGTGGTTCGAAAAAGGTTCCTTGGCCCTCGAAGTCTGGTATAATGAGTACATAAGCATTGCAAGCCCTGTCCGGCTTGGCGGGAAAAGGCGGGCGGGCGACAGGCGTTCCGGAACTCGCGGTGGAAATGCTAGATAGAGGCCGGTCATAGGAGTGATTCGCGACGATGAACCGTTCGGAGCCGATCGTCCGGCGCAAGCTTTCCGACGAAGTATTCTTGAGATTGAAGCGCCTGATCACCAGCGGCGAATTGCAGCCGGGCGACGACATGCCGTCGGAGCGCGAACTGATGGAGCGCTTCGAGGTCGGCAGGCCGGCGATCCGCGAGGCGATGCAGGCGCTGAGCAATATGGGGCTGGTAGCGATCTCGCATGGTGAGCGGGCCAAGGTGCTGCAGCTGACCGCCAAGTCGATCATCAAGCAGGTCGATGGCGCGGCGAAGATCATCCTGTCATCGTCGAAGGATACGCTCGAGCACCTCAAGAACGCGCGCATCTTCTTCGAGCGCGGCATGGTCAGGGAAGCCGCGGAGAAGGCAACCGCCGAGGACGTGCAGCGGTTGCGCGCAACGGTTGCAGAGCAGCGCAGCCATCGTGGCGACTCGGAAGCCTTCATATCCGCCGACATGAAATTCCACACCCAGATCTCGGCAATATCCGGCAATCCGATCTATGTCGCCGTCAGCGAGGCAATGCTTGGCTGGCTAAAGGAATACCACACCGAAATGCTGATCTGGACCGGCAAGGAAAAGTTCACGCTGACCGAGCACGAAGAGATCATCGGACGCATCGAAGCCAAGGATGCGGATGGCGCCGAGAAGGCGATGATCAAGCACCTCGAACGCTCGCGTGCGCTCTACGTGATGAATTCCGGCAACTGAAAATCAAGCGCAGGTCTCTACCGGCGTCGCGGTCGGGACTGTGTTCTCGGCCTACTGACTGACTACAGGTCAGCCTGAGTCCAGACCGGCGCAGTTTGCTGTAGCCGTTTGAATCCGATGTATGTGCCGCGTTGTTTTCATTCAGCGATTTCCGCATTTGCATCTCTCCAGCCATGGATTTCCGCGGCCGCTGTCGTCAGCAAGCCCGTATACGGCCATCCTGGAGGCGCCGGCCTTTTTCTGGAATTGGCAATTTTGACAAAGACTGTGCTAGACGTGCCACTCGGCGGGAATGACGTCGGGAGAACCGCAATGGCTGACAGGAGCCTCCACGTTGTGATCTGGCTGCCGTCGAATTTCTATTCGGCCGTTGTCTCGACGCTGGTCGAAATGTTTCAGCTTGTGAATGACGTCTGCCGTTCACAGGTTCTTTCATGTGAGTTCGTTTCAAGGGGCGCGCCGTCGACATCAAGCACCGGAATTTCCTTCCCGACAAAGGCTCAGCCGTCCCGAAAAATGGATGTCCTGATTCTCATTGCGATGCCGGGTGTCGAGATTCCGGAGCTTCTGCGCTCGCTCGACGAGGAGAGTGAGCATTCAAACCCGCTGATCGCGCTCGCTCAGCAGCAGGAGGCAATCATCGCAGCACATTGCGGCGCATGTTATCTGCTCGCCAATTCAGGATTGCTGGACGGCAAGCGCGCAACGATATCCTGGTGGCTGAAGAACGAGGCAAGCCGCCGGTTTCCGCAAGTGCGATGGGACGCTTCCCGCCTGCTCATTCGCCAGGACCGCCTTTACACATGTGGCGGCGGATTTTCCGGACTCGAACTCGCCAGGGCTTTGCTGATCGATCTGGGCTTCTCGAAGGAAGAGCGGATCATTCGAAAACTTCTGGTTCTTCCTCCGCCGCGCAAATTCCAGAGTCCCTACGAATTTCCTCTTGACGAAATTTCGAACGAGGCCAGCCCATTCGAGAACAAGCTGCGCGAGCTCTCGAAAGACAAGATGTCGGAAATCGATTTGAAATTTCTCGCAACCGAATTGGCGATGTCTTCGCGAACCCTGTCTCGCAGGTTTTTCGACGAGTTCCAGACAACGCCGGGAAAATGGATTCAGGAAAGGCGGCTGGAGTTGGCAAAATCCATGCTTGAGGAAACGAAACTGAGCGTTTCAGAAATTTGCTATCGGGTGGGATATCAGGACGTCGCCTCGTTCAGCCGTCTTTTTTCCAAGACAACTGGAATGGCGCCAGGCGAGTTTCGAAAGCAAATCCGGTGACAAGCCGGCAGCGGAAATGCTGCGGCTAGGGGCAACCGTTGCGGAATTGCGGCGATTCATGAACCCCGGCATATGACTTCAGCCGATCCGGACGATTGCGTAAGGCGTCATCACAAGACGGTCTCGGCCCGACGCGTCGCGCTGAATCTGGCGTGACGTTCGTCCATCCCAGATCTTCAGAAAACCCTGATCGGAGCCGAGCCCGGAAACATCGACTAAAACGTCGTCAGGGGTAAGGTTCGTCAGCCAGACGATGATCTTGCCTGTCTGGGTGCGGCTGGCCAGTCCGAGCACCCGCGTCTCATCGGTCGTTGCTGCCGCCATGTGCGCATGGCCGGCCAGTTCGCAAAGTCCTTTCACCGCGTGGAAAATCGGCCGGCGTGTACCTTCTTCGACCGGTTCGTCCGACGAGGCCAGCACGCCGAATGGCCCGGTGAAGCTGCAGAGCGTGAGCATTTCGAGCCCGGCAGGGGCGAGGCGTGCGGCATAGCCGATCGTCCACGCAGCCCCGAACAGTCCGGCATGGCGAGGGTCGCGGTCGGCCATGGCAATGCGCTGACTGTCGGGATTGGCCTTGGTCGCGCCGCCATAAGGGTTCTGGCGCATGGCAATGGTCGACGGCCCGATCCGATAAGGTTTTGTTCCGAAGATCGCCCGTACAGACGCCGCGATGAAAGGCAGCGCCTCCAGCGATTGCATGACGCTGAGATCGTCGGCGGCATGCACGATGGGGCAAGTGCAATGCGTGACGAAATCGAGCGGGTCGGCCGGCACACGCTTGCGGTTGAGTTCGGTGAAATAGCTGAACATGCCGCCGCCGAGGCGGATGTCGGGAAAGGCACGCCGCGCCGCGGCATAGACGTCTTCGAGCGCCAGGCATTGCGGCCACGCGCTGCCCGGTGGCGTCGACTGCCGGTCGACCGAGGGCGAGACGGCAATGGCCGAAAGCTTGAGCCCGGCCTGGCGCACCCTGTCGGCGACGCCTGAAAGCTCGGCGTCGAGATCGCCGTCGCCGGCAATGACACATTCGAGCGTTGTCCGGACCGGATAGGCGGCGGCGAGCCGGGCGTAGGATCGCAAGGCATCGAGCTCGTGGCCGCGCGTCGGGTCATAGTGGAACATCAATTGTTGCGGACCAAGCTCGGACAGCACCGACAGCTTGCCCAGCACCGCCTCGACCTCATCCGGGTAGATGATCACGCCAACGTCCGGCAACACCGGTCCGGCTTGGCCGAGCGTGACACGGATCGGTTCGGCGCTTGCCGCGGCAGCCGGCACTTTCCCGCGGCCCTCCATCCGCAAGCTGATGGTTTGGCGGAAGGTTTTGCCGGCAGGCAGCACATAGGGCCATGGCAGCGCCAGCGGCCGGACATAGGTCTTGTAGGAGGCATCTGACCAGTTGCGCTGGTCCTCCATCTCGAAAGTATCGCCTTGCATCCGGCATTCGGCGCTGACGCCCGGCCGGACCTCATGGGTGATCGCCCGCAGATTCTTGAACGGCTGCCAGGGATCGATCAGCTCTGGAAGCCGCGTCGCGACCACGCTGCCATCGGTATGCTCGACCGTGACCGGGCGGCCGGCCAGGCCGGCGATCGGATGCAGGATGCAGAAACCACAGCGATTTGTTTCGAAATCGCTGTCGGGAAGTGCGCTCACGTCGAAGACCAACTGGCCATCGGCGGAGCCCTTGATGGTCGCACCGAAGCCGAGTCGGCTGCCGTCCGGTGCCTGGCAACTTGCCGAATAGCTGACCGAAAATGCCTCGGCATCTTGCTCGATGGCAAGGTTGGTGAGCGCCGGCTCGTAAGTGCCCCAGTCGCGATCCCTGACGATGTAGGCGATGGCGCGCAGAACTTCGGTGCTGCCATGCCGAATGGTGCGCAGATTGCCGTTGACGAAGTCCGCCGTCAGCGCGCCGGCGCGCAGCCTGACCGGTTCGACTTCAACTGCACGTGTGCCGTAGAGGAGGAAGGCGTCGGCTGTCATTTCAGCAAGGCGTCGAGTTGCACCGGTTCGCGGCTTGCGGCGCCGGCATAGGCCGCCTCGACCAGCGCCAATGTCTTGAGGTTGTCCGCGCCCGAGGTCGCGGGCTCGGTTACGTTGGTCAAGCAATCGACCCAATGCTTTTGAATGGCGACGACGCTTTCCTGGATGTTGTGCCACGGCCGCGATGCCCAGGGCAGCAGCGGTGGCGAGACGTCGCTGACAGCCGTCCCGCTCATGCCGGTGACGGTGAGGCGGTAGCCCTGCGCCAGCCGGATCGTGCCCTCGCTGCCGTCGATCTCGATCAGCGTCTCGGGGAACGGTTCTGTCGCGAGCTTGGTCGCATAGCTGCAGTCGACCACCGAAGTGGCGCCGCTCGTGTGGTCCATCAGCATCGTCGCAACGTCCTCGCCGGCAATGCCAGGGTTGATGCGCGCCGTTCGCGCGGTGACCGTCGAGACGTCGCCCAGCAGAAAGCGGGCGATGTCGAGGATGTGGATGCCGAGGTCTTCGATAATGAAGCGCTTTCCCGTCGCCAGATAGGGCTGGCCGGAAAACACGTCATAGGCAGAGCGGAACGAGATCCGTCCGAAAAAGGGGGTGCCGATTTCGCCGCTGTCGAGCACGGTACGCACCGCCTGGATCGGCGACTGCCAACGAAAATTTTCGTGCACCATCAGCGGCACACCGGCGACGGCGCATGCCTTCACTATCGCCTTGGCGTCGGCAAGCGTCGGCGCGAACGGTTTTTGGCAGATTCCCGGGACGCCGTGCTGCGCCGCCATCTCGACGAGGGGACGGTGGCTCGGCGCGGTGGTGGCGATGTCGACGAAATCCAACCTTTCGCCGGCAAACAGTGCTGCCGCGTCGGTATAGCGCCGCGCGACCCCGAACTGGTCGCCGACGATCCTCAACCGGTCCGGATCGCGGTCGCAGATGGCAGCGATCGAGGCACCCTCTATGTCGCGCCAGGCATGCATCTGGTTGACGGCGAAGAAGCCGCAGCCGATCAGCGCTCCCCGCAGTTCCGTCATGTCAGCCGGCCTTTGCCATCTGCATCAGCGTCACCCGGCTCTGCAGCCGGCGCTGTGCCTGGTCGACGACGACGGCGACGATGATGACGAGGCCCTTGATCACCATCTGCCAGAACGAGCTCACCCCCATCATCACCAGCCCGTCCGAAAGAATGCCGATGACGAAGGCGCCGACAATGGTGCCGCCAATGGTGCCGCGTCCGCCCGACATCGAGGTGCCGCCGAGCACTGCCGCGGCAATGGCGTTGAGTTCGAAGCTCTCTCCGGTCGCCGGATGCGAGGCCATCAGTTCGGACGAGATGATCAGTCCGACGATCGCCGCGCAGAAACCGGAGAACATGTAGACGAACATCTTCACCATGTTGACGCGGACGCCCGAAATCCGCGCCGCCCGCTCGTTGCCGCCAACGGCGAAAATGTGGCGGCCGAGCGGGGTGTACTTGGCGAGATAGGCGGCCCCTAATGCAACAACGAGCAAAATCCACAGCGCGACGGGCAGGCCGAGCAACCGGCCGGCGCCGAGAAAGCCGAATCCGGTGGTGCCAAGCTCCGGCTTGCCGACGAGATTGGGGAAGGTGCGCCCGTCGGACGACAGCAGCGCCAGGCCGCGCGCGACATAGAGCACGCCGAGCGTGGCGATGAACGGCGCAACGTTAAGCCTGGTGATCAGCAAGCCGTTGACGGCGCCGATCAATATGCCGACGGCAAGCGTGATCAGCGCGATCTCGAAGACGTTGAAATAGATGGTATAGCCGACCTGCAGGTCGATGCCGTTGAGCACGAGATAGCCGGCCACCATGCCGCACAGGCCGACGATCGAGCCGACCGACAGGTCGATGCCGCCGGTGATGATGACAAAGGTCATGCCCATTGCGAGGAATGCGTTCAGCGCCACGTGCTTCGACATCAGGATAAGATTGGCGGCCGAGAGGAAATTGGGGGCAGCTATCGAGAAGAACAACAGCACGGCGATCAGCGCGATGAACGTCCTCGCCTTCATCAGCGTCAGCAGGACCGAGCCGCTCGAAAGGGAGGTGACCGCCGCCTTGGCTGGAATGTCAGTCATGCGCCTTGCTCTCCGTGCGGGACCGGTCCGTGGCCGAGCGCCGAGGCAGCGACGATTGCGGCCTCTGTCGCCTCGGCGCGGTCGAACGTACCAGTCAATTTTCCATTGCTCATCACCGCGATGCGGTCTGACAACGCCATCACCTCATCGAGATCCGAGGTGGCAAACAGGATCCCCAGGCCGTCGCGCGACAGCTTGCGCATGGTGCGGAACACGTCGGCCTTGGCGCCGACGTCGATGCCGCGGCTCGGCTCGTCCATCAGCAGCACCTTCGGTCCGGTGAGCAGCGCCTTGCCGATCACCACCTTCTGCTGGTTGCCGCCCGATAGCGACGAGACTTCCTGCGCCGGATCGGCGACCTTGATCGCCAATTCGCGCACGGTCTGGGCCACCGCCTGTCGTTCGGCGGCACCACGAATGTGGAACAGGCGCACGAAACGCGACAGGCTGGCCAGCGTCAGATTGCTGGCGACGGAGAGGGTCGACACCAGCCCTTCGCGCTGGCGGTCTTCGGGGATCAGCGCCAGGCCGCGGCGGATGCGTCGCGTCGTGTCCCGCTCGTGCACTTTTTTGCCGGCAATGAATATCGTTCCGGTCGAATGGCCGTGACGGCCCATGATGCAGTCGAACAGCTCGCTGCGTCCGGCTCCCATCAGCCCGTAGATGCCGAGGATTTCACCGGCGCGCAGCGACAGCGAGACGTGGTCGACCGCGAGCCCGCCGGTGACACGCGGCAGGCAAATGTCCTCGGCACGGAATATCTCTTCGCCCGGAACATGGCCGTCGGCCTTGGCGAAGTCCTTGGCGTCGGAGCCGATCATCTGCCGCACGATCCACTGGGTATCGACGTCTTTCATCTCCGCCTGGCCGGTGATGCGCCCATCGCGCAGCACGGTGATGGTGTCGCCGATGCGGATCAGTTCCTCGAGCCGATGCGAGATGTAGACGATTGCCACGCCGCGCGCCTTGAGGTCGGCAATCACCTTGAACAGGATCTCGACTTCCGCCGCGCTGAGCGCCGAGGTCGGTTCATCCATGATCAGGATGCGCGCATCGAGCGAAACCGCCTTGGCGATCTCGACCAGTTGTTGCTGGCCGATGCGCAGATCCTCGACCAGCATGTCGGGCCGGATGCCGGCTTCCAGGCGTTCAAGGAACTCCGCCGCGCGGCGCTCCTGCTCTTTGCGGTCGATCTTGCGGAAGCGGTTGGTGATCTCGCGGGTGGCGAAAATATTTTCGGCGACAGTCAGATTGCCGAACAGGTTCAGCTCCTGGAACACCATGCCGATGCCGCGATTCACCGCATCCCCGGATGACGAGAAGGAAACCTCCTCGCCGTCCAGCAGAATGCGCCCGAGTGTCGGCTGCTCGACGCCCGCGATGATCTTCATCAGCGTCGATTTGCCGGCTCCGTTTTCGCCGACCAGCACGTTGACCGCGCCCTTGCGCACCTCGAAATTCGCGCGCTTGACCGCGACGGTGCCGGAATAGACCTTCGAGACATCCTCCAGCTTCAGGATGACATCTTGATCGCCGCTCATGGCTTCGGCCCGATCTCTGCCTCCTCCGGCGTCACCAGCGGCAGGTCCTGGCCACTGCCCGGCGTATAGGCGCCGAGGATCTTGACGCTGCGGCCCTCGAGTGTCTCGCGCGGCAGCTTGGAAAGTACGGTCTTGTCGGCATAGGCGTTGAACGACTTGCCGAACTGGGCGAAGTCGATCTGATTGGTGAAATCGTTGAACTGGATGAAGTCGAGGCTGTCGCGCAGGGCGGTCCCACGCATGGCGGGGCCGATCTGCACCCGCGCATCGGCCTTGCCGTCGCCGTCGGCATCGACATCCATCGTCGCCGCACGTGACTGTGTGTTGGCTGCAACGACCTTGCCCTCGAGCCGAACGGCGAAGGTCCACGGCGAATTCGCCTGCTTTTTCGGGTTGCCGTATTTGGCGCCGGCAGCGGCGGGATCGGCCTTGGCCAAGGCATGCACCTCGGGAAACGGCCCGGCCTTCTGCTGCAGATAGGGTATCACTTTCGCCGCCCAGATGTCCTCGACCATCTTGTCGGGATTGAACGCGGAGCCAGTGCCGCCGTTTTCCGCCGACGGCGTCGGCAAGATCTTGCAGGCGGTCAGGCTGACTATTGCTGCGAGGAACAACGCGACAAAGATCGGCCGGGTCAGCGTGTTGAACATGTCGGCTCGTTCGGCATGGCGGTGAGGAGCACCCAGAGAAATGGAAGCAAGGGCGAAATGGAAGCAAGGGACGAACCGGAGGCTCGTCCCTTGCTGCCTGATGTTACGCGGGCTCAGTTGGTGAGCGCGAACGTCTCGAGCTTGGCGGCATTGTCGCCATTGACCAGGACGCAGTCCATCAGCTGCTTTTCTTCGGCGGGAGACTTCTTGTTCTTGATGAAGTCGTTGGCCTGCTCGACCGCCATCTGCGCCTGCGCGAAGGCCGGCTGCAGGACCGTCGCCTTGATGCCGCCGGAGGTGATCGAGTCGCGCACGTCGTTCGACCCGTCGAAGCCGACGACGATGACGTCCTTGCGGCCGGCAGCCGCGAGTGCCGCATAGGCGCCCATCGCCATCGTGTCGTTGCCGGAGATCACGCCCTTGATATCGGGATTGGCCTGGAGGATCGATTCCATCTTTGAATAGGCCTCGGTCTGGCTCCAATTGGCCGACTGCTGCGCCACCATCTTCAGGTCCGGATAGTCGTCGATGACGTCGTGGTAACCCTTGGAGCGGATGCCGGCATTGGTGTCGGATTCCTTGCCGACGAGCTCGACGAAATTACCCTTCTCGCCCATCAGCTTGACGAATTCCTGCGCGCCGAGCTGGGCGCCCTGATAGTTGTTGGAGACGATCTGCGCGACGGCAACGCCGGTGGCATTGATCTCGCGATCGATCAGGAATGAAGGAACACCTGCGTCCTTGGCCTTCTGCACGGCGGCAACGGTGGCGTCGGCGCCGGCATTATCGAGGATGATTGCCTTGGCGCCGCGGCCGATCGCCGTGTCGATAAGTTCGGACTGCTTGTTGGCATCGTCGTCATGGACGAGCACCAGCGCCTCGTAGCCGAGTTCCTTGGCCTTGGCCTCTGCGCCGACAGCTTCCGCCTTGAAGAACGGATTGTCATGCGAGGGCGTGATGATGGCGATCAGATCCGCCGCATAGGCGGGTGCGGCCGTGCCAAGCGCCAGCATGCCGGCGAAAGCCGCAAGCGTCATTCTGCGTGTCAGTTTCATGTATTCCTCCCGTTGAAAACCCGTGCCTTGATCCCAAGGCTATATGCATTCAATTCGTTAGCCAGCGCGGATCGCGGCTCGCGTCAGGTTCACAAGCCCTTTGCCGGCTTCACCTCGATCGATCGTCTCCCCGCTATCCTCCACTCGTCCCAGGCCCTGAGCTTGCTGCGAAGCTTGACGGTCCGAGCCATCGAACAGCTAAGCTAACTGGTATGATGAGTCAATGACAATTTCAGGTGATATGTTCCGGAAGACGCGTCGCGCCCTCAGGTGATGCGCTGAATGCTCGCGGCAATCTCCTCCGGCTCGAACACCCGCTTCCAGTCATCGCGCATCAGCACCGGCTTGCCGAACTCTATCGCCTTGTTGCAGGCGTCGGAGAACACGCCTTTGGTCTCGCCGAAGATGACGGCGCCAAGCACGTTCATATGGCCAAGCAGGAAGTCGAGCGCCGCCTGCTTGTCGACCCCGCGCGCCACCACCTCGTCGACGGCCTCCTTCATGACGACGAGCAGCGAAGCGCATACCGTTTCCGAAAGGCCGGGCTCGAGCAGCGCCATTTGATCGACAGTGACGCGATGCGAGCGCATGACCGGGGCCCAGATGATCTTGGCGATCGCCTCACCCTTGGCGAAATCTTCCTCCGGTCCCTGCATCAAGGCGCTGACCATGTGCTGCTTGGCCTTGACGCCGCCGAAATAGTCCTTCTTGGCCGCCATGTCGGTCTCGTCGTTGAAGATCGGCGGGTGGCACGGGTGGGTGACGAAATAGGTCAGGTCCGGTCGCTGCGGCAAATGCCCGGCGAAAGGTGCCGCGGCGTCGAGCACGACGACCATCGTGCCTGATGGAAGCTTGCTCTCGATGCTCGCCGCGACCTTGCCGATATGCGTATCCGGCACCGCCAGGATCACCACATCAGCGCCATCAAGCGCCTCATCGGCGCTGACGGCATCGATGCCGAGGCCCGACTTCAGCCGCTCGCGGCCGGCGTCGCCGACCTCGACATGGCGTACCGTATAGGGAGATCCGCGAAAATTGGTCGACAGGCGGTAACCCATTTTGCCGCCAGCACCAAACAGCGCAATCGTTGTCATTGTCCGTTACTCCTGATTTCCAACGACCGCCCTGCCGATCGTCATCCCATTGACTTGTATGCACATTGCCGCCGGCTGGCGGATTAGAAAAGGCGGGGAGCCGCCGCTCAAATGACGATGCCTGGACGATGTCCCGGGCGCTCGGATGTCCAGCACAGCGCAGCTATGCGGGGCAATGCTACCTCAGGTACATATTATACCAGCATACCAAATTGGCAAGCGGCCGTGGCACGGCTCTGCGCCACCGGCGAGCCGCAGCAATCGCTTGGGTTTGGCCGTCGTTTACCTCCTGTTCAATGGCAATGAGCGATCATCGCGCTGAACTGCCAATCGGGCGGGATGATTCGCAGCGAACAAAGGCCCATGCTCGAGACTTCACTCTACAGCCCGGTCAAGACCTTCCTCGAAGGCCTGGGATTCATGGTCAAGGGCGAGATCGGCGGCTGCGATCTGCTGGCGCTGAGTGCCGACTCTCCACCGATCGTCGTCATCTGCGAGCTAAAGCTGAAGTTCAATCTCGAGCTGGTCCTTCAGGGCGTCGACCGTATGGCGGTGAGCGACGAGGTCTGGCTCGCAGCATGCATGTCGGGCCGTGGCAAAGGCCGTGAGAGCGATGTGAGGTATCGCAATCTCTGCCGTCGCCTCGGCTTTGGCCTGCTTGGCGTGCGGACGAACGGCGAGGTTCAGGTGCTGCTCAGCCCGACGGCATTGGCTCCGCGTAGGGATTCCCGGCGCCGCTCGAAACTAATCGACGAACATCGGCGTCGGCAGGGCGATCCTGTCGCCGGCGGCGGCTCGCGTGCGCCGATCATGACCGCCTATCGCCAGCAGGCCCTGGCATGCGCCGCAGCACTCGCGGACGGCCCAAAGCGGCCGCGTGACTTGAAGCCCAACCTGCCGAACGCGCCCAAAATCCTGCTGCACAACGTGTATCGCTGGTTCGCGCGCACCGATCGCGGGATCTACGAACTGACCACTCAGGGCCGTGAAGCATTGCAGCGCTGGCCGCAGCCCCATCGCAGCCACACCGCTGGCTGAGACAGGCAACGCCGGATTTCGCGCTCGCTTCCGCGACAATCACGGCTTCGGCAAGACTGCAACCTCCGTGACGGAACCATATTTCGACACGAGGGTTGTGTCGTCACCGAATTGATCGTCCCTGAGCAAAACGGAAGGAAAGGCCATGCGGCTATCGACGACAATTGCCACACTCTCGGCACTGGCTCTTGCCTCGCCGGTCTATGCGCAATCCGTGGGACCAGAGCTTGCCCCTGTCCCGCCGACGGCCCCGCAAACCCTGCCTGAGCAAGCCACGCCCGAAGGGGCCACTCCCGACCAGGCTACACCTGACCAAGCCTTCTCCGCCCAGAATTTCACCGCAGTGACAATCGTGGCGATGGAGGATCTGCCTCCTGACATCAAGGCACAGGCGGAGGCCGTCGTCACCCAGACCAGCGCCGAGGATTTGCGTATCCTGCAAAGTTCGATCGACGCATCGCCGCAGGCGGCATCGGCACTGGCGGCGAACGGGCTTAATTCCACGCAGGTCGTGGCCGCCAATATCGACGGCGACGGCACGCTGACGCTGATCATCCAGACGACGACGTGAGCGGCTGAAAGCGGACAAGCCGGTTCCGGCATGGAACCGAAGCCCGCCTGGATCGCGGAGGACTGTCATGGCCGAGGCTGCAGTTCGCAACTTCACCATCAATTTCGGGCCACAACATCCCTCCGCTCACGGCGTCCTGCGGCTGGTGCTCGAACTCGACGGCGAGATCGTGGAACGCGCCGATCCCCACATCGGCCTGCTGCATCGCGGCACCGAAAAGCTCATCGAGTACAAGAACTACCTGCAGGCCCTGCCCTATTTCGACCGGCTCGACTACGTCGCGCCGATGAACCAGGAGCACGCATTCTGTCTCGCCGCCGAGAAGCTCCTTGAAATATCGGTTCCGAAGCGTGGGCAACTCATTCGCGTGCTTTTCTGCGAAATAGGCCGGCTTCTGTCGCACCTCCTCAACGTCACCACCCAAGCCATGGACATCGGCGCGCTGACGCCGCCGCTCTGGGGTTTCGCCGAACGCGAGAAGCTGATGGTCTTTTACGAGCGCGCGTCCGGCGCCCGCATGCACGCGAATTATTTCAGGGTCGGCGGCGTGCATCAGGATCTGCCGCCGGAGCTCCTCGACGACATCTGGAATTTCTGCGATCCGTTTCTCAAGGTCTGCGACAATCTCGAAGGGCTGTTGACCGAAAACCGCATTTTCAAGCAGCGCAATGTCGATGTCGGCGTGATCGGCCTTGACGATGCCTGGGCCTGGGCCTTCTCCGGCGTGATGGTGCGCGGATCGGGCGCCTCCTGGGATCTGCGCAAGGCGCAGCCATACGAATGCTATCCGGAGATGGATTTCGATATCCCGGTCGGCAAGCATGGCGACTGCTACGACCGCTATCTCGTACGCATGGAGGAAATGCGCCAGTCGGTCCGGATCATGCGGCAATGTCTGGAAAAGTTGCGCTCACCCGAAGGCCAGGGGCCGGTCGCGATCCCGAACCGCAAGATCACGCCGCCGCCGCGTGCCACGATGAAGCGCTCGATGGAAGCGACGATCCACCACTTCAAACTTTATACAGAAGGCATTCGCGTGCCGCGCGGTGAAGTCTATGCCGCCGTCGAGGCGCCGAAGGGCGAGTTCGGCGTCTACCTCGTATCGGACGGAGGCAACATTCCCTACCGATGCAAGATCCGCGCACCTTCCTTCGCCCACCTGCAGGCGATGGATTTCCTGTCCCGAGGCCATATGATCGCCGATGTTGCCGCGATCATCGGCTCGCTCGACATTGTGTTTGGAGAGATCGACCGCTAGGGCGGATCGAAGGGTGTTTGGAGAGATCGATCGCTAGAGCGGATCGAAGGGTGTTTGGAGAGATCGACCGCTCACCAGGTCGAAGGATCTTCCACGATCGCGGGATTGTTCGTCCTTAGCCAGATCTCACCTGCCTGGACGGCGCTCGAACGCCCGTCGGACGAGGGCTCTCAATTGCGGCGGGCCAACTCAAATTCTCACATCAAAGACGGACGCATGGCCGCGACAAGGCGCAGCCAAGCGTCAAGGAGTTTCACAATCTGCGCGGCCTGACGGGGCACGAGTCCTTCCAAGTTCGGAAGCGCTCCCCGCAGCGCGGAAAGAACGCGTGTTCCGCCGTTCCTCGTATCGCGTCAATGCACGATCAAGCCCTTCATCCAGGCAACAAATCTGTTGCCGCGAACTATCCCGCGCACCCTGGCAGCGGCCCATCGCGCTTGCATCGTGGCGCCAACGTGGCAATGGCAAACGATTTGGTGCAACTGCCGGTCGCTCAGTTCGAAGAAGCGCTTTGCCTCACCATAGGTATCGTCGTTCAAGCCCATGGCACGCAGAACCGGATCCTCGAAAGCGACAGTGAGCGGCGTCCCAGCGCCACGCGATCTGTCGCGCGCTTCCCTGTTCATATATTCGGTGCCTGGAAGCGCCCCAAGGCATCGCGTCGGGTTTTGCTCGAGAAGTTCTGCCCAACGCTCAATCCGCTGGTTTCGGGTCATCGCCGGATACGCCGCGAAGGACTCAACTTCCGCGACGGCATGCAGTTGGTCGAGTGTTTGATGTTTCATGGTCGGCTCCTGTCGACAGGTGAATTCGCCCACGCCTATATGAGCAATTATCGCGCCGTGGAGCGCTGACAAGGCCAGACCGCCGCAACATCAGGCGTACGGATCATCTGCCCGGTGAAGCGGCGCTCGAGTTCAACGCGCCGGCGCCGCTCGGTGGGTTCGACGTCGCCCCGTTAACCGAACCCATTCCGGGCAGGAACTTTTGCGGAAGTTCGCGGTTTGGCTTTGCGTCCGCTCCGGCGGCTGCAATATCAGTCTTGAAAGCCATTCCGTTGGACACGAAGCCGCAAAGCGTCGAACAAGACGTCGAGCCTGTAAATGAAACTCGGGAGCAACCGGCCCGGGTTCGAGAATCTCGTGAGCGATCGGCAGAGCCGCGGCAGGAAAAGCCCGACGGGGATGCCTCGCAACGAAAGGCCGGTCTGCTCGGCTTTCCCAGGCGCCATCCCTATGCGACGGCGGCGGTTGCGCTTGCGCTGTTGCTCGTCGCGGCAGGCGTCGTGATCTGGTGGCTGAACGCTCGCCAGTACGAATCGACCGACGACGCCTTCATCGACGCCCGCACGGTGACGATCGGCGCCCAAATCGCCGGCCGCATTACCGAGCTGGCGGTTAGCGACAATCAGCACGTGCAGGCAGGTGATGTCCTCCTGCGCATCGACGACAGCGACTATCAGGCACATCTGAAGCAGGCCGATGCCGGCGTCGCCGCGGCCGAAGCCGAAATCGTCAATGTCAACGCTCAGATCGAGGCTCAAAACGCAAAGGTGAACGCTGCCCAGAGGCAGGTTGCACAGGCCAAGGCAGCGCTGGATTTCGCCAAGGCTGAGGATCAACGCAATCGCGAACTCCTGGCCAGGGGCACGGCAACGCAGCAGCAGGCGCAGCAAGCGGCATCGACGCTGCGTCAGGATCAGGCCGCGCTGGACAGCGCCGAGGCCAATGTCGCCTCGGCAAAAAGCCAGGTTTCGGTCTTGCAGGCACAGGCCAGGAGCGCCGAGGCGCAGCTCGAACAGGCCAAGGCCAGCCAGGAGCAAGCCCGCACGACGCTGTCGCGCACGACCATCACAGCACCCGCAGCCGGGCGGGCAACGAGCATTTCGGCCGCTGACGGAACCTACGCCCAACCCGGCCAGGTATTGATGATGTTCGTTCCCGACGAGGTCTGGGTGAAGGCCAATTTCAAGGAGACGCAGCTCGACCTGATGCGGCAGGGACAACCGGTCGACTTCGATATCGACGCGTACCCGGACAAGTCCTTCCATGGCCGCGTCGACAGCATCCAGGCCGGCAGCGGCACCGCCTTCAGCCTCCTGCCGGCTGAAAATGCCACCGGCAACTACGTCAAGGTGGTGCAGCGCGTGCCGGTCAAGATCGTCTTCGACAAGCCGCCGGATGTGCTTCTCGGCCCAGGGCTGTCGGTGGTGCCGACGGTCAAGGTGCGATGAACGGCGAAGCAGCCAGAAATCAGGGCGAAAGCCGATCCGCCGCCGGGACGCACAATCCCTGGCTCATCGCCATTGTCGTTTCCATCGCCACGTTCATGCTGGTGCTGGACACCTCGATCGCCAATGTCGCCCTGCGCAACATCGCCGGCAGCCTGGCGGCCGGAATGGACGAAAGCACCTGGGTCATTACCACCTATCTTGTGGCCAACTCGGTGATCATCCCGGTCAGCGGCTGGCTGGCAAGCGTCATCGGCCGCAAGCGCTACTACATGCTCTGCGTGGCGACCTTCACCGTCGCGTCGCTGCTGTGCGGACTGGCGCCCAACCTGGAACTGCTCATCCTGTTCAGGATCCTTCAGGGCCTCGGCGGCGGCGGCATGGCGCCAAGCGAGCAATCGATCCTTGCCGATACCTTTCCGCCGGAAAAGCGCTCGCAAGCCTTCGCGCTTTACGGCATTGCCGTCATCGTCGCACCAACGGTCGGGCCGACGATCGGCGGCTGGCTGACGGACCATTTCTCCTGGCACTGGATCTTCTTCATCAACGTGCCGTTCGGCATCCTGTCGCTGGCACTGGTGCAATGGCTGTTGGTCGAACCGGACGTACTCGAACGCGAACGCAAGGAACGGCTGAAAGGCGGCCTGAAGATCGACGGGGTCGGATTCATCCTGGTGGCTACCGCACTGGGGTGCCTCGAGATCTTCCTCGACCGAGGCCAGCGCTACGATTGGTTCGCCTCGAATTTCATTACGACTTTCGCAGTGATTTCCGCGATCGCGTTCCTGCTGCTTATCCCATGGGAAATCAGTCGCAGCGATCCGGTCGTCGACATGCGCCTATTGTTCACGCGCCAGTTCGGCACGGCCTTCCTGGTTATGATGGCGGTCGGTGCTATCCTGTTCAGCACCACCCAGATCGTGCCGCAGCTGCAGCAGACGACATTTGCCTACACCGCGACGCTGTCGGGCCTTTCGATGATGCCGGGCGGCATCGCCATGCTGATCTTGATGCCGGTGTCCGGATTTGTAGGCAGCATCGTGCAGCCCAAATACCTGATCATGGTGGGCATGTCGGTGGTCGCAGTCGCGCTTTGGCACATGACCTCGCTTACCCCGGACGCCAGCTTCCGCTTCTTTGCCTTTGCCCGTGTCTTCCTGATGGTCGGGCTGCCGTTCCTGTTCATTCCCATCTCGACCGCGGCCTATGTCGGCCTGCCCCCGCAACAGACCAACCAGGCATCGGCGCTGATCAACGTTGCACGCAATATCGGCGGCAGCATCGGCGTCTCGCTGTCCAACACCGTCATTGCGCAAAGCTCCCAGATCCATCAATCGAATCTGGTTGGCCACACCGTGCAATCGTCGCCCGCCTATCAGCAGGTGCTTCGGCAGGCGACCGAGCATTTCGTCGCCCAGGGTTCGCCGCTGGTCGAGGCGAAGCAGCAGGCGATCGGCTGGCTCGGCCAGTTGATCGCCCGCCAGGCCACGCTGCTCGCCTACGTCGATGTCTTCCGCTATTGCGCGGTGGCAACCGCCCTGCTCGTTCCGCTTGCCCTGCTGCTGCGGTCAGGCAAGTCGGGCAGCAGACACGAGAATCCGGAGATGGGCTGACCCGCAGGCGCGACGGTGTGGTTCCAAAAACGAGGAAGCCGGGAACCAGCTGACCCATTGCGTTGTTCTGCGCCAAGAGGAGATGATCACGATGGCCACTATTCCCACACCCGAGCCAACACCGACCCCGGTACCACCGCCTCCCATCCCCGATCCCAAGCCCGTGCGTGAGCCGGACCCCGACAGGCTCCCCGACGAGGACCCCATTCCCAATCCGGATGAAAACGATATTCCGCCGAAGCGGATGTCTTTCAGCCGGCAGTTGCCGTGATCGTTCTGCAGCCTGTCTGGCGATTGCTTGCGCCAGCGGCGCCGCCTGTCAGATTTCGAGCATGGCGTAGGGGCGGCCGGTCGGCTTGGCGACATGCATGGCAACGTTATAGACCGACGCTCCGCCCGGCGTACGGCCCTCATAGACGCCACGATGCGCATGGCCATGCACCACTGCGCTGACCTGGAACCGGTCTATTGTCTCGGCCAGGCGTGACGAACCGAGAAACGGGAAAATCTCCAGCGGCTCGCCTTCGACCGTCTCGACGACAGGCGCGTAGTGCAGAACGACAAGCGTGCGTTTGGCGCGGACCTGCCGCATCGCGTTTTCAAGCCGCATCGCTTCGTTCACGCTTTCCGCCACCATCGACTTGATCGCCGGTTCGCCAAAGGAGCCGAGCATGCGCGATCCAAAACCGCCAACGAAACCCTTGACCCCAACGAACCCGACCTCGTGAATCTCCGTCGCCTCGCCGTCGAGGAGATGAACGCCCGCCTGACGCAAAATGTCGGTGACCTGCTCGACGGCGCCTGACTCATAGTCGTGGTTGCCAAGTACGGCGACGACCGGGATCGTGCAGGCACGCAGTTCCTCGGCAAGGATTTCGGCCTCCCGAGGCTTGCCGAGATTGGTAAGGTCGCCGGTCAGCACGAGAACCTGGGCTTCGCGCGACATCTCGCCGAAAAGATCGCGGTACGACGCCTGGTCCTCCTTGCCGACATGCAGATCGCCGATGGCGGCGACCTTGAGTGTGCCGCCGTTTTCGGCCTTTGCCGAAGCAGATTCGAGCTCGTCAGCCATCGCTATATTCTCCTTCACCGCCGACGTCGGCAAAGCCCCATTGCTTGACGTCGATCTCATAGTCGGTTCGTGAAAGCATGCGCCCGCGGCAGATCCGCATCCGGGAAGGCGGCAATTCGCGCTGCTTGGCCAGCCGGTCGAGCAACTCGTCGAGCAGCCACGCGGGCACACGGTCTCGCTCCGTCGGATAGATCCATCTGAAGTTCAAGAGATGCATCAGCAAGACTTCCCAATGAACTTCCATGTAGGAAAGCAGCCTTTGCCAGTCGATCTGGTCGTGCGCCTTGAGGATGGTGTGCGCGACGTCGGCGCCATCATGCCGGCCGCGGTCCTGGATGAAGCATTTGGACCAGATAAGCTCGGTTGGGCCGATGATCCGCACGTGGCTGCCCAGCAATTCGGCCTGGCGAGCATGCTCCAGCCACTGGTCGTCGACAGGCATTGTGCCGTTCATCGAGGTGAAGATGACGTCGAAAAAATGCGTGCCCCTGAACACCTTGCCGAGCCACCGGTCGTCCTCGACCACGACCGCATAGCCGATCTGCTTGAAATGGGCGAGGATGCGCGGGCAGTCGCCGGCCTTGCAGAAAATGTCGAGATCCTTGGTCGGGCGGATGATCCCGGTATAGGCGCTTACGGCATAGGTGCCGGCGACGAGAAAGGGGATGCCCGTCGCGACAAGCTCGCGGATCGCTTCGATATAAAAGACCTCCGCTTCGGCATTGCGAGGCGTCGGGGCGGCTTTTGGATCGACCGACGGAACGGACGCCGGGATGGCGCTTTCCGGTGGGGGATTGATGATCATAGCAAATGGCTCCTGGCCCGGCAGACCAGCAGCCGCCTGTATCTAATAGCCAAGCATGCCCGATGGTTCCCGCCGCTGCGTGCCACCGCCGCTCTCGCCTGCTGCATCAGGCGAACACGCCGCGGTGGCGGGCCTTCAAAGCGGTCATGGCTCTCGGCCGCGGCGGCAGCCATAAAGAGACATGTGAGCGGTTATTTTTGGCGTCAAGATCGCAGCGCGCTTCGGCCTCAAGCGCGTCGAGGCGTAGTGGGCCCGCTATCATTCTCGGGTCCGGAAAGGATTGGTTTCAACATGGTTCCCGAGCTGTCGGAGGCGCTGCGCACCCGGCGTAACAGCCACTTGAGCGCCCGTAGCCAAACCGACTCTGTTTTCCGGAACGCTGCAGGCGGCGTGGCGAAAAGGCCATTCTCCATTTTGTAGTTCCTCACTGTCTCAGTCCAATCAGCGTTCTTCAACGAGCAAAACTTGTGTTGGTTCCGTGTCGCCATCGGCGGGAGCACGTGCTGGACAGGCGAAGCCATCATTGGTGGGTTCAAGCAGGCTAGCCTTCTGCCGCGAGATCAGGGGCCTCGGCGATCAAGTCGCGGAATTCAGCCACTAGCCGGCAGGATTCAGCTCTTATCCTGATGCGCCGGCGCTGGACACGACCCGCGAAGGCTGAAATTGTGATCGGTATTTCCAGTTGCAAACTTGGTTGGGCTCGGCGGGGATGGCGCTGGTTTCTGAAGACATTGCCCGCCATCCGGCACTGCGTCGCCACGTCCAGGCTCAGTCGCGGACGCTTCTCCAAACCTATGAAGCGAACCCGCGGCTGGCCTCCGTATTCGCCGCGCAACAGCGTTGGCTGATGGCCCATATCGGCCTTGGCTTGTATTTCAATCGAGAGCCGGACGATCATCGCAAGGGACTTACGTCTGCACGGTTCATGGACGACATCTGCCGGCATTCGGTGGCCAGCCGCAACACCGCCGACGCCTTCCTGAAGGAGATGCTGCATTACGGTTTCATTCGGCATCTGCCGATCAAATACGGGCGCATCCGCCCCTTTGAGCCGACCGCGGGCACTCTGGAGACGGTTGCCGGCTGGGTCATGGCGCATCTGAAAACGCTGGACAGCCTGGACAATGGATTTCGACTGGCTGCATTCGTCGCACAACCGGACCTGCTCGCCAAACTGCAGCCGCTGGTGGCCGACGGCCTGCTTTCGTCGCATGCCGTGCGGGAGCCGAGACAGACCTTTTCCTTGTTCACCTGGCTCGACAATGGCGGCATCGTCATGGATTGGCTGATGTCTGGCGTCGATCCCGATCATGCCGACCTGGACCGAATTCCGACCGGTGTCGTCTCAATCGGAGATTTCGCGAACTGGCTCAAGCTTTCCCGGACCCACCTGTCACGCAAATTGCGCGATGCCGAGGAACTCGGCAGCATTGGCTGGTTGGGCCAGCGGGGTCACTCGGTCATGTGGGTTTCGAGCGAGTTCTATCAGGAATACATGACTGCCCAGGCGGTCAAGCTCGCCATCATCGATGCAGCCTTCGACAATTGTGTTGTAACTTCCGAAGCCAGCTGAACGGCGAGCCAAACGCCGTCGTGGCGGCTTTGGCGCCGCCACCACGACGGTCTGGCATTTCAATCGATGTCGAACGACACGCCCTGCGCAAGCGGCAGCGCCTTGGAGTAGTTCACCGTATTGGTAGCGCGGCGCATATAGGCCTTCCAGGCATCCGAGCCCGACTCGCGGCCGCCGCCGGTTTCCTTCTCGCCACCGAAGGCGCCGCCGATCTCGGCCCCCGAAGTGCCGATATTGACGTTGGCAATGCCGCAGTCCGAACCGTCGACGCCGAGGAAACGCTCGGATTCCTGCAGGTCGCGGGTGAAGATGGACGAGGAAAGCCCCGCGCCGACCGCATTGTGCTCATAGAGCACGGCGTCGAAATCCGAATATTTCATCACATAGAGGATCGGCGCGAAGGTCTCCTCCGTCACCGGCGAAACTTGGCGCGGCATTTCGACCAGCGCCGGACGCACATAGTAGGCCTCCGCATGGCCGTTCTCGACCCGCATTCCGCCGGTTATCTTACCGCCATGCGAAGCCGCGTCCTCCAACGCCTTCTGCATGTTCTCGTAGGCAGCCTTGTCGATCAGCGGGCCGACGAGAGCGCTTGTCTCCAGCGGATTGCCGACCGAGACGCTTTCATAGGCCTTCTTCAGGCGCGGAACGAGGTGATCATAGACGCTTTCATGCACGAACAGGCGCCTGAGCGTCGTGCAGCGCTGGCCGGCCGTGCCCATGGCGCCGAAGGCGATGGCGCGCAGCGCCATGTCGAGATCGGCCGTCGGGCAGACGATGCCGGCGTTGTTGCCGCCGAGCTCAAGCACGGCACGGGCAAAGCGCTTGGCCAGCCGTGGGCCGACATCCCTGCCCATGCGCGTCGAACCGGTGGCGGAGACCAACGGCACCTTCGGATGGTCGACCAGGATCTCGCCGACGGCGCGATCGCCGATCAGCACGGGCGCCAGCCCTTCCGGCGCATCGCCGAAACGGTTTGCCGCGCGCTTGAAGATCGCTTCGCAGGCGAGCGCCGTCAGCGGTGTCTTCTCGGACGGCTTCCACACCACCGCGTCGCCGCAGACCAGCGCCAGCGCTGCATTCCACGACCAGACCGCCACCGGGAAATTGAAGGCCGAAATGACGCCGACGACGCCGAGCGGATGCCAGGTCTCCATCATGCGGTGGCCGGGGCGCTCGGTGGCGATGGTCAGGCCGTACAATTGCCGGGAGAGACCGACGGCGAAATCGCAGATGTCGATCATCTCCTGCACTTCGCCAAGACCCTCGGATGGAATCTTGCCGACTTCGATCGAGACCAACCGGCCAAGCTCGGCCTTGTGTGTGCGCAATTCCTCGCCGAGCAGCCGCACCAGTTCGCCGCGCTTGGGAGCTGGTACCTGCCGCCACGCCAGGAAAGCTTTATGGGCATTGTCGATGGTCGTTGCCGCGTCGGCCGGCGAGATGGTTTTCAGCGCGGCGATCTGCTCGCCGGTCACCGGGCTACGCACGATGAGATCGCCGCCTGTAAGCGCGCCCTCGGCAACACCCAGTTTCGCCAGAAGCCCGGCCGTTTCCTTCGCAATCGTCATTTTCATCCCTTTCAGATCCCGCCGCTCATATGGCGTCGGTCAAAGCCTTGTGCCACGCCGTCTCTGTGCTGGTCGGCACATCAGGCACTGTCATGGCGTGGCATTACTCGTTTCAGGGAAAAATCGCCACCCCGGCATGGTCTAAGCAAAGGTCAGACCGTTGAACCAGGCGGAGGCGTCGGATCAATGCGCCCTTTGCTTGGCGCCTTCTTTCATCAGCCGGTCGATATGCATGCGGATATGCGCCGCCTCGGCTGCCGTGTTGGCAAGCGCGATGGCGCGGTCGAAAGCGACACGCGCCTCGTCGCCGCGGCCAAGCTGCATCAGCAGGCCGCCCTTGAGGCCGAAGAAGTGGAAATAACCGGAAAGCCTTTGCTCCAGCGGCTCGATCATGGCGAGTGCGGCTTCCGGTCCACGCACCTTGGAGACGGCGACGGCGCGGTTGAGCGTCACCACCGGCGACGGCTGCATCTGCTCGAGCAGCCCGTAGAGCAGGTCGATCTCGTTCCAGTCCGTATCCTCGGGCTTTTCCGCCCGTGCATGCAGCGCGGCGATCGCCGCTTGCACCTGGTAGGGACCGGGCTTGCGATGGCGCAACGCCTTATCGACCAGCGCCAGGCCTTCATCGATCATTTTGCGGCTCCACAGGCTGCGGTCCTGGTCTTCGAGCAGCACGATCTCGCCGTTCTCGTCGAAGCGGGCCGGCGCGCGTGCATGCTGCAGCAGCAACAGCGCCGTCAGCCCCATGATCTCCGGCTCGGTCTGGAATAGCCTGAGCAGCAGCCGGGCCAGCCGGATCGCCTCTTCGCAAAGCGGCGCACGCGCCGACGCCTCGCCGCTGTTGCTGGAATAGCCTTCGTTGAAGATCAGGTAGACCATGGCGGCGACGGCGGCGAGCCGTTCGGAGCGCTCGACCGCTCCCGGCGTCTCGAACGGCACCCCGGCATCGGCGATACGCGCCTTGGCGCGCGTGATACGCTGCTCCATGGCGCTTTCCCCGACGAGGAAGGCGCGGGCGATCTGCTTGACCGTCAGGCCGGAGACGATGCGCAACGCCACCGCGATCTGCTGGGTGGCCGGCAGGTCGGGATGGCAGCAGATGAACAGCAGCCGCAAAATATCGTCGCGGTAATGCGCACCGTCCAGCCGCTCGGCGATGTCGCTCTCGGCATCGTCGAGATCGGAGATCTGGTCCTCCTCCGGCAGCGGCGCCTGCTTGGCGCGCTTGCGCACCGCATCGATGCCGCTGTTGCGGCCGACGAAGATCAGCCAGGCTGCCGGATCGCGCGGCGGGCCATTTTTCGGCCAGTTGTTCAGGGCCCTCAGGCAGGCGTCCTGGAATGCTTCCTCCGCCGCGTCGAGGTCGCGGAAGTAGCGCAGCAATGCTCCCATCGCCTGCGGGCGAGCGGTGCTGATTGCCGTGCTGATCCAGGCAAGTTCGGTCATGCGGAAACCTTGGCGGGATTGAAGAGCGAGACCGGCCGGATCTCGTAGGAGCCGCCGCTCGGGTTGACCTCGGAAAGCTCGCGCGCGAAGTCGACGGCCTCGTCGAGGTCGGCGCATTCGAGCGTGTAGAAGCCGAGGAACTGTTCCTTGGTTTCGGCAAACGGGCCGTCGATGACGATCGATTCGCCCTTGACCTTTCGCAGCGTTGTCGCCGCCGTCGTCGGCAAAAGCCGCGCCACGGGGCCAAGCCGCCCGGCGTTGGCATATTTCTCTTGTACGCCGATAAGTTTTTCCATGACGGCATCGTCCTGCTCCTTGCTCCAGGAGCAGACGACGTCTTCAGAGGCATAGCAGAGGATCGCGTAGAGCATGGGTCGTCCTTTTCTCTGTCAAAGGACGAAACACTAGGACCGATCCCGACATGGCGTCGACAAAAAAATACGCCCCCGGTCCTGCGTCATTCCCTCGCCTTCAGCCATCTCAAGACCAGGGCCTCCTCGTCGTCGAGCCCGGCGATCGAGCGCTTGCCTCTGTTGGCGTCCGCCATTTCGCCAAGCAGCCCTCCTTCGGACCAGGCGCGGAAGACTTCCGGATGGATGTAGCAGCGGCGGCAGACGGCGCGCGTATTACCGAGCCGCTCGGCAACCTTGTCGATGACGCCGTTCATCGCCCGCTTTTGTTGTGCCTGGCCTTCCGGGCGTTCGGTTTGCGCAAACAGCGACGCCGCGTGGATGGTTCCGCCCCACGTTCTGAAATGCTTGGAGCTGAACTCGACGCCGGCATTCTCCCTGATATAGCGGTTGACGTCGTCGGAGCGCACCGGATGCCTGTTTCCTTCCTCGTCGAGATACTGGAACAGTTTCTGGCCCGGCAGGTCCTGCGCTCCACGCACGATCTTGGCGATCCGGCGATCGACAAGCTTCAATCTCCATTCCTTGCCGGATTTGCCGATGAAGGCAAAACGCAGGCTCGAGCCCTTGATGTCGACATGGCGGTCGCGCAGCGTGGTCAGCCCAAAACTCTTGTTATCGCGGGCGTAGGCGGCGTTGCCGACGCGGATCATCGTGTTGTCGAGCAGCCAGACGATGGCCGCAACGACGCGTTCCAGCGGCAGGCCGTGACGGCGCAGATCGGCATCGATCTGCCGTCGCAATTCGGGCAGGCTTTCGGCGAAGGCGATGAGGCTCGAGTATTTGACCCCGTCACGCTCCTCCGCCCAGTGCTGATGATAGCGGTATTGCTTGCGCCCGCGCTGGTCCCGACCGGTTGCCTGAATGTGACCGTCGGCATCCGCCGAGATCCACACATCCGTCCAGGCCGGTGGAATGGCGAGCGCCTTGATGCGTGCCAGCGCGTCCTGGTCGACGGCACGTCCGTCGGGCCCTTTGTACGAGAACCCGTTGCCTGAACGCAGCCGGCGAATACCGGGTTCGGTGTCGGCGACATAGTTGAGCGAGGCCCGAACGGCCGAGGCGTGCGCGCCGTTCTCCAGCGCTCCGTTCCGCGGCACCCCGTTTTTTGGTGCAGCTTTCCTAACAGCCGATCGGCCAGACGACGACCCGGATTTGTCCAGCATGTCCTCTCCACGGAATTTCCGTAGATAAGCCGCCTGCTGGCTGCGGGTTCCACCGCCTTTTGATTGCCAGGACAGATTAACGACGACGCCGTGCAACGAGGAGGTGCCGTCACGCCTTTTCGAGCACGACCGGTATGACGTCGACTGCCTGCTCGCCAACCTGCCCGCCCGTGGTTTTCAGCACGCCGACGATCGGCGCCACATCGGAGTAGTCGCGGCCATAGCCGACCGTGATATGATCGTTGCTTGCCCGCATGCCGTTGGTCGGATCGAATTCCTGCCAGCCGGCATCGCGCCCGCACCACACCTTGACCCAGGCATGCATGGCGTCGGCGCCTTCGAGCCGCGGCTTCCCACGCGGCGGGATGGTGCGTAGGAATCCGCTGACATAGCCTGCAGGAATGCCGAGGCCACGCAGGCCGGCGATCATGATATGGGAAAAATCCTGGCAGACGCCGCGCTTCAGGCCGAAGGCGTCGCTGGCCCGCGTCTGCACCGTGGTCGCCTCGCCGTCATAGGTGAAATCGCGGTGAATGCGGTTGCACAGAGCCATGGCCGTGCCGACCGTCGAACTGCTGGCACTGCCTTTCGCATAGGCAGTGATTGCCGGGTCGATGCCGGCATGATCGCTGGCGGCCAGAAAGTGATGCGGCGAAGCCGGCGCCAGCGAGTGCACCGCGCCGAGTTCTTCCCTCAGCCGGCGTAGGTCGGGCGATACGTCGAGCCCGGGCTCCGGCCGCGACACTGAAACACGCGCGCTCATCCTGATGTCGAGCGCATCATGTGCGTCACGAAAGGCGATCGAGGTGATACTGTTGCCGAAAAAGTCGGAAAAGTCGGAGCGTTCGCTGGGCGCCGGCACAAAAGACAGTGAAGCGGCGATGACGCGCTGTACGCCAGGGATGGTCGGCGGCAGCACACGCACCTGATGGCGGCCGCCGCCGGCCGCCGCATCATAGTCGTAACGCAGGTGAAGCCTGATGTCGTAGAGCATGCCGTCTCTATCCGAAATAGGCTTTGGAGAGGCTGTTGTAGAGGCCGCCGATTTCATTGGCGAGATCGCTGAGGGCCTTGGCCGTCATGTCCGAGGGCTCCCTGATGGCGATCGACGTGTTGAGCTGCAGGATTTCCTTGGCCGCCGGCGACATATGGCCTTCACCGCCGACAGAGGGCAGCAGCGCGATTTCGGCCTTCAGCCGTTCGAGCTGGAACAGGATTGAGCGCGGGTTGAGCGGATCGAGCGCCAGAAGGTCGACCACGGTACGCCGTCCCGCCTGCACCGGATATTGCCGGCGGTGGGTCATGACGCTGTCGCCGATCTCCAGCATCATGTCGAGCGCGCCTTCCGGCGCCTCGGCCCTGGTCAGTCGGGCGAGCGTGCGGGCGATCTGGATGCCGCGTTCGAGCCTGCGGCCGATTTCCAGGAAACGCCAGCCGGCAAAGCGGTACATGTTCTCGTGCAGCAGGCCGGAAAACCCGGCCAGCTTGCGCAGGATGACCGTCATTGCCCTTGTCGCGTCGTCGCCCGGCGCCACTGTCACGGCAAATTGATGGATCGTCTTCGACAGGTCCTTCAATGCCAGCCAGCCATCGGGCGAGAAGCGGTCGCGGATCTGCCCGGCGCTGTACACGGCGCTGTCCAGCGTGCCGATGAGCCCCAACGGGATTGCCGTCTCGACGTCGATACCGAACGGCGCGAGATAGTCCCTGATGTCGGCGAGCAGCGGCATCTCGGGATCGGATGTCTCGGCCAGCCGCACGTGGTAGGCGCGCAGGATGCGCACCGTGTCTTCCGATCGCTCGATATAGCGGCCGAGCCATGTCAGGTTTTCCGCCGCGCGGCTGGGCAGGCTGCCCGGCAAGGTTCGGGTGAAGCTGTCATGCTCCTGCGGCAGCAGCGTCTCACGCTCCACCGGCCTGTCGCTGACCACCCAAACATCCGCCGCCTGGCCGCCGCGCTGCATGGCGATGGCCGTCGGGTCGAGCGAGAAGCCGACACGGGCAAAACCGCCCGGCATCACGGTCCAGCCTTCCGGCGTCCGCGCCAGATAGACGCGCAGGCTTGCCGGCCGCGGCTCCAGCCAGCCGCTGACATAGACAGGAGTGGTCGACAGCGTCACCGCTTCCTGGCCGACAAAGTCGCCGCCGTCTTGTTCGATCCGGGCGACGAGCTCGGCCCGTTCCTCGGCCGACAGCGCTGACCCGAGCTTGGTCGAGCCGTCGTCCTCGAAGGCAAGCCGCGTCGACAGTGCCGGGCCGATCACCATGCTATCGATATTGGCGAGCACATGTTCGCGCTCCGTATCCTGCCCGCACCACCATGTCGCGACGGTCGGCAGCAGCAGTTCCTCATTGCGCAGGGCGCGCGAAATCTTCGGCAGGAAGGCGAGCAGAGCGCGCGTCTCCATCAGGCCGGAACCCAGTGCATTGACGGCCGAAACCGCCCCTTGCCGGACCGCTTCGACCAGCCCCGGCGTGCCGATCTGCGAGTCCGACCGCAACTCGAGCGGATCGGCAAAGGCAGCGTCGAGCCGTCGCCACAAGACGCTGACCGGCATCAGCCCCGAAACTGTGCGCACCATCAGCCTGCCGCCGGAGACAGTCAGGTCCTCGCCCTCGAGCAGCATGATGCCGAGATAGCGGGCGATATAGGCATGTTCATAATAGGTCTCGTTCAGCGGTCCCGGCGTCAGGATGGCGACACGGCCGCCGGCTTGCTTGGCCATGCCGATCAGCGCATCGCGAAAACGGCGGAAGAAACCGGCCAAGCGGTGCACATGCATCTCGCCGTAAATGTCGGACAGTGCCCTTGTGGTGGCGACGCGGTTTTCCAGCGCAAAGCCGGCGCCCGATGGCGCCTGGGTGCGGTCGCCAAGCACCCACCAGCGGCCGTCCGGGCCACGACCGAGCTCGAAGGCGCAGAAATGCAGGAAATGGCCGCTGGCAGGCCTGGTGCCGACGACCGGCCGCAAATATTCCGAGCTGGCCGCGATCAATCCAGCCGGCAGAATGCCTTTCTCGACCAGCCGGTTCGGCCCGTAAATGTCGGCGATGGTCTCCTCGAACAGATCGGCGCGCTGGACCAGGCCGGCGCTGATGTCAGCCCATTCCTCCTCCTCGATCAGCAGCGGCACATGCGCCAGCGGCCATTCCCGCTCATTGGCGCCGGCCTTGTCGTAGACGCGGTAGTAGACGCCGGCATCGCGCAGGTACTGGTCGGCGCGGGCAAAACGCTGGGCAAGCTTTTCCGGCCCCAGGTCCTCCAGTGCCTCGATGAAGTGCCGCCAGGCCGGCCGCGGATTGCCCGACGCATCGACCATCTCGTCGACGACGCCGTCGATCGGTTGATAGTGCTCCAGCAGACTGTGGGTCTGCGGCTTGCTGCGCAGCTTTTTGTGATTCCCCTTCGCCATGGCTGATCAGAGTCTTTGCGGCCGCCGAAGGTCAAGGGTCATCGGGAAATCTTCAGAGACTTCTTCGTTGCGCAGCACATAGCCGGACGGAGTATGGCCACGCGGCTCGAAGCGGGCGAGCCGCCGCGCCTCCGCTTCATTGCCGTTGACCGGGAACGTGTCGTAGCTGCGCCCGCCGGGATGTGCCACATGGTAGACGCAACCGCCAACCGCGCGGCCCGACCAGCGGTCATAGATATCGAAGACCAGCGGCGTGTTGACCGGCAGCGCCGGATGCAGGCCCGACGCCGGCTGCCAGGCCTTGAAGCGAACGCCGGCCACCGCGATCTCGCGGTTGTCGGTCACCTTCATCGGCACCCGGCGGCCGTTGCAGACGACGGCGTGACGTTCCGGGTTGAGCCCCTCGGTCTTCACCTGCAGCCGTTCGACGGAGGAATCGACAAAGCGCACCGTGCCGCCGATCGCGCCTTGCTCGCCCATCACATGCCAAGGCTCCAGTGCTTGCCTGAGCTCCAGCTTGATGCCGGCATGCTGGACCTCGCCGCAGAACGGAAAGCGGAATTCGAGCTGGGCGTCGAACCATTCCGGACGGAACGCAAAGCCGTTCAGCTTGAGGTCGTCCAGCACATCGAGAAAATCCGCCCAGACATAATGCGGCAGCATGAAACGGTCGTGCAGCGAGGTGCCCCAGCGTACGAAGCGGCCGTCGAGCGGGTTCTTCCAGGCCCGGGCGATGATGGCGCGCACCAGCAATTGCTGCGCCAGGCTCATGCGCGCGTTGGGCGGCATCTCGAAGCCGCGGAATTCGACCAGCCCCAGCCGGCCGGTCGGCCCGTCCGGCGAAAACAGCTTGTCGATACAGATTTCGGAGCGATGCGTATTGCCCGTCACGTCGGTCAGGAGGTTGCGGAACAGCCGGTCGACCAGCCACGGCAGGGGTGCCGCGCCCTTGTCCGGATGCGGCACCTGCGCCATCGCGATCTCGAGTTCGTAGAGCGAATCGTGTCGTGCCTCGTCGAAGCGCGGCGCCTGGCTGGTCGGGCCGATGAACAGGCCGGAGAACAGATAGGATAGCGACGGATGCCGCTGCCATTGCAGCACCAGGCTCTTCAACAGGTCGGGGCGGCGCAGGAACGGACTGTCATTGGGCGTGGCACCGCCGACGACGACGTGGTTGCCGCCGCCGGTGCCGGTGTGACGGCCGTCGATCATGAACTTGTCGGCGCCAAGCCGCGTCTGCCGCGCCTCTTCGTAGATCGCCGTGGTCGTCGCCACGCAATCCTGCCAATTCGCGGCGGGGTGGATATTGACCTCGATGACGCCGGGATCGGGTGCGACACGGATGACATTGAGGCGCGGATCGTGCGGCGGGCCGTAGCCCTCGATATGCACCGGCAGGCCGATAGCCCTTGCCGCGTTCTCCGCCGCCGCGACCAGTTCGAGATAATCCTCCAGCGCCTCGACCGGCGGCATGAACACACAAAGCCGTCCGTCGCGCGGCTCGACCGAAAGCGCTGTGCGCACGGCGCCGCCGATCTCGGTAATCTCCTGTTCGACGCGGTCTTGCTGGCCGGTAACGGCCGTGAAGGAGACCGCCTGCTGGCGTCGCGCCATTTCGTCGGCGCCTTCCAGTTCGGCCGGAGCGGGCGAAGAAGCAGCACCGGGCAAGATCGCCTCACGCGCCGGCAATGGTCCGCGCGGCAGCGATGGATCGACCGGTACGATATAGGGGAACTGCGCCGGCGGCACATAAGGCAGCGTGCCGAGCGGCAGGCGGTAGCCGACCGGCGAATCGCCGGGCACCAGGAACAGCCTGCCGCGCCGCGTCTTCCACTTCTCCGAGCGCCAGCGCGGTCCGGAAGCCTGGCTGTTCCAGCGCTGGACGGGCAGCACGTAGCCCGACGGCTTGGTCAGCCCGCGTTCGAACACCCGCGCCATGCGGCTGCGCTCCTCCGGGTCCTCCAGCTTCGAATTGGAGGGATCGACATTGTCCGGCAGCTTGCCTTCCTTGAGCAGCCATTCGGCCGGATCCTCATAGGCTTCGCTGACCATCGTCTTGTCGATGCCGAGTTCGTCGGCAATCGCGGTCAGCAGGCTCTCGGCCTGCTTCGGTCCGACATCCGCCTCGCTCTTTTCATGTGCGATCAGTGACGGATCGCTCCACACCGGCTCGCCGTCGGTGCGCCAGTAAAGCGAGAACGTCCAGCGCGGCAGGCTTTCGCCGGGGTACCATTTGCCCTGTCCGTAATGCAGGAAGCCGCCCGGCGCGAAGCGTTCGCGCAGCCGGCGGATCAGCGCATCGGCCTTTTCGCGTTTTGTTGGCCCGACGGCGGCGGTGTTCCACTCGGCCGCCTCGAAATCGTCGATTGAGACGAAGGTCGGCTCGCCGCCCATGGTCAGCCGCACGTCGCCGGCCTGGAGTGCTGCATCGACCTCGACGCCCAGCGCGTCGAGCGCCTGCCAGCTCTCGTCGGAGAACGGCTTGGTGATGCGCGGATGTTCGGCGATGCGGTCGACCCGCATGTCGAAGCCGAATTCGACATTGGCGAAGCTCGCCATGCCGGAGATCGGCGCGGCATTGCGGAAATGCGGCGTTGCCGCGAGCGGCACATGGCTTTCGCCGGTAAGCAGGCCGGAGGTCGGGTCGAAGCCGATCCAGCCGGCGCCCGGCAGATACACCTCGCACCAGGCATGGAGGTCAGTGAAATCGGTCGCCGTACCGGGCGGTCCGTCGAGCGCGACGAGGTCGGGTTTGAGCTGGATCAGATAGCCGGAGACGAAACGCGCGGCGATGCCGAGGTTCCTCAGTATCTGCACCAGGAGCCAGCTGGAATCCCGGCACGATCCCTTGCCGGCGGCCAGCGTTTCCTCGGGCGAGAAGACGCCGGTTTCCATGCGCACGATATAGGCGATCTCGCGCTGCAGCCGCGCATTGAGGTCGACGACAAAATTGACGGTATTGGTCGCACTGCGGTCGATGGTTTTGAGGAACGCCTGCAACAGTGGCCCTGCCGGTTCCGGCGTCCGGTAGATGGTCAGATCGTCCCTGATCTCTTCCGGGTATTCGAACGGAAACGTCTCGGCCGACGGTTCGACGAAGAAATCGAACGGATTGTAGACCGTCATGTCGGCAACGAGATCGACCTCGATCTTCAATTCCGTTACCGGCTCGGGGAAGACGAAGCGGGCAAGGAAATTGCCGTAGGGGTCCTGCTGCAGATTGACGAAGTGGTTTGCCGGCCCGACCTTCAGCGAATGGCTGAGCACTTTGGTGCGGGAATGCGGCGCAGGCTGCAACCTTATGACTTGCGGGCCTAATACGACCGGCCGGTCGTATTTGTAGTGGGTCAGGTGATAGACGGCTGCCAGAATTGCCATGGTGCCCCTGAAGTCGGCGTTTCAAAAGGAGTTCGCTGAACCCTGACACGAATGCTGACCATTCTCCAAGCAGAGATGTTGCGCTGCACCTAAATTAAGCAGCCTTCACAGCCTCACAAACGGAGCGCCGACCCTGGGATTCCGCAGCGTGGCGGCAGACGTTGCAACGCTGCAGAGCCGAAGGCCGGCGGGTCAGCACCGGGCGCTGTCCCGCCGATATCGATGATCGGCAGCACGCGCGATGCGTGGTCCAAAAGAGCTGAAAAGAAAACCCGCCTCGGTGGGCGGGTCGCCGGTGCCAATTAGCACCATAGCCAAATTAGTAGCATAGCTGCCGGCACAAAGCAAGAACAAAATGTGGCACCGTCGGCGAAAATTGCCGATCTGCCGCTTTGCGAGGGAAGATGCCAAGCAGTGGCGTCCTGGAAGCGGAGGACATCTGCCAATGCTAAAAGAACGCCTGCAACCCGGTCTGCGCCCGTCCGAGGATCAGCGCATGCACATCATGCGTGCCCTCATAGGTGTTGACCGTTTCCAGGTTCTGGGCGTGGCGCATGACATGGTAGCCGATCTGGATGCCATTGCCGCCATGCATGTCGCGGGCCTGGCGGGCGATGTCGAGCGCCTTGCCGCAATTGTTGCGCTTGACGAGTGAGATCATCTCCGGCGCCATCTTGCCTTCATCCATCAGCCGCCCGACGCGCAGGCTGCCCTGCAGGCCGAGCGCGATCTCGGTCTGCATGTCGGCGAGCTTCTTCTGGAAAAGCTGCGTGCCGGCCAGCGGCTTGCCGAACTGCTTGCGGTCGAGGCCATACTGGCGGGCGCGGTGCCAGCAATCCTCCGCCGCGCCCATGGCGCCCCAGGAGATGCCGTAGCGCGCGCGGTTGAGGCAGCCGAACGGCCCCTTCAAGCCCGAGACATTGGGCAGCAGCGCGTCCTCGCCGACTTCGACGCCTTCCATCACCACTTCGCCGGTGATCGACGCTCGCAGCGACAGCTTGCCGCCGATCTTCGGCGCCGACAGCCCGTTCATGCCCTTTTCCAGGACAAAGCCGCGAATCTCGTTGTCATGCGCGGCCGATTTTGCCCAGACGACGAACACGTCGGCGATCGGGGCGTTGGAAATCCACATCTTCGAGCCGGAGATCCTGTAGCCGCTCGCAGTCTTCTCGGCCCGCGTCTTCATGCCGCCCGGGTCGGAACCGGCATCCGGCTCGGTCAGGCCGAAGCAGCCGATCCATTCGCCCGACGCCAGCTTCGGCAGGTATTTCTTGCGCTGCTCTTCCGAGCCATAGGCATGGATCGGATACATCACCAGCGACGACTGCACGCTCATCAGCGAGCGATAGCCGGAATCGACGCGTTCGACCTCGCGCGCCACCAGCCCGTAGGTGACGTAGTTGGCGCCGAGCCCGCCATATTCCTCGGGGATGGTGATGCCGAGCAGACCGGCCTCGCCCATTTCGCGAAAGATCCCGGCGTCGGTCTTCTCCTCGAGATAGGCTTCCTCGATCTTCGGAGCGAGCTTGTCGGCGGCAAACGCCGCGGCGCCATCACGCACCATGCGCTCGTCTTCCGAAAGCTGGTCCTCGATCAGGAAAGGATCGTCCCAGACGAATGCATTCTTATCGGCGGCCATGGCTCTCGGTCTCCCAAACTCATGCATGTCGCCCAAAGCTTGCCCACGGGCCTGACCCGAGGGTGTTCGGCAGCTTGGGGATAACGACATGCATCAAACAGAAATCTTGAAACGCGCGGCTTATCGGCTTCCGTCCCCAAAAAATCAAACGAAATAGCTTCGCCGATCCATGAGCATTGGTGATGGATCATCAATGTCGAGCGCCGCCGTATGACCTGCCACAGCCCGGCTCGCGAAATTACTTCCGCTTCAACGCATCGGCCAAAGCGGCGCCGAACGCGCCCTGCTGCGCCGGCCGCTCCGGCTGGCGTTGGGGCGTGGGCGCGCGCGGCACCGGCCTGTTGCCATTGTCGCGCGGCTTCGGTGCGCCACCGTCGCCGTCCTTGCGCATCGACAGGCCGATGCGCTTGCGCTTAATATCGACGTCGACGACACGCACCTTGACCACGTCGCCGGCCTTGACCACCTCGTGCGCGTCCTTGATGAAACGGTCGGCCAGTTGCGAGACGTGCACCAATCCGTCCTGGTGCACGCCGATATCGACAAAGGCGCCGAAGGCCGCGACATTGGTGACGGTGCCTTCAAGCTGCATGCCGGGCTTCAGATCCTTGATGTCGTCGATGCCGTCGGCAAAGGTCGCGGTCTTGAAGCCGGGGCGCGGATCGCGGCCGGGCTTTTCCAGCTCCGACAGGATGTCGCGCACCGTCGGCAGGCCGAAGCGTTCATCGACGAAGACGCGCGGATCGAGCGCCTTGAGTGCGGCGCTGTCGCCCATCAGCGAGCGGAGGTCGCGCCCGCAGGCGGCGACGATCTTTTTCGCCACGCCATAGGCCTCCGGATGCACGGCTGAGGCATCGAGCGGTTCGCTACCATTGGGAATGCGCAGGAAGCCGGCGCATTGCTCGAACGCGCGGGGTCCGAGCCGCGCCACCTTCAACAGTTCGCGGCGGCTGGCGAACGGGCCGGAGGCATCGCGATGCGCAACGATCGCTTCGGCCAGCGATGTGCCGAGACCCGAAACCCGCGCCAGAAGCGGCGCCGACGCCGTGTTGAGATCGACCCCGACGGCGTTGACCGCATCCTCGACCACCGCTTCCAGCGAGCGGCCGAGCCGGTACTGGTCGACATCGTGCTGATACTGGCCGACGCCTATCGACTTCGGCTCGATCTTGACCAGTTCGGCGAGCGGATCCTGCAGGCGCCGCGCGATCGACACCGCCCCGCGCAGCGACACGTCGAGGCCGGGAAATTCCGCCGCCGCCGTTGCCGACGCCGAATAGACCGAGGCGCCGGCCTCGCTGACGATCACCTTGAGCGGCTTCGGCCCGGACCCGGCCGGCATATCAGCCAGCATGTCGGCCACCAGCCTTTCGGTCTCGCGGCTGCCAGTGCCGTTGCCGATCGAAATCAGCTCGACCTTGTGCAGCCGGATGAGCTTGGCCAGTTCGGCCTGCGTGCCGCGGACATCGTTCTTCGGCGGGAACGGATAGACCGTCGTCGTCGCCAGCAGCTTGCCGGTGCCGTCCACCACCGCCACCTTGACGCCGGTGCGAATGCCCGGGTCGAGGCCCATCGTGGCGCGCGAACCGGCGGGGGCTGCGAGAAGCAAATCCTTCAGATTGCGGGCGAACACATGGATCGCCTCCTCCTCGGCTCGCTCGCGCAAGTCCCGCATCAGATCGAGCGTCAGGTGCAGCGACAGCTTTATGCGCCAGGTCCAGCCGGCGACCTCCATCAGCCAGCGATCGCCTGGCAACTGGCGGCCGATGGCGTAGGCGTCGGCGATCATCCGCTCGACCGGTTTCACCGGCGAGGCATCGTCGGCATCGACCTCGATATCGAGCGACAGAACCTCCTCGTTGCGGCCCCGCAGCATGGCCAGCGCGCGATGGCTGGGCACGTTGGCCCAGCGCTCGACATGGTCGAAATAGTCGGAGAATTTCGCGCCCGCCTCCTGCTTGCCGTCGACGACGCGCGAGCGCAGGAAGGCGCGTTCCTTCATGTAGGCACGGAGCTTGCCGACCAGGTCGGCATTCTCGGCGAACTGTTCGGACAGGATATCGCGCGCACCTTCGAGCGCTGCCTTGGCGTCGGCCACCTCCTCCTCGACATAAGCCTGCGCCAATTCGGCCGGCACGGCCGTACGGTCAGCGAGAATGGCCTCGGCCAGCGGTCCCAGTCCGCGCTCGCGTGCGATCTCGGCCTTGGTCCGGCGCTTCGGCTTGTAAGGCAGGTAGATGTCTTCGAGCTCGGCCTTTGTGATGGCCGCAGCGATCTTTGCCTCAAGCTCTTCCGTTAGCTTGCCCTGCTCGCGGATCGAACCAACGATGGTGTCGCGGCGCGCGTCGAGCTCGCGCAGATAGGCGAGCCGCTCGGCGAGGTCGCGCAACTGCGTGTCGTCGAGGCCGCCGGTGACCTCCTTGCGGTAGCGGGCAACGAACGGAACGGTCGCACCGTCGTCGAGCAAGCCGATCGCCGCCGCGGCCTGTTCGGGCCGGGCGCCGATCTCGGCGGCTATGATGGTTGCGATGCGCTTGATGTCGGATGCCATGTCGATCCTGCTGTTTGTCGAAAAGAGACGCGACCATAGGCGCAGAGCACCGATGCGCCAACTGCGCCATTTTCAACCCGGCGAGAGGTCCACAGGAAAGGCGCGGCTGTCTGGATCGGATCAGACCATCCGGCTCAGCGCCTCGAAGAAAGAAAGAATATCCAGATCGAGCGGATCGTCGACCGGTACCGGCTGCGACGACATCTTTGCGATTACCATTTCGGCCTTCGGATTGACGTAAAGCCACTGGCCGTGGATGCCGATGCCGCAGAAGGCGCCGCTTGCCGCGCCCGTCTGGTACCATTTGTTGCGATAGCGGCCACGCGGAAACAGGAACGCCATCGTGCCGCGTTGCCAAGCCTCGGCGTCACCGCCAGTTTCGGTCGTGTCGCGCACCCAGCTCTCCGGCACGATACGGCAGCCATTGGCCATGCCGCCTTGCCGCATCATCTCGCCGACCCGGGCGAGGTCGCGCGGCGTCACCGAAATGCCGCCGGCCGTACGCGCCGTGCCTTCCATGTCCACGGTTACCGAAGCTTCGCTGACAGCGCCGAGCGGCTCCCATAATTTCTCGCGCATCAGATCGGCGAAGCGCCGGCCCGACGCACGTTCGAGCAGGATGCCGAGCAGGTCGGAATTGGGCGAACGGTAGCGGAACGTCCGGCCATGCGGCTCGGCCAGGCCCTGCAGCGTCATGAGGAAAGTGGCCAGGCTCTCGGTGCCTCCGCCTGGATTCCACAGCATGGCGCGGCGATAGCGGGCGAAGGCGCTTTCCGGATCGAGATAGGCCTCTTCGAAATCGAGGCTGACACTCATATCGAGCACGTGCCGCACCCTCGCATCGCCATAGGCCGAGCCGGCAGCTTCGGGCAGATAGCGGCTTACCGGAGCCTGCGGATCGAAAATCCCCTCGCCTGCCAATATCCCGGCAACAATCGCGGTCAGCGACTTGCTGATCGAAAAGACGATGTGGCGCGCCCCGAATTCCATATGCGGTGCGAACCAGTCGCCGACGAATTTGCCGCCTTTCATGATCGTCAGCGCGTCGGTATCGGAGCGCTTGAGAAAAGCTGCGACAGTCTCCGCGCCGCCTGCAAGAGCGACCTTTTCACCAAGTAGCTCGCCGAAATCCTGCGCCGGCGCCTCGCTGCTGCCCGGCTTTGCCGCCACGGCAGCGCTCGGCACCAGCTCGCCGGCATTCTGGAACGACCACCGGCTGAACGGGCTTTCCCGCCAATTGCCGAGCAGCACCTGGTTTCGGGCAAAGCCATATCTGGTTTCGAACGCGGTCTTGCCGGCCATTGGCGCTTCCCTCCGGGTCTTTGGCGTTCTAGGCGAGCGCCGCGGCGATGGCGTGCACGGCCGATCGCCGGAAAAACCCGGCGGCAATGCCGCCGGGTGGGCCGGGTTACTTCTGCAATTCGGTCCAGATTTTGCTGTAGATGTCCTGCACCTCCGGGGAACACAGTGTCTGCAGCTCGCCACGCGCTTTGACGGCTTCCGGGATAATGACCTCCGGCGCGTCCTTCATGTCGGCCGGCATGTACTTGTCCGAACCGGCAATGCCGTTGGCATAGCGGTGGAAAGCCGACAGGCCGGCGGCGTTCTCCGGATCCATGATGAAGTTCTGGAACAGCTTGGCGTTCTCGACGTTCTTGGCTTCCTTCAGGACCATGACATTGTCGCTCCAGAGACCAAAACCTTCCTTGGGATAGAAATAGTGGATCTTGGGGTTCGCCAGCCGCTGGCGCAGAGCCGAGCCGTTCCAGTCGCTTGTCGCCTTGAAATCGCCGGCGCCCATCTTCTCGATTGTGTTGTATTCCATAGCGATCCAGTTCGGCTTCGCGGCAACCAGCGTGTCACGCACCTTCTTCAGCGTTTCCTTGTCGCTGGCGCATTGCGCGCCGCCGACATATTTGGTCGCCGCGAACATGACGTCGTTCATTTCCGGCACGACGTTGACCTTGCCCTTCAGTTCATCGGGCGTATTGAAGATGATGCCCCAACTGTCCGACGGTCCGTTGTAGGCGTCGGTGTTCACCACGATGCCTACGGTGCCCCAGGCCCACGGCACGGAATATTTGCGGCCGGGATCGAAATCGGGATTGGCCCATTCCGGCGCCACATTCTTGAAATTCTCCATCTTGCCCGGATCGGTTTCCTGAACGAGGCCTTCCTTGATCCAGATCGGCACGAAGGTCTGTGACGGCACCGCGATGTCGAAGCCGGTGCCGCCCTGGCGGACCTTGGCCAGTGCCGTGTCGTTGGAATCGTAGTCGGTGATGGTCACCTTGACGTTGTATTTTTGCTCGAACTTCTTGATCACGTCGGGGCTGGTGTAGTTGCCCCAATTGTAGATGTTCAATTCGCCGTCGGCGCGAGCCAGGCTCGTCGAGGCGAGCAATGCCAACCCGATGGCGGTCGCTGTTGTCTTCCAGTTCATGTTCTAACTCCCATTTTCATGCTCAGTCCCGTTTCCTGCTGATGAAGAAAAACAACGTCACGATGGCGACCGACAAGAGCAGGAACACGGTCGAAATCGCGTTGATTTCAGGCGTTATGCCTCGGCGTATCTGGCCGAGCATGTAGGTTGGCAACGTGTCCTGGCCGCCGGATTTCACGAACTCGGTGATGACGACATCGTCGAGCGAGATGACGAAGGCCAGCATCAGTCCGGCGAGGATGCCGGGCCACAGCAGCGGCAACGTGATGCGACGGAACGTCCGCCACGGCGTCGCATAGAGATCGGCGGCAGCGCGCTCCAGCGTCAGGTCCATGTTCTCCAGCCGCGCCCGGATCGGCAGATAGGCAAAGGGAATGCAAAAGGCCGTATGCGCGGCGATTAGATAGCCGAGACCCGAATAGCCGGTGAATATCTTTATGCGCGAAAAAAAGATCAGCAGCGCCACGCCGGTGACGATCTCCGGCACCATCAGCGGTTGGTTGATCGCCGCATATTTGAAAGTCAGGCCCGGATAGGCTGCCGTGCGCGTTGTCGCGAGCGCCGCCATGGTCGCCGCGATGGTCGCAAGGGTTGCCGCGATGGCGCCGATCTGGAAGGAACGCAGCGTGGCGTCGATCACCTGCGTATTCTGCCAAGCCGACTGGAACCATTTGAGCGAGAAACCGCCCCATTCGGAGGTCGAAGTCGCGGCATTGAAGGCATAGACGACGAGTATGACGATGGGCAGATAGAGCACGACGAAACAGGTCGCGGCGATCGCGGTGAACCCTGGCTGATGCTTGATTGCGAAGCTTCTAGCCATGGCGCATCTCTGAGCGGCCGGCGTTACGCACATAGGCAAGCAGCGCCACCATGACGATGATCATGACGGCGATCGACAGGGCCGAGCCAAGCGGCCAGTTGCGGCCTTGCCCGAACTGCATCTCGATCAGGTTGGAGAGCATCATGGTCTTGCCGCCGCCGAGCAAGATGGGCGTGACATAGGCGCCGAGCGCTGGAATGAAGACGAGGATCGAGCCAGCGATCACGCCGGGCTTGACCAGCGGGAAAATGATGCGTCTGAGCACCTGAAAGCGTGTCGCATAAAGATCGTAGCCGGCCTCGACCAGCCGGAAATCGAGCTTCTCCATGCTGGCATAGATCGGCAGCACCATTAGCGGGAGATAGACATAGGCCATGCCGATAAGGATCGCTGTGTCGGTGAAGAGTATCTGGATCGGCGCGGAAATGATGCCGAGCTTGAGCAGCACTGTATTGATCAGACCTTCATTGCGGATGATCTGCAGCACGGCGAAAGTTCGGATCAGCAAGTTGGTCCAGAACGGTATGGTGATCAGGAACAGCCAGAGATCGCGCGTCTTCTCGCTGCGTGTCGCCATGAAATAGGCGGTGGGAAAACCGAGCGCCAAGGTGGCGAGCGTGGTCACGATAGCAAGCTTGATCGAGCGCCAGAAAATTGTGACATGGGCAGCGGCGAGCGACAGCGTGCCGTCAAAGATGTCGCGTTCCATGAACACCGAAATCCACGCCTCCGGTGAAAATTGCCACTTCACGTCGCCATAAGGACCCGGCGTCAGAAGCGAATAGACCAGCACGATGAGCAATGGGCCGGTCGCTGCCAGGAAGATGATCAGCAGGGCCGGCGCCGACAGCAGCCAGCGGTCGCGGATGTCGCGCCGTTCGGCCGCCTTGGCGACTTCTTCCGCGCTCGCCATCAATCCCTCAGCACTTGCGCGGCGTCGTTGCCGATCGAGACGCCGACCTTGTCGCCCCGCTCGAAACCGCAGCCTGCGCTGCGCGTGTTCTGCTGGCGCACGGTGAAGGCTTCGCCGCTGTCCAGTTGGACATGAATATGCGTGTCGGTGCCGAAATAGACGATGTTTTCGACGGTTCCGGAAAGATCGCCCTTGCCGCCGGTCAGCTTTGCGTGTTCCGGCCTGACCACCAGGGTGGCATTCGCCTTCGGCTGGAAGCCCTCAGCCACGGTCGCGTCGATCGTCGCGCCGGACTTGAGCGTCGCACGCGCCTTGCCGTTGTCGATGCCGGTGATGGCAGCGGTCAGGAAATTGGTTTCGCCGATGAAGTCGGCGACGAAGCGCTCGGCCGGCTTGTCATAGATGTCCCAGGGCGTGCCGACCTGCAGGATCTTGCCGGCCGACATCACGGCGATGTGGTCCGACATGGTCAGCGCTTCTTCCTGGTCGTGGGTGACGAAGATGAAGGTGATGCCGGTCTGGTGCTGCAGCCGTTTCAGTTCGATCTGCATTTCCTTGCGCAGCTTGTAGTCGAGCGCCGACAGTGGCTCGTCGAGCAACAGCACTTTCGGCTGGGGCGCCAGAGCGCGCGCCAGTGCCACGCGCTGTTGCTGGCCGCCGGAGATCTGGCTGGTGCGGCGGGCGCTCAGCGCCTCCATCTTGACCAGCTTCAGCATCTCGGCGACGCGTGCCTTGATTTCGGTCTTCGGCTTGCCCAGCATCTCCAGCCCGAAGCCGATATTCTCCGCCACCGTCATGTGCGGGAACAGCGCATAGGACTGGAACACGGTGTTGACCGGCCGCTTGAACGGCGGCAGCGGCGCGATGTCCTGGCCGTGCAGCAGGATTTCGCCTTCGCTGGGGAAATCGAACCCGGCGATCAGCCGAAGCAGCGTCGTCTTTCCGCAACCGGACGGCCCCAGCAGCGTGAAGAACTCGTTCTCGCGGATCGACACCGAAACCGTGTCGAGAGCGGCGACTTGTGCGTCCCCGGTACCGAACACCTTGCGGACGCCGCGGACCTCGATTGCACTCTTACCCGGCTGATCCGGCACGCACTACCCCATTTGTCATGTCCGCTCTTGATGGCGGATCCAGTTCCCATTCGATTGTCAGCATATGCCGGTCGGCTTGGCAACCATGCATCTGAATCTCGGTTCAGAACGCAAGCTCCGTGCCATCGTCAGCGCCACCATCAAACCTGATAAGTGATCTTGCCGCCGCAGATGGTGCTGACCGGATGCACCTCGTGTAACGAAGCCGGTTCAGTTGTCTCGATATCGGCCGACAGCACCACCAGATCGGCCAGATAGCCTGGTTTCAGCCGGCCTTTGCGGTGTTCCATGAATTCGGCATAGGCACCTTCGACCGTATAACCGGCAAGCGCCTCGATCAGCGAGAAGCTCTGGTCTGGATCGCCCTCTGCCCAAGGCTTGCGCAGCACCGCCGCCTGAATGCCCAGGATCGGGTCGACCCGCGACACCGGCCAGTCGGAAGCGAAGACGACATGCGCGCCCGCCTGTTTCAGTGTCCGCCAGGCATAGCTCAGCGGCCATCTTTCGCGGCCGATGCGCGAAAGCGTCGGCTCCAGCGGGAAGTCCATGGCGCCGGGCGGGTGCGGCGGCTGCATCGAGGCGATGACGCCGAGTTCGGCGAAGCGCGGCACGTCGGCGGCAGTGGTGACCTCGATGTGCTCGACCCGGTGCCGGCTGTCGCGCCTGCCGTTCTTCCGCTGCGCCGCCTCGTAACCGTCGAGAACCGCGCGCACGGCGCCGTCGCCGATCGAATGCACGGCGATCTGCAGGCCGCGCCGGTCGGCCTCCAGCGCCACCTCGGCGAAATGCTCGGGCGTAAACAGCGGCTCACCGCGCCAGCCCGGCCGGTCGGCATAGTCGTCGACCATGACCGCGGTCCAGCCTTCCAGCACGCCGTCGTAAAACATCTTGACCATGCCGGACGACAGCCATTCCGATTGGTAGGAGTTGGCCATGCTCGATGCCTTTTCCAGCACGTCGAGCGTCATGAAATTCTTGAAATGAAAAGGTATCTTGGTGCGGCAGAGCAGCCGCCCTTCCTGTTCCAGCCGGCTAGCAGCTCGAGCTGGTAAAGATTGCCGTCCATGTTCTGGATCGAGGTGATGCCGTGGCGGGCGCACCATTCCAACCCGCGATGCATCAGGTCGCGATCGGCAGCGACTTCGGCGGCGGAAGGGTACGGCTCGGGCTCGCCGCCTGGCGCAAGGCCGAGCCGATGACCTTCGTGGCCGGCCCTTTCAGCGCCTCGATCGTCCGGCGATCGCCAACCGCCAGGATGTTGCCGTCCTTTATCGCCACCGCTTCGGCCGTCGGATTGCCTTCATCCATGGTCAGCACGCGGGCATTGGTGACGATCAGGTCGGCATTTGAACTCATGATTTCCCACGGTTTGGTTGCGCTGCCGGCAGGCTAGACGACCGGCTGCCGTGCCAGCAAGCCATGGCTGGTTGGCCCAGCGCCTTGTGAAGGGCCATGCAGGACGGTTAGGGTCGCCGCGTCTCACCACGGAAAGATTTCATGAAGACTGTTTTTTCGCCTCTCCATGCCGGCCATTCCGGCAATGTCGAACTGATCGCCGGCGCCATCGTGCCGGCTTTTGAAAAGCCCTCGCGCGCCGAGTTCATCAGGGCGCGGGTAGAGAGCGAAAAGCTCGGTCCGATCCTGTCACCGGAAAGTCACGACCTCGCCGCCGCCAAGAAGGTTCATGCCAGCGACTACATCGATTTCCTGCCGACCGTGTGGCCGCTCTGGGAAGCGTCGGGCCGCACCGGTTCGGCCATTCCCTTCACCTGGCCGACGCGCGGCCTGCGCGGCGACGTGCGCCCGAAAGGCATCGATGCGTTGCTCGGCTTCTACTCCTTCGACGGCGGCGCGACTTTTGTCAAAGGCACATGGGACGCTATCAAGTCGTCCTATGATGTCGCGCTGACAGCCGCCGCGCTGGTCAAGGCCGGTGAGCCTTCCGCCTTCGCGCTGTGCCGCCCGCCGGGGCACCATGCAGGGGCGGCCTTCATGGGCGGCTATTGCTTCATCAACAACGCCGCCGTCGTCGCGCAAAGGTTTCGCGACCATGGCGCCGGGCGCGTTTCGATCCTCGACATCGACTATCACCACGGCAACGGCACCCAGGAGATATTCTATCGCCGCGGCGACGTGCAGGTGCTGAACCTGCATGGCGATCCGATGACCGAATATCCGTTCTTTCTCGGCCATGCCGACGAACGCGGCGAGGGCGACGGCGAAGGCTTCAACGACAATTATCCGATGCCCTTCGGCACCGGCTGGGACGTGTGGAACGCCTCACTCGAGGAGGCCTGCACGAGGCTTTCGGCTTATGCTCCTGACGTCGTCGTGGTTTCACTCGGCGTCGACACTTTCGAGAAGGACCCGATCAGCCAGTTCAAGCTGAAAACGGAAAACTATCCCAGAATCGGCCGCCGCATCGCCAGGCTCGGCCTGCCGACGCTGTTCGTCATGGAAGGCGGCTACGCCGTCGAGGAGATCGGCGTCAACGCCGTCGGCGTGCTGACTGGCTTCGAGGACCGCTAGAAGTGCCGCCGGTGCCTGCAATCATGTAGCGGCGCTCGGCGTGGCAAGCGGTGCGGCCTGCCCGCGCGAGCGGCCAAGATAATAGACCGCCGCCGCCGCGATGACGCCGGCGGCCAGGATGCCTGCCGCCAGCACCGGCCGGTACCAGAACCAGGCGATCGCCATCGTCGTCGTGCCGACCAGGATCGCCAGGAAAAAGGCAATGATGCCGGTGCCCATCCGCGCCACGCTGCCGAGCAAAGGAATAATGTCGAGGACGACGCCAATCGGGCTGAGCAGCAGGGCAAAGCCGATGGCCAACAGCAGCAGGCCGGCGGCGCGCAGCAGCCAGGTGATAAGCGTGTTCTGGCTGACCGCGTCGGCGAACATCTTTTCCGCCAGCACATTGCCGATGTCGACCATCAGCAACTGGTCGCCGGCCTTTGTCTGGTAGGGTTCGAACCCGCCCGCTGCCTGGCGCGCGACGACGCTGACCAGGCCGAGCGGCGCCAGCTCGTAGCCAATGCGATAGTCGCCCAGCGCCGGCGACGTGGTGTTGAAGCCGAGATAGATCTTTCCGTCGACGATGTTGACCCGCTTGGTGCCGGTATAGGCGGCATCGATGGTAGCCGACTGGTCCGGTGACAGTGAAAATTCCTTGTCGCCGCCGATCAGGTCCAGCACCGGCCGGTCGAGCGTGAAGGCACCGAGCTTGCCGTCCGGGATCTGGAACCTCTTGCTGTGTATCTCCATCGGCGGATTCTCATGGGCGTCCGGCTTCTTGAACTCCGACGAGTTGATCTGGCTGTCGTCCCACACTTTCGAATAGCTGTAGGTTGTCACCGTCTCCTCGCCGCCACCAAGCTTCTTCGTCGTCTCGGATTTCTGTTCTTCTTTCCACTGGTACATCTCGGTGCTGCGCGACAGCCGCAATCCTTGCGCCGAAATGCCAAAGTCCGGATCGGTAAGGCCGCCGCTCGCCGTCACCGCCCCGGTGACATGGACAAGCTTGCCGTCATTGCCAGCATCGATGCTATCGGCGCCAACCGAGATCACCGCGCCCGATCCCTCGGCCAGCGAACGCGCCGTCTGCACGGCGCGACCCTCGTTCCAGAACAGGCCGATCACCATCAGCACGATCAAGAGCAAGCCGAAAACGATCCCGCCGACCGCGCGCTTGATCCGCCCGAACCACGAGACGGACGTTATTTCCTGAATTGAATCGCCCATTGTTTCCCCCAATTCCCCAAAGCCAGTTTCACGAATCCGCGCTCTGTCGCGCAGTGGCATGCAACCGGCGTTACGCCAAACCGAGACAGACGCCCCATCCGTCCCGACAACAGGAGCCTATCGCAATCGACGAATTGCCGATACGGCACACTTGCAGTTGGATCCGACCGCCGCAAAGCACACGGGCGCTTCGAAAATGTACCGTCGGAGCGACCCGACCGATGGAATTCGTTTCAGTCAAATCGCGTTTGATGTCGGATTCGTCTACGGTTAGATTGTAGCCGAATCAGCCGTTCCTCGGGGGCGCGGCGACCACCAAAACCTCATGTTCCGGAACCATTCCGGAGCCGGATTCGCGCTCCCTGCAACAGGTGCGATTTTGTGCGCGGCGTCGCGTGGTGGTGTCCCTGGTGAAGTGATGCGTATTCGGCGCTGGCGATGCCAGCATCTGGATCAAATCTCGCAACTCGATCTGTTGAGTTTCCTGACCTGACAACGCCGACGGAGCGGTAGAGCAGCAACGATGTATCAATTCCCCCGAGCCGAAATGCAGACCGCTGCCGGGGCCAGGCATCGGCAGCTTCTTAGCCGTTCGATCCACATGCTGTTGGCGGCGATGGCGGCTGGCCGCGATTCGCTAGAAGCGGCCGAGGCCCTGCATTTCACCAGTCGCGTCTGGACCGCCTTCGTCGAAGATCTCCGCTCTGGCGACAGCGCCCTGCCCACGGAGCTGCGCGCCAATCTCATCTCGATCGGTTTGTGGCTGCTGCGCGAAACCGAAGACATCCGCCAGGGCCGCACCGACAATTTCGAAGGCTTGATCGAAGTGGCGGCGATCGTCAGGGACGGCATGCAGTGAGCCCGCTATGGCGCGCGCGGACGGGCTCCGCGCTCGCTATCTTGTTGTTGGACCATGATCTTTCTCGAGAATGCGTTCGCCCTTTGCGCTGTGATGTTCTATTTTTTGAATCCATGGCTTGAGGGGCCGATTCATCGCAAGAACAAACGCATTTGAGCCCGGGAAAGCATCGATGAACGACGACACACCGGAAAGCGAAAGCGCCTCGGCGCTGGCGCCGTTCCGGCACGGCATCTTCCGGGCGGTGTGGTCCGCCAGCCTCGTCTCCAATTTCGGCGGCCTCATCCAGGGCGTCGGTGCCGCCTGGATGATGACTACGATCGCTACCTCGTCCTACCAGGTCGCATTGGTCCAGGCCTCGACCACTTTGCCGATCATGCTCTTCGCGCTGCTGGCCGGCGCCATCGCCGACAGTTTCAACCGGCGCAAAATCATGCTGATCGCGCAGATCTTCATGCTCGCCGTCTCGGCTCTTCTCACCGTCTTCACCTATCTCGACCTGATGACGCCGTGGACGCTGCTCGCCTTCACCTTCCTGATCGACAGTGGCACCGCGCTCAACAGCCCGTCCTGGCAGGCTTCGGTCGGCGACATGGTGCCTCGTCCCAAGGTGCCGGCGGCGATCGCGCTCAACTCGATGGGCTTCAACCTGACGCGCAGCGTCGGCCCGGCGATCGGCGGCATCATCGTTGCCGCCGCAGGCGCCGCCGCGGCCTTTGCCGTCAACACGCTGAGCTATGTCGGCCTCATCGTCGTGCTGGCCCGCTGGAGGCCGGAACTGCCGGCATCGACCTTGCCGCGCGAGACGCTGGGCGCCGCGATGGGCGCTGGCCTGCGCTACGTCGCGATGTCGCCCAATATCGGCAAGGTGCTGGTCAGGAGCTCGGCCTTCGGCTTCAGCGCCGGCGCGGTCCTGGCACTGCTTCCCCTGGTCGCGCGCGACGTCGTCAAGGGCGACGCCTTGAGCTACGGCATCATGCTCGGCGCCTTCGGCATCGGCGCCGTCGGCGGCGCGCTGACCAGCGTCAGGCTGCGGCAACTGCTGTCCAGCGAAACCATGGTGCGCATGGCATTCGCCGGTTTCGCGCTCTGCGCCTTCAATGCCGCCGTCAGCGAGAATGCCTGGCAGACGTCACTCGGCTTGCTGGTCGGCGGCGCCTGCTGGGTGACAGCGCTTTCGCACTTCAATGTCACCGTGCAGATGTCGACGCCGCGCTGGGTGGTCGGCCGCGTGCTTTCGGTCTACCAGACCGCAACCTTCGGCGGTATCGCGCTCGGCAGCTGGGTCTGGGGCGTGGTTGCCGACGCCCATGGCGCCGAAGTCGCCCTGATGGCGGCCAGCGTCGCGATGCTGGCGGGAGGCGCCATCGGCCTGCTGCTGCCGCTGCCGCAGCAGGCCGTGCTCAACCTCGATCCGCTCAACCGCTTCCAGGAGCCGCATCTGGCACTTGATCTGAAGCCGCGCAGTGGTCCCATCGCCATCATGATCGAATACGTGATCCGCAACGAGGACGTGCCGGAATTCCTCGCCACCATGGCCGAACGGGGCCGCATCCGCCGGCGTGACGGCGCCCGCAACTGGACATTGGCGCGCGATCTCGAAAATCCCTCGATATGGATCGAGCACTACCACACGCCAACCTGGGTCGAATATATCCGCCACAACAGGCGCGCCACCTACGCCGACGCGGTCATCGGCGAGCGCATAAGGGCCCTGCACAGCGGCAACGAGCCACCCCGCGTCCGCCGTATGATCGAGCGGCCGACGACAGCCGGCACGGCGCTGGTGATGCCGAAGGGACCGATCGAGCATTAATGGCCGGCGGCGCGTCCAGTTGGTCGAGCAAATGAAAATTGCGGCGCCTGGCCCAATCCGCGAATGCACGAATGGGATGGCCATTGTGGAGAGACGGTTTATATCAGTTGATGTGACTATGACCACTAAGGGGAGACGATGCGTTACATACGTCCGCTTTCAATTGAAGACGCCGCCGGCCTGTTGGCCGGCTCAGCCGGCACGGCCGCCATCCTTGCCGGAGGCAGCGACCTCTTGGTGAGAATGAAAGGCGGCTTTATCGAACCCGACCTGATCGTCGACATCAAGGCGATCGACGGGCTTGGCGAGATCAGGGAAACAGCCGAGGGCTTCAGCATCGGCGCGGCGGTCCCCTGCGCAGTGCTGGGCGAGAGCAAGGCCCTGAAGAAGGCATGGCCCGGCGTCGTCGAAGCTGCGAACCTGATCGGCTCGAAGCAGGTGCAGGGACGCTGCACCATCGTCGGCAATCTGTGCAACGCCTCGCCGGCCGCCGACAGCGTGCCGGCGCTGGTGGCCGCTGGCGCCAAGGCGGTGGTCGTCGGCCCGGGAACCAGGCGCACGATTGCAGTGGAAGCGGTACCGACTGGGCCGGGCAAGACGTCGCTGGCCAAGGGCGAGATCATCGAGGCAATCCTGCTCGACAAACGTCTGCCGCGTTCGGGCGATGCCTATCTGCGTTTCATTCCTCGCACGGAGATGGACATCGCGGTGGTAAGCGCCGGCGTGAACCTGATGCTCGATGAGCAAGGTCGCGTCAAATTCGCCCGCCTGGCGCTGGGCGCCGTGGCGCCGACGGTGATTCTGGTCGAGGAGGCCGCCGAGGTTCTCATCGGCTCCAAGCTGGACGAAGCCACGCTGGAGAGGCTCGCCAAGGTCTGCTCGGGGGCCTGTCGTCCGATCGACGACAAGCGAGGCACTATCGAATTCAGACGGAAAGTTGCGGGTGTGCTGGCCAAGCGGGCCGCCACGACCGCCTATGCACGTGCAGGAGGCAAATGATGGCTGGTGTGGCAGTATCAACGACAATCAATGGCGACAATGTCGAGTACCTTTGCCAGCCGGACGAGACGCTGCTCGATGTCCTGCGCGATCGCCTGGGGCTGACGGGCGCCAAGGAAGGCTGCGGCACCGGCGACTGCGGCGCCTGCAGCATCATCCTCGACGACCGGCTGGTGTGCTCGTGCCTGGTGCTCGGCGCGGAGGCTGAAGGGCGGCGCATCGAAACCATCGAGGGCATGGCGCATGGCGACAAGCTGCATCCGCTGCAGCAGAAATTCCTGGAACACGCCGCGCTTCAATGCGGCATCTGCACGCCGGGCTTCCTCATAGCGGCCAAGGACCTGTTGGCCAAGAACCCCGATCCGACCGAGGAGGAGATCCGCTTCGGCCTCGCCGGGAACCTCTGCCGCTGCACCGGCTATGACAAGATCGTGCGTGCCGTTCAGGACGCCGCGAGCGTGATGAAGGGAGCATGACGATGAATTTCGATCCACGTTACTCCGGACGCAATTTCACCTCTGTCGGCACGCGCCCCATCCGTCCCGACGGCGTCGACAAGGTGACGGGCCGCGCACGCTATGGCGCCGACTTCAACATGGCCGGGCAACTGGTCGGGCGCGTTCTCAGAAGCCCCCATGCGCATGCCACGATCAGGAAGATCGACACGTCGAAGGCGGAGAAGCTCGCCGGCGTCAAGGCGGTGATCACCGCGGCCGACCTGCCCGACCTCACCGACGGCGATGCCGCCATGTACGACATCCTCGACAACTGCATGGCGCGCAAGAAAGCGCTCTACGACGGCCATGCTGTGGCCGCGGTCGCTGCAGTCGATGCCCGCACGGCGAGGCAGGCACTGAAGCTGATCGAGGTCGACTACGAGGTGCTGCCGCATGTCACCGACGTCGACGAGGCGATGAAGCACTCCTCACCCGTGCTCAACGACGCCATCTTCACCGAGGGCCTTGAGCAAAAGCCCGTCAAGCCTTCCAACGTCACCAAGCGCACCCAGTACGGCCATGGCGACATCCATGAAGGTTTCGGCCAGGCCGATTTCGTCGTCGAACGCTCCTTCAAGACCGAGCAGACGCACCAGGGTTATATCGAGCCGCATGCCTGCGTCGCCAATTTCAGCTCCGACGGCACCGCCGATCTTTGGGTCTGCACGCAAGGGCATTTCGTCTATCGCCAGCACTGCGCCCAGCTGCTTGGCATGGAGGCCTCGAAGCTGCGCGTCACCTCGTCGGAGATCGGCGGTGGTTTCGGCGGCAAGACCCATGTCTGGGCCGAGCCGGTGGCGCTGGCGCTGTCGCGCAAAGCCGGCCGGCCGGTCAAGCTGGTCATGACGCGCGACGAGGTGTTCCGCGCCTCCGGCCCGACTAGCGCCACCTCGATCGACGTCAGGATCGGCGCCCGTAAGGACGGCACGATCACGGCGGCCGAGGCCACGCTGCGCTATTCCTGCGGCCCCTATGCCGGCATGTGGGCTGAGATCGGCGCCATGACCGCCTTTGCCTGCTACAAGCTCGAGAACGTCAGGACGGTCGGCTACGAAGTGCTGGTCAACCGGCCCAAGACGGCGGCCTATCGCGCGCCGTCGGCACCGATGGCGGCGTTTGCGGTGGAAAGCGCGGTCGACGAGCTGGCCAAGGAGATCGGCATGGACCCGGTCGAGTTCCGGATCAGGAACGCGGCGCAGGAAGGCACCAGATCGTCCTACGGCCCGGTATACGGCCCGATCGGCATCGGCCCAACGCTGGAGGCGGCGAAGAGCCATCCGCACATGAAGGCGCCGCTCGGCAAGAACCAGGGCCGCGGCATGGCCTGCGGCTTCTGGTTCAACTTCGGTGGCCAGACCTGCACCGACCTCAACATCGGCATGGACGGTTCGGTCTCGCTTGCCGTCGGAACCGTTGACGTGGGTGGCTCGCGCGCCTCGCTTTCGCTGGTGGCGGCAGAGGAGCTCGGTATCCCCTATGAGCAGGTCAAGGCGGTGGTCGCCGATACCTCCAGCCTCGGCTACAACGATATGACGGACGGCAGCCGCGGCACCTTCTCGTCTTCGATGGCGACGATCTCCGCCGCTCGCAACGCCATCAAGATCCTGCGGGATCGCGCCGCGCAGACGTGGGACATCCCGGTCGACGACGTGGTCTGGGAAAAGGGCCACGCGATCGCTAGGGGCGAGAAGTACGGCAACCTTGCTGCGCTGTCGCTGAAGGAGATCGCGGCCGCTTCCGGAAAGACGGGCGGACCGATCGCCGGCCACAGCGAGCTCGTCGCCGACGGCGCCGGCGTCTCCTTCGCCACCCATATCTGCGATATCGAGGTGGATCCGGAGACCGGCTTCACCAGGGTGCTGCGCTACACCGTCGTTCAGGACGCCGGCAAGGCGGTGCATCCGACCTACGTCGAGGGGCAGTACCAGGGGGGTGCCGCGCAAGGCATCGGCTGGGCGCTCAACGAAGAGTACATCTACGGCAAGGACGGGCGGCTGCAGAACCCTGGCTTCCTGGACTACCGCATCCCGGTCTGCTCGGACCTGCCGATGATCGACACACAGATCCTCGAGATCCCCAACCCTAACCATCCCTACGGGGTGCGCGGCGTCGGCGAGACCTCGATCGTGCCGCCGCTGGCGGCGATCGCCAATGCAGTCTCGAACGCGGTCGGCGTGCGCATGGCGCATATACCGATGTCGCCGCCGCGCATCCTGGCGGCGATCGAGGCGGAACGGGAAGGCTGATGGTTGAAGTAACGCTCTGGGGATCGCTCGGCGCGATCGCCGGAGGCAAGAGCAAGGTCGAGATCGAGGCGAAGGATATTCGGGAGCTGTTCAGGAAGCTGGCTGAACAGTATCCCGGCCTCGAGCCCTACATCGATCGCGGCATCGCCGTCGCCATCGACGGGACGATCTATCGCGACACCTGGTCGAAGGAACTGCCGGAAGGGGCGGAGATATTCCTGCTGCCGCGTCTTGCCGGGGGATAACTGGACAACCGTGTCCCTACCATCGACGACCAAGACTTGGCCTAGGCTCGAGAAAAACCTTGGCTATCCACGAGAATTCTTGGCCAGTTCAGCCGGCGAGTTTGGCTCCTTTTCGATGACTGCTTCTGTGTCAATCACAGACATAGAGGCGAGCGAGCTACACGTCTGCTTTGAGGCGAAAGCAGCCGCCCGCAGCGTAGAAGTCAAATGGCTTGGATCAGAACCTACCATTTACCAATGTCAGCTTCATGATTCATAGGCACAGTCTTGGGAGTCAGATGCGATGGCGGAGCGCCTCAATGATCACCGCCATCGCAGGCGAGAGCTGTCGCCTGCTCGGGTAGTAGAGGTGATAGCCCGCAAATGGCGGACTCCAGTCGTCAAGCACGAGCCTAAGGCATCCCTTGGCGATGTGGTGGCTGACGAGGTTTTCCGGGACATAGGCGATCCCGAAACCGCTTATCGCAGCCTCGATCATGGGAATGGACGAATTGAAGGTGAGCTGGCCTTCCACGCGCACACGAAGGTCGCGGCCATCCCTGGCGAATTCCCAGGCATATAATCCGCCGAACGTCGCCTGCCGCATATTAATGCAGTCATGATCGACCAGATCCTGCGGTGCGGTCGGAACCGGATGGCGGGAAAAGTACTCCGGCGAAGCCACGGCCACGAGCCTCCAATCCGGCCCGATGCGCACTGCGATCATATCCCTGTCGATGCTCTCACCAAGCCGCACGCCTGCGTCGAAGCGCTCCTCCACAATGTTCTTCATGCCGTTGTCGCTGTAGAGTTCGACGCACACGTCAGGATAGTCGCTGAGTAAGGGCTGCAGCTTCGGCCAGACGGTCGTCTGGAGCGCATGGTCGGAAAGCGTGATACGGACCGTTCCGGAGGGCTTGTCGCGAAAGGCCACCAGGCTTGCGAGGTCCGCTTCGATTTCCTCGAAGCGGGGAACAAGAGATTGGAAAAGTCGCTCGCCGGCCTCGGTCGGTGCGACGCTCCGCGTCGTACGTGTCAGCAGGCGGACGCCGAGACGAGCTTCAAGCTCCTTGATTGTCGAACTCAGGGTCGACTGCGAGGTTCCGAGCTTGGCCGCCGCCTTGGTGAAGCTCCGTTCCCGCGCGACCGCCACGAACCATAGCAGATCCTTCATGCCATCGCGCTGCATAGGGTACCTCCCGTCGGATATTTATATCATGAGCAGATAAGTCCATGCGAATTACTTAGTCTAATAGAATGGGTTCCTCTGCAATATCTTCTGGCATCGCGACGGCGTTGGCGGCTGATCCGCCCGGTCGCCCTGCAAGGATGCCAATTATGGAAACGACGTACGACACAAGGCTTGTCGGTGACCGCGCCGCATGGGGCGCGGTTTTGGCGATGGCGCTGTGTGTTTTCGTGCTCATCGCGTCGGAATTCATGCCGGTCAGCCTGCTGTCGCCGCTAGCGGCCGATCTCGGCATCACCGAGGGCCGCGCGGGACAGGCGATCTCGATTTCGGGCGTTTTCGCCGTCGTGACCAGCCTGCTGGTCGCCGGCCTCACGCGCCATATCGACCGCCGACTGGTCGTGACCGGCTTCACCCTCCTCCTCATCGTGTCCGGTTTGGCTGTCACCTTCGCGCCGAACTACGCGTTCCTCATGGTCGGCCGGGCGCTGCTCGGCATCGCGATCGGCGGGTTCTGGTCGATGTCGACCGCGATCGTCATGCGCCTCGTGCCGCAAGACATGGTTCCGAAGGGTCTCGCCATGCTGAACGCCGGCAATGCCATTGCGGCCACCATCGCCGCGCCGCTGGGCAGTTTTCTTGGCGCCTATGTCGGCTGGCGCGGCGCTTTCTTCCTCGTCGTGCCGTTTGGGCTTCTGGCGCTGGCCTGGCAGTGGACAAGCCTGCCGGCGCTGCCCCCGCGCCGGGGGAAGCGTTCAGGCAATCCACTGGCGCTCCTCGGCCGTCTTCCCGTCGCCATCGGCATGGCGTCGATCATGATGCTGTTCATGGGCCAGTTCGCGCTCTTCACCTATCTGCGGCCCTTCCTCGAGGGCGTCACCCGGCTCGACATCGCTGCTCTCTCGGCGATCCTGCTGGCGATGGGGCTGGCGGGGGTGCTCGGCACATGGTGCGTCGGCCGGCTTTTGTCCACGCGTCTGTTCAGCATCCTCATCGTCATCCCGCTGGTCATGGCGGCCTTGGCCGCTGCGCTCATCGCCCTTGGTGCCCTCCCCGTACCCACAGCGCTGCTGCTCGTTGCCTGGGGCTTCTTCGGCACGGCCGCGCCCGTTGGCTGGGGCACGTGGCTCAGCCGGACGTTGCCGAACGACGCAGAGGCCGGCGGCGGGCTGCAGGTGGCAGTCATCCAGCTCGCCATCACCGGCGGCGCCGCGATCGGCGGCACGCTCTTCGATACGGTCGGCTGGTGGGGAGCGTTCACTCTAGGTGCAGTGCTGCTCTGCGGATCGGCGCTCGCCGCCCTTGCCGCATCGCATATGGCCCGGAGATCTTTGCCATGATCATCGAGCGTGCGCCGCTTAACCGCCGGACATTGCTCGGCGCCGCGCTCGCGGTGGCGGCCCTGCCTCGAGCAGCCGCCAGCCAAGAAGGCGAAGCCCCAGTCAGCCATGAGTCAACCAACATGAAGATCAGGATGATTTTCAACGGCCGCATCATGACCGCCACGCTCTACGACAATCCGTCGGCGCGCGATTTCTTTTCCATGCTGCCGCTCGATCTCAAGATCGAGGACTACGCGCATAACGAGAAGATCGCCTATCTGCCGCGCAAGCTGACAGAGAAGGGAAGTGGTCCGTTCGCCAACGAGCAGCCCTACGACCTCTGCTATTTCACGTCCTGGGGTAACCTGGCCATGTTCTACGCCGACTATCGCCATCCCGGGCTGATCAGGCTCGGCCGCTTCGACGAGGGCGAGCAGGCCCTGCACATTCGCGGCGAGTTCCCGCTTCGCATCGAACGCACTTGAGGACACAAAGGAGATCACCATGGACATTCTTCGCGCTGGCACGAGGCCTTCCGGCAAGGGACCACCTGACTGGTTCACCGGAACGGTGCGGATCGATCCGCTCTTCAATCCCTTCGATGCCGGGCGGGTTCAAGGCGCACAGGTGACCTTCGAGCCCGGCGCCCGCACCGCTTGGCACACGCATCCGCTCGGCCAGACGCTGATCGTCGTCTCGGGCCTGGGCCGCGTGCAGCGCGAGGCTGGCCCGGTCGAGGAAATCCGTGCCGGCGACGTCGTCTGGTTCGCGCCCGGCGAAAAGCACTGGCACGGCGCGTCGGCTCAGATTGCCATGACCCACATTGCTCTCCAGGAGGTCAAGGACGGCAAGGTCGTGGACTGGCTGGAACATGTCAGCGACGCCGACTACCGCGCTTGATCTTCTCCACTCGAAAGGAACCAAAATGCTCGCAACCGTTCTTCACAAACCGGGCGACATCCGCTGCGAGGAGATCGCTGATCCGAAAATCATGCGGCCGACGGACGCCATCATCAAGCTCTCGGCAAGCTGCATCTGCGGCTCGGATCTGTGGCCCTATCGCGGGCTGCAGCGGGTCGACGGCCCGATGCATATGGGCCACGAATATTGTGGCATCGTCGTCGAGGTCGGCGCAGAGGTGCGCACGGTGCGCCCCGGCCAGTTCGTCGTCGGCTCGTTCTGCCTCTCCGACAATACCTGCCCGCATTGCCGCTTCGGCTTCCAGTCGTCCTGTGTGCAGCGCGAGTTCATGTCGGGCGCGCAGGCGCCTTACGCCCGCGTGCCGTTGGCGGATGGCACACTGGTCGCCACCGCCGAGGTGCCGCCGGCCGAACTCATCCCTGACCTGCTGGCTGTGTCCGATGTGCTCGGCACCGGCTGGTATGCGGCCGACGCAGCCGAGGTCCGAGAAGGATCGACGGTGGTGGTGGTCGGCGACGGTGCGGTCGGCCTGATGGGCGTGCTTGCGGCCAAGGAGATGGGCGCCGAGCGCATCATCGCCATGAGCCGGCACGCCAGCCGCCAAAAACTCGCCCGCGAGTTCGGCGCGACCGACATCGTCGCCGAGCGCGGCGAGGAAGGTGTGGCCCGGATCAAAGAGCTCACCAAGGACGTCGGCGCGGACTCGGTGCTGGAATGCGTCGGCACGGCGGAATCCTTCGACCAGGCGCTGGCCTGCTCTCGCCCCGGCGGCACCATCGGCTATGTCGGCGTGCCGCACGGCGTGAACTTCGACGGCCAAAAACTGTTCTTCGGCCAGAAGCGCATGCTGGGCGGCCCGGCGCCGGTGCGCCGCTTCCTGCCCGACCTTATGGGCCGTGTGCTGCAAGGTCGGATCAAGCCCGGCAAGGTCTTCGACCTCAAGCTGCCGTTGGCCGAGGTCGCTGAAGGCTACCGCGCCATGGACGAGCGGCGCGCCATCAAGGTCATGCTTTCGGTGTGAGCGAAGATTGGGCGGACGGCCTGTCCGCACCCACAAATCAGAAAAGGAACAACGACATATGACGATGAGATTGAAGATTGCCGCCCTTGCGCTTTCGGTCGCCACGCCGGCTTTCTCGCAAGAGTCGCCGATCATCGGCGCATGGCGCATGAGGTCGCTCGAGGCCGGTGCCGAGGGAAGCCTCAAGCCCGTGCCATATTCCGGCCAGGTCATCTTCACCGAGGCCGGCACCCTGTCGGTGCAGGCGCAGAACCCCGACGCCAAGGCACCGGACACGCCTTACACAGAGAATGGCTACGAAGCCTATTACGGGCCGGTCGCTATCGACGACCAGGACAAGACCTTCGTCATCACGATCGAGTCCTCCCTGGTCCGCAACCTTGTCGGGAAGAGCATGAAACGCAAATTCGAAGTCTCGGACAACAAACTGGTCCTGACGCCGGACAATCCGGCCGAAGGCTGGCGCGTGACCTACGAACGTTACTGATCGGAACAGCCCGACTGTCAAAGTTTTATCGGTGGCCACAATGGCGCGGACTTCAGACCGAAATGGCGCGATAGCGGAACTGGTGCCAATCATGGCGGCTGTCTTCGCCGGCTTCCTCCTGATCGGCTTGGCGCTACCCGTCCTGCCGCTGCATCTTCACCAGCAGCTCGGCTTCGGCCCCTTCGCGGTCGGGCTGGTCACTGGCAGCCAGTTCGTCGCCTCGATGCTGTCGCGCATTGGGGCTGGAAACTATGCCGATGGGCGCGGCGGCAAGAGGGCCGTCGTCGTCGGCCTCATTGCCGCTGCCGTGGCGGGGCTATTTTACCTCGGCTCACTGACATTGCTCGACCGGCCGGTGGCGTCCGCATCGGCGCTGTTCGCCGGCCGGGCGGTACTGGGCGCGTCTGAGAGCTTCATCATCACCGGTGGCGTCGCCTGGGGCCTCTCCCTTGCGGGCGGACAGAACTCCGGAAAGGTCATAGCCTGGGTGGGCACGGCGATGTTCGCAGCACTCGCGCTAGGCGCGCCGATCGGATCTGCGCTTTATGCGGCGAGCGGCTTCACCGCGATCGCACTGGCGACGATCGTCCTGCCGCTTGCAACGCTGCTTGCCATCCTGCCGATGCGCGGCGCCAGCGCCGCCGCGAGCAGCGTGCCGCAGTCATGGAGGAGCGTGGCGCAAGCGGTCTGGCTTCCCGGAGTGGGAGCAGCTTTCAGCAGTCTCGGCTATGGTGCGATTCTGGCCTTCGGCGCGCTGCTCTTTGCCGAGCGGGGCTGGCAGCCGGTCTGGCTTCCCTTCACGGCCTATGCCGCGTCGCTGATCGTGGCAAGGCTATGCTTCGGCCACCTGCCTGACAGGTTAGGGGGCGCACGGGTCGCCATGATCTTCGTGGCTGTCGAGGCCGCAGGGCTGATGCTGATCTGGCTTGCGCCCGGGCCCGTTCTAGCCGCCATCGGAGCGGGCCTGACTGGCCTTGGCTACTCGCTGGTCTATCCCGGCCTCGGTGCCGAGGCCGTGAGCCGTCTTCCGCCACGCAGCCGCGGCCTGGCCATGGGACTCTACACCGTCTTCCTCGACGTGGCGCTCGGCTTCGGCAGTCCGGCGCTCGGCTTGGTCGCCGCATCGGCCGGGCTGCAATTCGTCTTCTTCGCCGTCGCGATGGCGACGCTTCCGGCGTTGGGCATCGCTCTGCTGCTGGGTCGCCGTAACGCTCCACTATAGAGCCGGATAGTCTGGGCTCGAGATGTCGCGCAACTACGATCGCTCCCGCTTCGCGGGAAGCTGAGGCATCAGCCGAACCTGCTTTTGGTGGCGATAGAGGCCGATCAGGTCGTCGGATCGATCATGGCCGGGTATGACGGCCATCGAGGGTAGATATCGCGCATCGCTACCCTGCAGTCCCATCGCCAAAAAGGGATCGGCGAGGCCCTCATCCACGAAGCGGAAAGGCGGCTCGCCGGCCTTGGTTGCATAAAGATCAACCTCCAAATTGTCGCTTCCAATTCGACGGTTCTTGGGTTCTACCGAAAGTGCGGATACGAGGTCGAGGAGCGCATAAGCATGAGCAAACTGTTACCGAAAGCTTGAGGTACTCCGCCGATTAACTCGTCGTCGCGGCTCGACGGCTCAGGTCCATTGGAATCTTGCTGCCGGTGATTATTGTGGCAGGCGAATCTCTCCGGGTGAATCGCGCTGCGGGACACGGCCGAAGCCGGGCGAAGTCCAGCCAGCCGGAGGGGCACACAACGCCCTACATATGGTCCAATTACTGGTGCAGTGAGAACATGCATGCAAATCGCATCCAAGCCACGCGTCCGGCTGGCAAGCCGTCAGGAACTGGATGAAATTGGCGGGCTCGTCTCCGACGCCTTCGCATCGTTACGGCCCGTTCTGGCGCCACACATCTTCGAGCCCTACGTGAACGACGCGCGGGATATCGCGGGGCGATGGGCGAAGGCTAGCGTCGCGGTGCTCGAAGCCGAGGGACGGCTCGTCGGGACGGTCACCTACTACGCCGATGCCGCCTTTGACCGCATGGGCTGGCCGCCCGGGCTGGCAGGCCTCAGGACCCTCGCGGTCGCTCCCTCGGCACAGGGCCGCGGATACGGCCGCGCGCTTTGCGAATGGTGCGTCATGCAAGCGCGTCGGCAAGGCTCAGGCGGCCTTGCGCTTCACACTGCCTCGTTCATGCCGTCTGCATGCAAGCTGTACGAGAGCCTTGGCTTCGAGAGACGCCCTGCTCACGACCTTTTCGCATCCGACATTATTGGCTTTGATCCAGCTCTCGGCGATCAGCAGATCATCGCCTACCTGCTGCCGCTCAAGCAGGTCGAGAGCAGCCACGATCGATAATGTTTGACCGCCGTTTGAACGGACGGGGGTATCATCTCGCTTCCGGACGCTGTCCTCAGCTTCCGCCGTTTGTCTCGATGCGAGCAGATCCTAGTCTTTCGTATAGTCAGGCCCAAAACGGGTCGGCAGGTTGTCGGCGAGTTTCAACCAAGGGAGCTTCTCCTCAAAGGCGACATGCAGCGTAGGTGCAAATTTTTCTGGCTCCTCCATCGCTGCCGCAAAAAAATGCATGACATCAGACATGTTCTTTGAGCGGAAGGACAGCGGCGTGCCACAGTGATCGCAAAATGTTCTTTCCACACCGGGAGAAGAGTTGAATACCTTCGGTAGCTTGCTCAGCCATCGCCATTGGCCGTTCAAGACGCCAATATAGGAGGTCATCGGCGCAGAACATTGCCGCCGACAACTTTCACAATGACAGACCACGCAGGCCTGTGCCGGGCCATCGACTTCAAAAGCAATAGCGCCACATAAGCAATGACCACGCATGCAAATTCTCCTTGAGTCAACAAGGACAGCTTCATGCCTGGGCGTGAGGGAGGCGCCATGAAATGCGTCGAGCTGGCGCCCAATTCCGACATTCGGCGCCAGCGATTGTCCTAGCGTGCGCTAGGCGTTCCTTCACTACCGCCTTTGCGGCATATTGAAAGTTCGTAAAGTTTCTTCGCCGGGCCGCTGAATTCACGGCCTAGCAGGTCTATCGCAACCCGAACACTACAGTGGAATTGCGGTCACTTCTTTGGCCGTTCGGATCACGAACATCGTTTGGTATCGCGCGACGTTGCTTCGGTCTCGGAACAGTCGCTCGCATAGCGCATCGAACTCTTCCATATCCGTCAGGCGGAGCATAAGGACGGCGTCGGTTTCGCCGCTCACGCTGTAGGCCTGAGTGACGGCCGGTTCCTGAGCGGCCAACTCGAGAAAGTCCCGCATATACTGCTCGCCATGACGCTCCAGTTCGACGGTGACGATCGCCTTCAAGCCCCGGCCAGCCTTTGCCGGTGCGAGAAGCGCGACAACGCGGCTGATGATGCCGCTTTTCTTCAGTCGTCGTATGCGGCGCAGGCAGCTCGAAGGGGAAAGCCCGACTAACCCCGCCAGTTTGGCATTCGTTCGTGAGGCATCATCCTGGAGCAGACTGAGAAGCCTTCTGTCGATCTTGTCCATCTCGGTCGCGCTCATCGTCGGTGTATTGCAATTTTATTGCACGAAATCGCAAACTTTGACCACAAATGCGAAGCGTCTCAGGTTACGCAGATGGCTCCAGGGATGATGGAGCAGCATGATGGCAATTTGCGCCGCCTTCAATCGCAAGACATTGGAAACGCTTGAAATCTATTGGGAACTGGTTCGCGTGATCGTTCCGGTTGCGATAGCCACGCGGCTCCTGCAGGACCTTGGCGTCATCCAGGCGATTTCTCCGTTCTTCTCCCCGCTCATGTTGCAGGTGGGGTTGCCACATGAACTCGCCTTTGCCTGGCTGACGGGATTGCTGGTCGGGATCTGGGGCGCGCTTGTGATCGTATTCACCTTGGTCCCGGTTTCGGCGCTCAGCACTGCCGAGATGACGGTTCTTTCGGCTCTCTTGCTGTTTGCACATGCCATTCCGATCGAGCAACGCATCATTCAGAGGGCCGGGCCGAGCTTCCTGGTCACCGCGGCGCTTCGTATTGGCGGGGGTTTGGTCTTTGCTATCCTTCTGCATCAGATATTCGCCATGACCGGATGGCTGTCAGGACCGGTGGCGCCGGCGTGGATGCCGACGAATGAAAGCACCGACTGGGGCGGCTTTCTCCTGGGCACAGTCAAAACCCTGGGCATCATGCTCATCGTTTTGCTTGCGCTAAGCTGGGTTATCGAGCTTCTCAAGATGGCGGGCATTTTGGAGTGGATGAACAGAGGACTTGCACCGCTCTTTCGGCTCGCCGGCATCGAAAAGCAGACGGTACCTTTCGCCGCTGTCGGCCTGTTTCTCGGGATTTCCTATGGCGCAGGACTGCTGATCCGCGAGGCGCGCACGCCTAGCGCGGAGCCGCGTCAGATATTCCTCGCCTGCGTGTTCATGGGTTTTGCCCATAGCCTCATTGAGGACACGTTGGTCGTTGTCGCACTTGGCGCCGATGCTACGAGCGTGCTTCTCGGTCGCCTAGCGTTTGCCGTGCTCGCGACCGCCGTGATCGCAAAAGTAATCAATGCGGTTCCCGACGCTCTTTTCTTCAAGACACTCTTCCACAAGGAAGAAGGCAGTTCGCGCAATCGGATTTCTGAGCCGGCGATTAGCGGACCGTTGACGTGAGCCGTCCTTACGCAGCAGCCGACATGTGTGTCGCATCACTATCGCGAGAGGACGCGAATCCGGCTCTGGAACTCACCACGATCGACATAGCATCCGCGCAGATGTCGCCGCCCGGTGTTCGGGTTGAACGATTGGCGGCCATGCAACACCCGGCGATTGTCGAAGACCGCCATTTCGCCGGCCTTCAGGCGGTAGGCTATTTGGAAACGCGGCCCGCGGATCATCATCATCAGCTTGCGATAAGCCGCATAAAAGGGCGCGCATAGGTCGGAGGGAAGGTCGATGACATCGACAAGATGGGCGTTGAACCGCAACTCCGTCACTTCCCCGTCGCGTTGCGTTACAATCACAGGAAACCGACCGCGCAGATCGTAGCTTTCATCGTGAAAACGATAGGGGATCTCGATCTCGCACAATAGGCGGTAGGCTTCCGGATCTTCCGCCTGTAGCGCGGCGACGACCGCAAACCCGTCGGCAAAGATCGATCCACCGCCCTCAGCGTCATTGGCGATACAATGCAGGAACTGGTAGCCGGGCGGCACCTCCTGGTTCGCGAGATCGGTGTGTAGCGGCAAGGCGACCGGCGTATAGGCCAGATTGTTCGGGTTCGGCATCGACACGACTTCGAACATCGTGCCGAAATTTGTCTGGCGCAGGAAACCAATCCGCTCGGCCGAACGCCGCCCCGCATCGGGATCATCGTCAAGCCCATCGACGATGGAGAGCCCGTATGCAGCCGTTGCCTTCAGCCAGGCGAGCAGATCGGCATCGCTTTGCAAGATGTCCCCGGCGGCGTGACGCGGCATGGTTTCAAGATTGATTGAGGCGTCCCAGAGTTTCGGAGCGATGTCGGCCGGATCGTCCCGCTTTCTGCCGGGACGGTAGGACTCAAAGAACTGGCTCGGGAATTCCTCCTCAGCCTGGTCGTTCTGCCAGACAATGCCCACAGCGCTGCCCCTGTCCCGCACGCTGATGGGTCTGAGCGAGGGGTCTACGCTGGTCAGGTCGAAAGTTCGTTCTTCGGTCTGCGGGTGAAACGCCGATGGTGCATTGTCCTTTAGCCAAAGCCAGGGGTAGCAGACTGTTTCGCCCGACACGAAAGTCACGGCAAGCGCGGTCTCCCGGGCTTCCACGGAAAGCAGGGTATTCATGATGATGTCTCTCTGAACACAGAATTTGATTTTCAGCTTGGATCAGGCCCGCAGGCCGTCAACCCAACGGTGGTGGCCACCACAAGCTCGGCTTCCCATAGCGATGGGATCCGGGATTTCTGTTCGGTTCTTCGAGCACGCCATCTCCAGGCGGAATCTGGCTCCAGATGAAATCTGGTTCAAAGCCACCGCGATGGTAGCGGTCATTCGCCGGCGGTGTCCAGCTAAATGCAGCGGGATCGCCATCCCCTCTCGGCTACCCCTCGCCCGACAGATCGCGCCGCGCCTTGTCGAGTTCCTCGGCATAGCGGCGCATCAGGTGGCCTTCGGTCAGCAAACCGACCACCTTGCGGTCGGTGAAATCCTCGACCACTGCCAATTCCTCGGCGCCGGCGCGCTGGAAGGTCTCGGCCGCCGACTGCACGTTCATGCTCGGCACCAGCACCGCATCCCTAAATTTGGCGAAGGACAGCACCGGCATCTCGTCATCCGACAAATGGCTGTGCAATTCGGCGACGATCAGCACGCCGACATAGTGCAGTTCGGCATCCACCGCGATGACGCGCTGCGAGGCACCGAGCGGCACCTGCTTGCGGAATGTTGCAAGCGTCGTTGAGGCGTCGATGGTGCGGACATCCTTGCGCATCATCGAGCCGACCGTCAGGCTGCGCATCCAGCCTACATCATGGGCGCTGCGGATGGTTTCGCCGCGCAGGTGAAAGCGCCATGTCGAGAAGGAATAGCCAAACGTTTCTCGCACCAGGATCGCCGCCATGAGCGAGGCGGCCAGCACCACGCCGGTCAGCGTCAGGTCGCGGGTCGATTCCAGCGCCAGGAAGGTCATCGTCAACGGGCCACCGACGACGCCGACGGCGAGCGAGGTCATGCCGACGACGGCGGCGACGGCGGGGTCGATGCCGGTCGCCGGCGAGACGAACGCCATCGCGCCGGCGAACATCTTGCCGAGCAGGGCACCGAGGAACAAAGAGGCAAAGAACAGCCCGCCGCGGAAGCCGGAGCCGAGCGAGATCGCCGACGCCGACAGCTTCAGCACGAAGACGCTGGCCACCACGGCCAGCCCGTAATTCATCGCGAATTCGCGGTGCAGCGCGCCATGGCCGCTGGACAGGACCTGCGGCGTGATCAGCCCCAGCAGCCCGACCATCACGCCGCCGATGGCTGGGCGCAACGAGGCGTCGATCGACAGCCGCGCAAAGATGCGCTCGATCAGGCTCACCAGATGCATGATGGCGATCGAAGCACCGCCACCCAAAAGCCCGAGCAGCATGAACGGCAAATACTGGCTGACGGTGAGCGCCGGCAGACCCGCGAGCTCCAGCGGAAACGGCACGCCGCCGAACATTTCGGCGGTCAGCGAGGCCGAGATCGCGGCGGCCATCACCGGCGCGACATTGGCGACCGAATAGATGCCGATGACCAGCTCGAAACCGTAGAAGGCGCCGGTCAGTGGCGCATCGAAGGCGGCGGCGATCGCGCCGGCCGCACCGCAGCCGACGAGGATGCGGACATCGTTGCGGCGCAGCCTGAACAAGCGCGCCAGCCGCGACGCCAGGCCGGAACCCACCTGCGTGTAGCCGGCCTCGAGCCCGACCGAAGCGCCGAAGCCGCTCGAGATCATCGTCTGCCCGGCGATGATGAAAGTGTCGGTCAGCGACATGCGGCCGCCGTAAAGGGCGTTGGCTTCGATCGGATCGACCGGCGTGCGGAACTTCCGCTTTCTCAGCCAGATCACCGTCAGCCCGAGCAGGATGCCGCCGATCGCCGGTATCAGCGCTTGCTCCGGCCTTTGCAGCGAAAACATCGCCGAAAGCCGACCACCGGGCTGAACGCCGAACATAAGCCCATGCAGGACCTGCACCAGTTCGCTCATGCCGGTGACCAGCGCACCCGCTATCACCCCGACCAAAGCCGCCAGAATGACGACGGCGATGCCGCGCGCCTCGAGCAGCGGGATCGATCGGATCAGCACCGCGCGCAGTCGGCGGGCATAGACTTGCGGTTCGTTTCTGGAAAGCACCGGGGCGGCTCGCCGATATCAAAAGGGGAGTGGTGCCTGATACGCCCGGCGGCTTTGCATGGCAACAATGCCGGCCGCCAAGGTGTCATGCCCGCGTGATGCTGCGGCGATAAAGCCCATCTTCAGCTCGGGGAACCGCGTTGACGTAAACGTCAACCCGAAGCTATATGCGCCGACCGTGGCTGTAAAACCAGGCAAGCGGCTTCGGCCGGGTCGAAGCGCCAAGGCGCGACAAACGCAACCAGACGAGGAGAACCGCCATGAGCGTTCAGGAGATTGCCGACAAGATCAGGTCGCGCGTGGCGAGCGCCGGGTTCGATCGCTCCGTGAAATTCGACACCGGCAGCGACGGCGTCATCGTCATCGACGGCGCCGATGTCTCGACCACCGATGCACCGGCAGATTGCACCATACAGCTGTCGCTCGACGATTTGGACTCGCTGATATCAGGCGATCTCAACCCGACCATGGCCTTCATGTCCGGCAAGATAAAGGTCGAAGGCGACATGAGCGTCGCCATGGCGCTCAGCCAGCTGATCGGCTGATCGCTTAAGGTGAGACAAGCCGCCGCGCGCGACGACGGCGGCTTCGAACCATCAGGCAGCGAGCGACAGCCGCTGCGCCTTCAGCTTGCGCCCGGCCGCCTTCAACGTGCCCTGCGCGCCGTCGAGCGCGCCGACCACCAGTTCCCGCGCCAGCAGGCGGTGCCGCTCGTAAGGCCCCGGCATGGCCAGCGAGCCGGTCTTTGCGGCCGAAAACCCGAAGCGCTCGTAATAGGGTGCGTCGCCGACCAACAGGATCGCCGCATGGCCAAGCCGCTCGGCCTCAGTCACTGCATGGCGCATCAGCGCCGAGCCGATGCCGGCATTTTTCAGCGCCGGGTCGACCGCAAGCGGGCCGAGCAGCAGCGCTGCCTTGCCGCCCTCGCCCAGCACCACGTCCCACAGCCGCACGGTGCCGGCAACAGCGCCCGACGCATCGCGCGCGACAAAGGCAAGGCCCTCCGAAGGCCGGCGGCCGCGCCGCAGCTTTTCCGACGACTTCTTCCGGCGCTTCGGCCCCATGGCGCGATCGAGCAAAGCCTCGCGCGCACCGATATCGGCAGCGGTTTCGGCAGTGATGACAAAAGCGCCGGCATTCTCCCCCCTCGAGGGGGACATCCCCGCGGCGCCTTCAACAATGAAATCCAAAACGTCCATTTCCGCGATCCTTCACGAGCGGATTGTTCCACAGGCGAGCCCGGGCGGGCGACAGGCGCCCACCTCGGGATGATCTGATCGGTTCTTTCGAACCGTCAGATCACGTAGGATCGGAGAGGTTCGAAGCCGTTGAAGGCAACCGAGGCGTAGGTCGTCGTGTAGGCACCGGTGCCCTCGATCAGCACCTCGTCGCCGATGGTCAGCGACAAGGGCAGCGGATACGGCGTCTTCTCGTACATCACGTCGGCCGAATCGCAGGTCGGGCCGGCGAGCACGCAAGGCGCGGTCTCGGTGCCGTCATGCGCGGTGACGATCGGGTAGCGAATCGCCTCGTCCATGGTCTCGGCCAGACCGCCGAACTTGCCGATGTCGAGGAACACCCAGCGCACATTGTCGTTGTCGGCCTTCTTCGAGATCAGCACGACCTCCGACTTGATGACGCCGGCATTGCCGACCATGCCGCGGCCCGGCTCGATGATCGTCTCGGGGATCGCGTTGCCGAAGTGCTTCCTGAGCGCCGAGAAGATCGCCTGGCCATAGGCCTGCGCCACCGGCACATCCCTGAGATAGCGGGTCGGGAAGCCGCCGCCCATATTGACCATCTTCAGCACGATGCCCTCTTCGGCGAGCGTCGCGAACACCTTCTTGGCGTCGCCCAGCGCGCGGTCCCAGGCGGTCAGGTCGGTCTGCTGCGAGCCGACATGGAACGACACGCCATGGGCGTCGAGACCGAGCGCCCTGGCATGGCGCAGCACGTCGACCGCCATCGCCGGCACACAGCCGAACTTGCGCGACAGCGGCCATTCGGCGCCCTCACCGTCGGTCAGGACGCGGCAGAACACGCGGGCGCCGGGAGCGACACGGGCGATCTTCTCGACCTCCTCGACGCAGTCCACCGCAAACAGCTTGATGCCGAGCTGGTAAGCGCGCTGGATATCGCGCTCCTTCTTGATGGTGTTGCCGAAGGAAATGCGGTCCGCCGGCGCACCAGCGTCCATCGCCATCTCGACTTCGGCAACGGAAGCGGTGTCGAAGGACGAGCCCATCGCAGCAAGCAGGCGCAGGATTTCCGGCGCCGGGTTTGCTTTCACCGCATAGTAGATCTTGGAATCGGGAAGCGCCTTCTCGAAGGCGCGGAAATTGTCGCGCACGACATCGAGGTCGACGACGAGGCACGGGCCGTTCGGACGTCGGGTAGCGAGGAAATCAAGGATGCGCTGGGTAGCCATCGGGGTCTCTCCATCAGCGCCTTTCGGCGCGCACAAAGGCTTGCGGACGCGGGCTCTCGGCCTCGCGAACACGCGGTGGACAAAGGCGGGACGGAAATCCATGGAACCAGCCGGTGGAGACCCCGGAACCATGAAGCGCCGTCTCGCGGCGGTGAACCTTGGCCTTGCCCGGCCTCGGTTCGCTTTGTCTGCCTTGGCTTGGATGGGAGACCCCGTCCGCACTGCCGGCAATGAAGGTGTGCCTCTTCAGTAACCCCGGTCTTTGGACGACCGGCAGAACACCAGAAAGGCCCGCACCGTCGTTGCTTCAAGGTGTCCTCGGTTGGCGGTTGGCCGCTAAACCGACTGAAGGGGTTGGCTCCAGTTACCTTACCGATTGCCCTCACCATTCGAGGATCGGCGGACACCCACAGGCACGTGCGACTTTGGGCAAGCGCGATATAAGAGCGAAAGATTTCACAATCAATAAAAATCGTATGGCAGGTTGTAAAATTTGTGGCATCGAACAATGCTGCGGCAACCAGAAGAACAATGCTGCGGCAAGCACATCCGGATATCGAACGCATGACAGGCACTCGCGGCCCGCTGAACGCTTTTCTCGACCTTGATCAAACCCCTGTAGCCAATGCGAAATCCGGCCCGCTTGCCGGCTTGCGGCTGGCCGTCAAGGACATCTTCGACGTCGCCGGCTACCGCACCGGCTGCGGCAATCCTCAGAAATACCGGGACGCTTCACCGGCCATGGCGACCGCGCCGGCCGTCCAGGCGCTGCTTGATTCGGGTGCGCGTTTCGTCGGCAAGACGCAGACCGACGAACTCGCATTTTCCCTGCTGGGGCTGAACGCGCATTTCCCGTCGCCGGTCAATCCGGCGGCACCCGATCGCGTCACCGGCGGCTCGTCCTCCGGTTCTGCCGCGGCTGTCGCCGGCGGGCTTGCCGACATCGCCACCGGCTCCGACACCGGCGGCTCGATCCGTGCGCCGGCAAGCTTCTGCGGCCTGATCGGCCTCAGGACGACGCATGGCCGCATCCCGCTCGACGGCACCATGCCGCTGGCGCCTTCGCTGGACACGGTCGGCTGGTTCGCCAGGGATATCGTCGCCTACGAAAAGGTCGGCACGGTGCTGCTCGGCGACGATCCGCATCGCCACGAACTGGTAAGCCCTCTTGCCCTCGACGCGCTGGACAGCCTCGTGCTCGGCCCGCTGGAGGCCGAGGAATATCGCGCCATGGTCCGCGGTGTCGCTACGGTGCTGGGAGCGCCGCGCAGCGTTGGCCCGCTGTCGCATTCAATCGACGATCTTTATTGGTGCTTCCGTAAGCTGCAGGGCTATGAAGCCTGGCAAAGCCACGGCGCCTGGATCGCCGGCGGCGACCGCATGCTCGGCCCCGGCGTCAGGGAGCGCTTCGAGCATGGCGCGACCATCAGCGCGACAACCGCGCAGCACGAAACGGAACGTCGCGTTTCGTTTCGCCTCGAACTTGCCGGCCTGCTTGGCGACGACGGCGTTCTTGTGCTTCCGACCGCTCCGGGTGCCGCGCCGCTCAAGGCCGCGACATTCGACGATTTGCAGACCTATCGCGAGCGCGCGCTGAGACTGCTATGCCTTTCCGGCCTGTCCGGTTTTCCGCAAATCACGCTGCCGCTCGGCAGAGCCGAAGGCGCGCCGTTCGGACTTTCGCTGCTCGGTCCGAAGAACAGCGACCGGCAGCTGATTGCGCTGGCCGCCCGCATCCTTTCAGCCCGCCAAGGAGGCGCATGACATGGATACGCTGACCCGCATGCGTGCCTTCATCGACGTGGTCGAGGCCGAAGGCTTTTCGGCGGCGGCGCGCAAGATCGGCCGCTCCAAGGCGCTGTTGTCGAAATACGTGCGCGAGCTCGAGGACGAGCTCGGCGCGCTGTTGCTCAACCGGACCACCAGGCAGTTCTCCCTGACCGAGGCCGGCCACACCTATTACCGGCGCGCCTCGGAGATCGTGCGCGAGGTCGACAGCCTTGCCGATGCGGTGCGCGAATCCTCCGGCGACGTGCGCGGCAGGATCAAGCTGTCGGCGCCGCGTACTTTCGCCGACGCGCCGATCGGCCAATCGCTGATCGACTTCGCCAAGCAGCATCCCGACATCGTCCTCGACATTCATCTCGACGATCGCTTCGTCGATCTAGTCGAGGAGGGCTTCGATCTGGCGGTGCGCATTTCGCGGCTGGAGAATTCCTCGCTGATCGCCAGGCGCCTGGCGCCATTTTCGGTACGGCTTTGCGCGTCTCCCGAACTGATCGCCAAGCACGGCATGCCGGTCAGGGCGCAAGACCTTGCCCGCGTGCCTTGCATCATCGACACCAATGGCCGCTGGCTCACCAACTGGCCGTTCAAGGGCGACAGCGGCGATACCGTGAGCGTTTCGGTTTCCGGCCCGATCGAGGTCAACAGCCCGATGGCGGCAAGGGCCGCTGCCGTGGCTGGATTGGGATTTTCCATCCTGCCAGATTTCATCGCCGCGCCCGACATCGAAAGCGGCAAGCTGGTGACTGCGCTGGATGACCGCATCCTGCCCGGCGGCGGCATCTTCGCCGTCTATCCGCACCGGCGCTATCTGCCTGCAAAAGTTCGCGTATTCGTCGACTTCCTGGTGCAGTGGTTCAAGGCGCTGGACACCGCATGAGCTTTCAGCCGGCTTGCGGTCCCATTTTCGCCCCCTTTCTGGTAACTGTCGGCAATTCACCGAAGCCGATTGAATTGCGACCGAGAATGCACCTGAAACAGCAAGCAATCATGCTGGCTTCGGCCTTGACCGCGACTATCGCCGCCGTCGGACCGGCCGAGGTGCATCCCCACGTCTTCGCCGAGGCACGGCTCGAAGTGGTCCTCGGCCCGGATCACCAAACTGTGAAGGCATTGCGCCATGTCTGGCGCTTCGACGACTTGTTTTCGAGCACGGTGATGATGGAGTTCGACAAGAATTCCGACCTGAAGCTCGACGACAAGGAGCTGAAGGATGTTGCCGACACCGTCCATGCCTCGCTTGCCGAATTCAACTACTTCCAGCTCGTCACCGTCGACGGCAAGGACGTGGCAATGACCCCGCCGCCGCAGCTGATGGCCAATTTCGACAACGACCAGTTGATCATCCTGTTCGAATCTGAACCGAAGGCGCCGATCAAGCTCAGCGGCAAGATCGACATCGGGGTGTACGACCCGACCTTCTACACCGCGATCGATTTCACCGAGGATGCCCATCTGCAGGTCGATGGCCTGCCGCCGACCTGCACCAGCAAGGTTGTCCGCCCGAATCCGGATGAGGCGATCGCCCAGAACCAGAAGACCCTGACCGACGCGTTCTTCAACGATCCGACGGGCACCGACATGAGCAAGATCTTTGCCACCAAGCTTGAACTGACCTGTCAGCCGGAAGGATAGATCCAGTGACGAAACCGTCCCTGCGTTTGGCAGTCGGTCTTCTGGCCGCCGCCTTTGTGATGACGCATTTTCTCGGCTCCGCCCACGCCCAGAGCTCGCTCGGCATCGGCACCAATGACGGCATGGCTCCAACCGCCACCGGCCCGTTCGCCCACATCCTGATGTGGATCAATCTGCGCCAGCAGGAATTCTATCATGCGCTTGCCGGCGCGATGAAGGCGATGCGCCAGGACGGCAGCAACATGTGGCTGCTCATCGGCCTGTCCTTTGCCTATGGCATTTTCCACGCTGCCGGCCCCGGTCACGGCAAGGCGGTGATCTCGTCCTACATGGTGGCCAATGAAGTGGCGCTCCGGCGCGGCATCATGCTGTCCTTCGTCTCGGCCCTGCTGCAGGCGCTGACCGCGATCGTGGTGATGCTGCTCGCCTATTTCGTGCTGCGCGGCACCGCGATATCGATGACCGACGCCGCATGGTTCCTCGAAATCATGAGCTATGTCTTCGTCACCCTGTTCGGCGCCTGGCTGCTGTGGCGCAAGGCCGGCCCGGCCATCCTTCGCCTGTTCGGCGCAAATCCCGGCTACAGCCTCTCGGCTGCCCATGCCGGCCATTCACATGCCGGCCATTCACATTCCGCGCATGCCCATGCGGCACATTCCCACGCGCTTCATGCGCATGACGATCACGACCATGCGCATGACCATCATGACCACGGCGCACAGGACCACGCCCATGCTGCGCACGATCACCACAGCCATGCGGCGGGGGAGGTCTGCGAGACCTGCGGGCACTCGCATGCGCCCGACCCGGCGCTGCTTTCCGGCGATCGCTTCGACTGGCGCACGGCTTGGTCGGCGGTGGCTGCCGTCGGTATCCGCCCCTGTTCCGGCGCGCTGATCGTGCTGAGCTTCGCCTTGCTAAATGGGCTGTGGTTCGGCGGTATCCTGTCGGTGCTGGCCATGGCGTTAGGCACCGCAATCACCGTCTCGGCTCTGGCGACGCTTGCGGTCACCGCGAAGAACTGGGCGGTGTATTTCGCCGGCGACGGCCGCATGGGCAACCGCATCCATTCCTTCGTCGAAATCGGCGGTGCCGCCTTCGTCTTCCTGTTCGGTCTGCTGCTGCTATCGGCCAGCCTGACTGGCGCCTGACCTCGTTGCGCCCGATCGGGGTGCTTTAACTAGGGATCCTGCCGCCCAACTCGTCCTCGATATGGACGCGTATGATCTCGTCGAAGCTCGTTTCGGCAGCGAAGCCAAACTCCCTCGAGCGCCGCGCCTCGAAGCGTGTCGGCCAACCCTTCACGATCGCCCAGATCGTCTCGTCGGGCTCCTCGCGGATCAGTTTGACCGCCTTGGCGCCGGCAACACGTTCCAGCGCTTCGATCTGTTCGCCGACACTGACGGCGACGCCCGGCATCGTCAGGTTGCGGCGCGGCCCGACTGCAGCGCCGTCAATTCCAGCCGCATGGATCAAAAAATTCACCGCCGAACGCGGGCTGGCGTGTGTGTGGACGACCGAGCGCGGCACCGGCAGGATGGCTTCATGGCCGCTCAGCGGCTCGCGGATGATGCCGGAGAAGAAACCTGAGGCCGCCTTGTTCGGCTTTCCCGGCCTGACGCAGATGGTCGGCAGCCTGATGCCGATGCCGTCGAAGAAGCCACGCCTGGTATAGTCGGCAAGCAGCGCCTCGCCCATCAGCTTCTGCGTGCCGTAAGAGGTCAGCGGCGTCGGGTGGAACTCGTCCGGAATGATTTCGGGAAACGGCGCGCCGAACACGGCGATCGATGAGGTGAAGACGAGGCGCGGCGCAAATGCCGCCAGCCGGACGGCATCGAATAGCGCCCTTGTGCCATCGAGATTGACGCGGTAGCCGAGATCGAAATTGGCCTCCGCTTCACCCGACACCACGCCGGCGAGATGGAAGATCACGTCGGGCCGCGGCGCGACCAGATTTGTCGTCGCGCCCGGCGCGGCAAGGTCGCCGGTGTGGACGCTGATGCTGACGCCTTCGAGGGCGGGCGCCTGCGGTGGCACGATGTCGTGAAGGTCGAGCGCGGCGATCTTGCGGCCGCCGAGTGTCCCGTCCTTGGCCAGCCGGGCAATGAGCTTGCGGCCGACCATGCCTGCCGCGCCGGTAATCAGAATGCGCATGTCACTTTCCCTTTTTGCGCTGGCTGCGGCTACGCAGCCAGAACACGACGAAGATTGCCACCATGAAGATCGCGGCGACGACGCCGGCAAGAACCGTCGAGACGTTGCCGACCGCCAGCATCACGGTTGGAAGATAATAGGCTGCGATGCCGAACAGCAGCAAAATCCAGGCGGCGCCGATTGCCGCATTGCGGGTGTCGCGGTCCATCACGCGGCCCCAGGGTAGCGGGCGTTCATGTCGATCGTTGCCAATACCAGGAACTCCCGAAATCAGTGATAGTGGCCACGGTGCGGTGCCGCATCATGCGCGTGATCGTGCTCGCCATCATGCTCATGGCTGTCGGCACATTGGCCGAATTCCGGTTCGACGGTGGCATGGGCTATGCCATGCTCCTGCGCAAGCCGTTTCTTGATCGCGCTGACCGCCATATGCGCGTCGACGCCGTCATTGAGGCAGGCATGCAACGTCGCCATGTTGCTGGAACCGTCGATCGACCAGACATGCATGTGATGCACCTCGCGCACGCCCTTGATCGAGCCTTCGATGTCCCTCGCGATCAGGTCGCGGTCGAGGCTTGCCGGCACGCCTTCGAGCAGGACGTGGGCAGCCTCGCGCATCAGCGACCATGCCGTGGACAGGATCAGCAGCGCGACAAGGACCGATAGGATCGGATCAATAGGCGTCCAGCCCGTCGCCAGGATTATCAGCGCCGCGATGATCGCCGCGGCCGAGCCAAGCAGGTCGCCGAGCACGTGCAGGATGGCGCCGCGCATGTTCAAGCTGTCACGGTCGCCGCCATGCAGCACGAAGAAAGAGCCGATGTTGACCGCAAGGCCGGCAATCGCAACGACCAGCATCGGCCCACCGAGCACGGGCTCAGGCGTCAGCAAACGCCCCCAGGCCTCATAGACGATCCACAGCGCAATGGCGAAGATGGCGATGCCGTTGGTGTAGGCGACCAGTGTCTTGACCCGGCCGAAGCCGTAGGTGAGGCGCACGGTCCCCGGTCGGCTCGCAAGATGAAAGGCATACCAGGCAAGGCCGAGCGCAATGCAGTCGGCAAGCATGTGGCCGGCATCCGCCAGCAGCGCCAGCGATCCCGTCAGGAGACCGCCAAGCGCTTCGACGACCATGAAGCCGGCGGTCAGGCAAGCCGCGATCAGCACGCGCTTCTTGTCGGTCGAGCCATGCACATGCCCGGCACCGTGACTGTGGTCGTGGCCCTGCGCGGCATGGTCGTGGGTATGCGCCATCTATGAGCTCCTGCTACGCGCCAAACTCGGCGCGGAAATCCTCGAGCCGCCGCTTCTGCTGGCCATCGCTGTCGAAATTGGCCGGATCGAGCCACGCCTCATAGGCTCTGCGCAGATCAGGCCATTCCTTATCGATGATCGAATACCACGCGGTATCGCGGTTTTCGCCCTTGACCACAAGATGCTGACGGAAAACGCCCTCGAACTTGAAGCCGAAACGTTCCGCCGCGCGCTTCGACGGCTCGTTGCGATTGTTGCATTTCCATTCGTAGCGGCGGTAGCCAAGCTCGTCGAAGACGTACTTCATGAACAGGAACTGCGCTTCCGTCGCCGCCGGCTTGCGCGAGATCAGCGGTCCCCAATAGATGTTGCCGATCTCGATCACGCCATAGGCCGGATCGATGCGCATCAGCGTCTGGCGCCCGGCGACCTTGCCGCTGGCCTTGTCGATGACCGTGAAGAACAGCGGGTCATCGCTGGCTTCGGCCTTGTCCAGCCATGGCTGGAAGGCGGCGCGGGTCTGCGGCGGGTCGTCGAACAGCCAGGCGAAGCGGCCGCCGGCATCGACCACTGACGAGGCCTCGAACAGGCCGTCGCCGTGCTTTTCGGCGTTGAGCGGCTCCAGCCTGACAGTGCGCCCCTCCAGCAACTTGCGTTCGGGCCGCGGGCGCGGTTGCCAATTCTTGAGATTTTCCGACACCGAAAACTCCAATCCGTTTGACTTTTGCGGGCGGACGCTCACAAAAACGCACGCTCGCTGAAAGAACCACACGGACGGGAAAAATGCTCCACACGATTTCGGCCTTCGACCGCCTCGGCGAGGAAAATGCGTTCGCAGTGCTGGCGCGTGCCACTGCACTTGCCCACCAGGGCCGCGACATTGTCAATCTCGGCATCGGCCAGCCCGACTTCAAGACGCCGCAGCATATCGTCGAGGCCGCGATCAAGGCGCTACGCGATGGCCATCACGGCTATACGCCGGCCAACGGCCTGCTGGCGACGCGCGAAGCGGTGGTACGCCGCACGCTGGCCACCACTGGCGTCGAAGTCTCGCCGGAAGCGGTGATGATCCTGCCCGGCGGCAAGCCGACCATGTTCGCGGCGATCCTGATGTTTGGCGAGCCGGGTGCCGAAATTCTCTATCCCGATCCCGGCTTTCCGATCTACCGCTCGATGATCGAGTTCACCGGTGCTGCCCCCATCCCGGTGCCGATGCGCGAGGAGAACGGCTTTGCCTTTTCGGCCGCGGAGACCTTGGCGCTGATCACGCCGAAGACCAGGCTGCTGATCCTCAACTCGCCGGCCAATCCGACCGGCGGCGTCACACCGCGCACCGAGATCGAGAAGCTGGTCAAGGGCCTGCAAGCGCACCCGGACGTCGCCATCCTCTCCGACGAGATCTACGACGTGATGACCTATGACGGTGAGACGCATTGTTCGCTGCTCGCCTTCCCCGAAATCCGTGATCGGCTGATCGTGCTCAACGGCTGGTCGAAGACCTGGGCGATGACCGGCTGGCGCATGGGCTGGTCGATCTGGCCGAATGGCGACAAGGGCGCGCATCTCTACGACAAGGTGCGCAAGCTGGCGGTCAATTGCTGGTCCTGCGTCAACGCGCCGAGCCAGTATGCCGGCATTGCCGCCATCGACGGCCCGCAGGACGATGTCGACAAGATGATGCGCGCCTTCGACCGCCGCAGGAAGGTCGTGGTCGAGGGGTTGAATGCCTTGCCCGGCGTTTCCTGCATTACGCCGAAAGGCGCCTTCTATGCCTTCCCCAATGTTTCCAAGACCGGCTGGAAGGCCAAGAAGCTCGCCTCGGCGCTGCTCGAGGATGCCGGCGTGGCGCTGATCGGCGGCCCCGATTTCGGCATTCTCGGCGAAGGCTATGTCAGGCTGTCCTACGCGAATTCCGAAGAGAACATCCTGCGCGCGCTGGAGCGGATCGAGGCGTTCCTGGCGAAGTGAGACGACGAAAGGAGACGCCAGATGTTCTATGCCATTCTTGCCTATCACGAGGAAGCAGCGATCACGGCACTGACGCCTGAGCAGGATGCGGCGCTGATGACCGATCTTCTCCAGATCAACGATCGGCTCTACCGGCAAGGCACCCTTGGGCCGGCGGCCCGGCTCGGCGCGACACAAGACGCCTGCACCTTGCGCGGGCCAGGCACCGGAATGGTTATCGACGGCCCCTTTGCCGAGACCAAGGAACAATTGCTGGGGCTCTATGTCGTCGACTGCGCCAACCGTGACGCCGCCATCGACATTGCGCGCGACCTTCGCCGCGTCAATTCGACCGCCGTCTACGAAATCCGCCCGATTTCGCTGTATCTTCCCGGCGTGCCGCTTCCGGTCACGCAGCCCTGATTTAGGACCGGGTTGAGATTAATTTAGCCTCGCCCGACAAATGGCATCTTCGTCGCCATCACGGTCATGAACAGCACGTTGGCGTCGAGCGGCAGGCTGGCCATATGGAGGACCGCATCGGCGACGCGCTCGACATCCATCACCGCTTCGGCGGCAATGGTGCCGTTGGCTTGCGGCACGCCGACCGTCATCGCCTGCGCCATGTCGGTCAGCGCGTTGCCGATGTCGATCTGACCGCAAGCAATGTCGAAGGGCCTGCCGTCCAGCGCCAGCGTCTTGGTCAGCCCGGTGATGGCGTGCTTGGTCGCCGTATAGGGCACCGACCCCGGCCGTGGCGCATAGGCCGATACCGAGCCGTTGTTGATGATGCGGCCGCCCATCGGCTGCTGCCTGCGCATGGCGCCGAACGCGCCGCGAGCACACAGGAACGAGCCTGTGAGATTGACCCCGACAACGTCGTTCCACACTTCGACCGGGATATCGTCGATCAATGTCGATTTGTAGCTCGTGCCGGCATTGTTGAAGAGCAGGTCGACGCGCCCGAAGGCCGCTGCCACCGTCTCGAACAGATCGTCGACCTGATCGGCCTTGCTGATGTCGCAGGCGACCGCCAATGCCTTGGCCTGCGTCGGCCCGGCCGCGGCGATCGCATCCTCCAGCACCGGCTTGCGGCGACCGCAGAAGACCGTATTCCAGCCGGCCTTGAGCAGCACTGTGGCGACGCTTTTGCCGATGCCCGTGCCGGCGCCGGTGACGATGGCGGTTTTATAGTCGCTCATGGCTGTACTCCCTGAAAGGGATGAGCCATCGCAAATGACGGGAACCATGGCAAGCCGGCCCAAGGCCTGTGCTCGCAAAAAGGGCGGCCATTGGCGACCGCCCCTGATCCGAACCGGGCTTGGGAGGAGGAAAGCCGATCCGACTGCCTGAAATCATGCGCTCACCGGATTAACGAGAGCTAACGCCAATGCCGCCGAGCGCTCCGAGGCTCTCCCCTTCAAGCTACCAGCGCGAACCGGTCACCGGCTTGGCCGTGCTGCCCGCTGCCGGCACCTTCGCCGCCGTCACCGTCGCCTCGACATGGTCGACCAGCGCGTCCGGCAGGCCGAGGCGGCCAGCAAGCAGGTCGAGATAGCCGCGTTCGGCCCGCGTGTCCGGATCGATGGCAAGACGCGAGGCGGTGTAGAGTTCCAGCTTTTGCGCATCGGTCTTGGCGCCGGCGATCAGCACATCCGGATCGAGCGGCGCGTCCAGTTCCGACATCAGGAATTTCTCCGCTTCGGCGCCGACGCCGGCGAGGCTGAGCTTGCCGGCGATCTTCTGCCGCTCTTCGTCATCGACATGACCGTCGGCCTTCGCCGCCGAGATCATCGCCCTGACCAGCGTCAGCGTGAATTCGTCTTCGCCCTGCGGCGCTTGCGACGGATGGAAGGCGGTATCGGCCGGCGGCGGCAGCAATTCCGGTTCGCCGGCGGCTTGCGTTTCGGCCGGCGCGTTGCCGTTCTTGTAGTTCTGGTAGGCCTTGTAGGCGAGGCCGCCGATCGCGGCCAGGCCGCCGAGCTTCACCGCCGCACCGGTGACCTGACGGCCTGGGCCGGTTCCGAGCAGCACCGCGGCCAGCGCACCGGCGGCAAGCGGATTGTCCTTGGCCATCTGCACCGCCTGCCCCGCCTTGTCGCGGACGGTCGATCCGGTACCGGGAACTTGCGAGCCGAGCAGATCGTCGAGGAGCTTCTTGGGATCGAACATCTATGCCTCCAGAATTGGCCCGGCCGAAGGTGCGCGGGCAGGTTTGCACGTCGAAGACCTAGGTCCCGCAGTTTGACATTACAATGACGCGGCGCATCCTTTGCCCCGCTTCCGTACATGACCTACGTGTCGAAACCAGCCCCGACTTCGAGTAATGTCGCTGCATGTCGCTTGCGAGGAGCCTGGCATGACCGATGAGACAGACCGCCAGCCGGCACGCGATCCCCAGGAGCTGGAGCGCCTGCTGATTTCACGGCAATGGGTCGGAGACATTGACGGCATGGCCGCGCTTTTTGAGCCGCATGCAGTCATCGACAGCGGTGGCGGACAACTGACGTTCGGCCGCGAAGCCATCCGAACGATGTTCGCGGAGGTCACCGCAACCGGCCGAAAATTTCAGTCCGGAGATCAGCGTCCGGCTGTCATCAATGGCGACCTCGCGCTCACCTCGACCCGGCTTCCCGACGGCACGATCACCACCGAGGTCGCACGCCGGCAGAACGACGGGACATGGCTGTGGGTCATCGATCGCTTCTCTGTTGCTTAACGTGAAGTTGCTTGACGTGAAGCTAACTTCCGATGTGACGATCGCCGCGCGCTTGCGCCAGCTCGACCTGGCGCTGGCGCTCGGCATAGCGGGCGCGATCCTCCTCCGAGCGGGCATCGAAGCAATGCGGGCATGAAACGCCGGTGGCGTATTCCGGCGATAGCCGGTCTTCTGCGGCTAGCGGATGCCGGCAGGCGCGGCAGAGTTCGGCCTCGCCTTCGACCAACCCGTGCGATACCGAAACGCGCTCGTCGAAAACGAAGCATTCGCCCTGCCAGAGGCTCTGTTCGGCGGGCACGTCTTCGAGATACTTCAGAATGCCGCCCTTGAGGTGGAAAACGTCCTCGAAGCCAAGCGACTTCACATAGGCCGTCGCCTTCTCGCAGCGTATGCCGCCGGTGCAGAACATGGCGACCTTGCGCCCCTCGAGCGCATGCCGATGCCGCTCGACCCAGGCTGGGAATTCGCGGAAGCTGGTGGTGGCGGGATCGACAGCGCCCTTGAAGGTGCCGAGCGACACCTCGTAGGCGTTGCGCGTATCGATGACGATGGTGCCTGCATCCGAGATCAATGCGTTCCAGTCGGCCGGCGCAACATAGCTGCCTGCACCTGCCGCCGGATCGATATTGTCCACGCCCATGGTGACGATCTCGCGCTTCAGCCGCACCTTCATGCGGTGGAACGGCATCGCTGCGGCGCTGCTGTATTTAATCTCGAGGCCGGCGAGACCTTCGATGGATTCGAGATGATGGATGAGCGCGGCGATTGCCGCTTCACTGCCGGCGACCGTGCCGTTGATGCCCTCACGCGCCAAAAGCAGCGTGCCTTTGATGCCGCATGCGCGGCAGAAGGCGGCGAGCGGCGCGCGCAGCGCCTCGAAGGTGTCGAGCCGGGCGAAGCGGTAAAGCGCGGCAACACGGAAGGCTTGGCTGGACAGTGTCATCTCCAAGCCACTAAACGCTCACGACAGCCGGATCAAGGCAGAGCCGGGAGCGGTCTGCCCGCGACGGGTTTCGAACACCACGCGTGACATCGCGACACGCCGCGTTTCGTGGACAGAAAAACCGCCTTCTGCTAACCGGTCGACTTGATCAACAGAGGAGAGACGACGAATGCCCAGCACGACCGAAAAGCTCCTGTCGCTCCTCAACGGCCAGCCGGTCATACCGGTGCTGAAGATCGCCAATCCCGCCGACGCGGTGCCGCTGGCCCGGGCGTTGGCCCGCGGCGGCCTGCCGGCGATCGAGATTACGCTGCGCACCGCCGACGCGCTGGAGGCGATCCGCCGGGTGGCGGGCGAGGTCGAAGACGCCGTCGTCGGCGCCGGCACCATCCTGGACGCCCGCCAGTTCGGCGAGGCGGCGGCCGCCGGTTCGAAGTTCATCGTCAGCCCCGGCATCACCCGCGAGCTTCTCGCGGCAGCCAAGGACAGCGAAGTGCCGTTGCTGCCCGGTGCCATCACGCCGGGAGAGGTCATGGCCGCGCGCGAAGCCGGCCTGCGCTTTCTGAAATTCTTCCCGGCCGAACAGTCGGGCGGCATCGCCTCGCTCAAGGCCTTCGCCTCGCCGCTCGCCGACGTGAAATTCTGCCCGACCGGCGGTATCACCGGCCAGAATGCCGCCGACTATCTCAGCCTGCCCAACGTCATCTGCGTCGGCGGTTCCTGGGTGGCGCCGGACGATCTGGTCAAGGCCGGCAAATGGGACGAGATCGAAGCCTTGGCGCGCGCCGCGAGCAAGCTCGGGCGCTAGCATCGCCGCCGATCTGGCCTGCTGCCGATCTGGTTCGCCGGCTGGTTCCCGCTCATGGGCTCGAACCACGATTCACGCCTTCAAAGGGCGCTGTCCTACCATTAGACGAAGCGGGAGAATGCTGACCTTGGTTAGCATCCCGGCACGAAGGAAGCCAGTGCCGGCGGTGGCGGCAGCCGCGCCGGTTGCCAGCGCGGCCTCTACGATATTTGCCCAGCTGTTATTCGGTCTGGAAGCGGGCCACCGACATGAACTTGACGGCTTTGCCGGTGAACCGGTTGGCGTCGGCCATCTCGTTGCCCGGCTGGAAGCCGACGGTATAGACCTCGCTCGGTGCCGTACGGACGAAGTCGTAAGCGTAGCGCGGCGCCGTTGTCGCGTCTGAAACGGTCGCGACATACTCGCCGCTGTGCAGCGCCCAACGGGCAGCCTGCGGCGCGGCAGCGACCACCACCGGCTTGGGGCCTGGTTTCAGGTCGCGGGCGGTGGCCCTGGGTTCCTTGCGTGTGGTCTTCACGCCCGCGCCGATGACGGCCGTCGGATCGGAGCCGGCCGGGCGGGCAACGATGGCCTTGCGCGGCGACGCCCCGTCGCTCGATGCGTCGTCGCTCGCCGGTTCCTCGAACACCGATGCTTGCTCGGAAAGCGAAGCGACCTTGTATTCGTCGGTCGCGCTGACCCGTTCCAGAACGGCCTTGACCTCGTCGGGCTGCGAACTGTCGGGCCGCGCCGACGGCAATACCGAGAATGCATCGGTGGCGGTGTTGCTCCGCTCGGCCGCACTCGCGAGCGCCAGCAACACTTGCTTGTCCTGCGGCGCAAGACCAGCCGACGAAAGATCGGCCGGCAGCGAATGATCGGGCCGCCAGCTCGGCACGGGAATGTTGTTTGCCGCGACCTGCACCGGGCCGGCCGTAGCCGACGCGTCTGCCATGCCGAACGGAACACTTGCCGACGCCACACTTGCCGGCGCTTGCGCGGTTGCCACCGCCTGTTCGGTGGATGCAGTCGCATCCGCCACGCCGAACGGAACGTTTTCAGGCGGCTGGGCACCGATGTCGGCCTTCGGGCGCGGAGCAAAATCGGGCAGCGGAATGCTGCGCGCCGGCAATGCCGCGATGATCGTCTCCGGCGTGTCGTTCTCCGGTTCCGGCGCAGGCGCCGGAGCATCGGCGACTTCCGGAATCTCGGCACGCTTGGCATCCCGAGGCGCCACGATGGCGATGCCAGGCAGATTGCTGCTCTTGGCCGACGGCGCCGGCTTCACGTTACGGGGCTTTGGCGCTGGCTCGGCCATCGCCACATCGGCGCTGTCGTCCGCCTCGTCGTCGCCGCCGCCGAAGAAGGCTGCCAGGAAGCCGCGGGATTTTTTGCCACCGCCGCTTGCGCTGGCCAGTTCGATGGCCGGCGCGCCGGCGCCCTTGCGGGCTTTGTAGGAGGCGAGCGCCTGTTGATAACCAGGCAGCGGCTTGCCGTCGCTCGGCACATGCAGCGTCTTGCCATTGGGGAACACGCGCGCCAATTCCTGGCGGCTGATGCCGGGCCAGTGGCGCACATTGCCGACGTCCATGTGCACGAAGGGCGAGCCGGAGCTGGGATAATACCCGACGCCGCCGCCCTGCATCCTGAGGCCGATGTCGCGCAGCTTCTTCAGCGGCACGCCGGGAATGTAGAAATCCATCGCCCTGCCGAGCATGTGCTGGCTCTTCTCGGCGACGCCCCTGCTGCGGCTGCGCAGCATCGAATTCGTCGACGGCGAACGATAACCGCAGACGACCTGGATATAGTCGGTGGCGCCGCTCTCACGATAGGCTTCCCAGACCAGGTCCAGCAGGCGCGGATCCATCTTGGTCGGCTCGTTGCGACGCCAGTCGCGCAGGATGATGTTGATCTTTCGCAAGCCCGCTTGATCGTAGCGGCCGTTGCGCTTGTAGACGATCTCCGCCTTTTCATGCGTGTGGAGATGATAGAGCTTCAGCGAACGTGTCTCGGCGCCGGCGCCGGTTGCCGCCGCTGCAAGGAACCCGACGGCAACAATCACCGCTGCCAGCCATCTCGGCCAGACGCTCATGTGATAATGCCGCCCGTTTTTGTGTCGTTCGATTCTGTTCAAATCAAAAGGCCTTGCAGGCTGCCGTTTTGTCCCCGGATTTGACCAAACGGATGCGTTAGATGTGCATCCGAATATCGATCCTAATGGTTAATCATCGCTTATTGAAGCCGAAATGCGGTAACACCGTGGCGATATCCCGCCAAAAATATTGCGCAGGATATCTTGGTAAACCGCTGGTTTAGATCATGTTTTGGCGCCAGCTCGAAACACGATCTGTTACCGTCCGCCTTAATACGTGAACATTGCGGCGAACACGTCATTACGAGACTCAGTTGCCTGGAATGATGTCCGGATGAGAACCGGCTTGGCCCTGTGACTCAGGAAGCGAGCCTCTCTACACGGCCGGTCTCCGGGTCGATGCCGTATTCCTTGAGCTTGCGGTAGAGCGTCGACCGGCCGATGCCGAGGCGGCGGGCGACCTCGCTCATCTGGCCGTTGTAGTGGTCGATGGCGAGCTTGATCATTTCGAGCTCGACATCGGCCAGCGCACGCACATTGCCGCGCTCGTCGAGCGCCCGCAGCGTGCCGAAGCGGGGTCTGGCCGGCGCGTTGGGCTCGGCCGCGGCGGCGCCGACGGCGGCCGGGACGTTATCACGCGGCAGGCTGCCCGAAGCCAATCCGGAAGCTGGCCACCCTGAAGCTGGCCCCCCTGACTCTGGCGAGGCGATATCCGCATCGAGATTGACCGTGCCCTCGACCTGCGCCCGGATCTGCGGGAACTCTTCTTCGGTCAGCATGTCGCCCTCGGCGAGCACCGAAGCCCGGAAGACGGCATTTTCGAGCTGCCTTATATTGCCCGGCCAGTCATAGGCCTGCAGCATGGCGAGCGCCGCAGCCGAGATGCCTCGCAGACGGTGGCGCGGATCGGCGGGCGCCACCTTCTCCATGAAGTGCTCGACCAGATGGGGAATGTCGTCGCGACGGTCGCGCAATGGCGGCACGAAGATCGGATAGACGTTCAGACGATAGAACAGATCCTCGCGGAACTTGCCGTCCTTTACCTGCTGCAGCAGGTTGCGATGGGTTGCCGAGATCAGCCTGATGTCGACCCTGACGGTCGAGCGCCCGCCTACCGGATCGACCTCGCCGTCCTGTACGGCGCGCAACAGCTTGACCTGCACGTCGAGCGGCAGGTCGCCGATTTCGTCGAGGAACAGCGTGCCCGAATGCGCTTCGACGAACTTGCCGGTGTGTTTTTCGGTGGCGCCGGTGAACGAGCCCTTTTCGTGACCGAACAGGATCGATTCGACCAGATTGTCGGGGATGGCGCCGCAATTGACGGTGACGAAGGGTTTCGAGCGGCGGTCGCCGCTGCCCTGGATGGCGCGCGCCACCAGTTCCTTGCCGACGCCGGATTCACCCTCGATCAGGATCGGAATGTTGGACGCCGCCGCCTTGCGGCCGAGCCGGATCACCCGATCCATCGCCGGACTGTGAGTGATCATGTCCTTGAACGTCAGATGGCCGCCGCGCTGCCGTGACGAGCGCTTCACTTCGCCTTCGAGCGCTTCGACCTTGAGGGCATTGCCGATCGACGCCTGCAGCCTGTCGGGAGAGGCCGGCTTGACGACGAAGTCGAAGGCGCCGTGACGCATTGCCGAAACGACGGTTTCGATGCCGCCCTGGGCGGTCTGCACGATGACGGGGATGTGGATGCCGCGCTCGCGCATTGCCTTCAGCACGCCGATGCCATCGAGGCCCGGCATCATCAGGTCGAGGATGACCACCGAGACGTCGCGCGCATTGGGCCCGTCGACAACATCGAGACCGGCCTCGCCGCCATCGGCGACGATCGCGGTGTGGCCGAATTTCGTCACCGCTGCCTCGAGCAGCCTGCGCTGCACCGGATCGTCATCGACTATGAGTATGGAAGCTGCCATGACTGATCCGACCGTGCCCGCCCGAGAATGCGCCCTATGGATCATCTTGGCACAGGGTTCTAAATAAGCTTTCAAAAAACCCGGTGAATGAATTCCTTAGGATTTGACCGGCTTCTCGTTTCCTCGAATTTTCGTGTTTGGAAGGATCGGCAATGCGCATGGTTTTTGCTCGAAAGCTGGCGGCGGCGTCCAGTCAGGGCGTGGCGGAGCTTGGCGACCTGCCGGAATGGAATCTGGCCGATCTCTATTCGGGCATGGAAGCGCCCGAGTTGAAGCGCGACATCGCCAAGGCCGCCGCCGATGCCATCGCCTTCGAGAGCCGTTGGAAAGGCACGCTCGCCGCCGAGGCCGGGCGTGGCAGCGCCGGCAGGCTGGGCGAGGCGCTCCAGGCCTATGAAGCGCTGGAGGAGCTGATCGGCCGGATCGTCTCCTATGCCGGGCTTGTCTATGCCGGCAACACGTCGGATCCGCAGCGCGCCAAGCTCTATGGCGACATCCAGGAAAAGATGACCGATGCCAGCGCGCACCTGCTGTTTTTCGCGCTCGAGCTGAACCTCATCGACGATGGCGCGATCGAAAACGCACTCGCCGCCGATCCGGCCTTCGCCCACTACCGGCCCTGGGTGCTCGATCTGCGCAAGGACAAGCCATATCAGCTCGAAGACCGCATCGAGCAACTCTTCCACGAAAAGTCGATCACCGGGCGCGGGGCCTGGAACCGCCTGTTCGACGAGACGATGACCGATTTGCGCTTCGGCCTCGACGGCGAGGAGTTGACGCTTGAGCCGGCGCTCAATCGCCTGCAGGACGCCGACGGCGAGGTGCGCCGCCGGGCGTCCGAAGCGCTGGTCGCAACTTTCCGCAAGAATTTGCGCGTCTTCACGCTGATTACCAACACGCTGGCCAAGGACAAGGAGATCTCCGACCGCTGGCGGGGCTTCGAGGACATTGCCGATTCCCGCCATCTCGCCAACCGCGTCGAACGCAGCGTGGTGGACGCACTCGCCGCGGCGGTTCGCGACGCCTATCCGCGCCTGTCGCATCGCTATTATGCGATGAAGGCGCGCTGGCTCGGCATGGACGTGATGAACCATTGGGACCGAAACGCGCCCCTGCCGGAGACCCCGCAGGCGGTCATCGGCTGGGACGAGGCCAAGAACACCGTGCTTTCCGCCTATCAGCGCTTTTCACCCGACATGGCGGAGATCGCCAGAACTTTCTTCGACCGCAACTGGATCGATGCACCGGTGAGACCCGGCAAGTCGCCCGGTGCCTTCGCCCATCCGACCGTGCCTTCGGCGCATCCTTATGTGTTGCTCAACTACATGGGCAAGCCGCGCGACGTGATGACGCTGGCGCACGAGCTCGGCCACGGCGTGCACCAGGTGCTGGCCGGCGGCCAGGGCGCCCTGATGGCGTCGACGCCGCTGACGCTGGCCGAAACCGCATCGGTGTTCGGCGAAATGCTGACCTTTCGCTCGTTGCTCGAGCAGACCACCGACAAGCGCGAACGCAAGGCCATGCTCGCCCAGAAGGTCGAGGACATGATCAACACGGTCGTGCGCCAGGTCGCCTTCTACGAGTTCGAGCGCAAGGTGCATGCCGAGCGCAAGAGCGGCGAATTGACCTCCGACAAGCTCGGCCAATTCTGGCTGGAAGTGCAGGCGGAAAGCCTCGGGCCGGCGATCAAGCTACGCGAGGGGTACGAGGTTTTCTGGACCTATATCCCGCACTTCATCCACTCGCCTTTCTACGTCTATGCCTATGCATTCGGCGATTGCCTGGTGAACTCGCTCTACGCGGTCTACCAGAACGCCGAGCGCGGCTTTCAGGAGAAATATTTTGCCATGCTGCGCGCCGGCGGCACCAAGCATCATTCCGAGCTTCTGGCGCCGTTCGGCCTTGACGCGGCGGACCCTGCCTTCTGGCAGATCGGGCTTGGTGTGATCAGCGGACTGATCGACGAGCTGGAAGCACTGGACAAGTGATGCGCAACACTGGGTGATGCGCAACACCGGGTGACCGGGTTTTCCAGAACAGTTTAGCTGCAATGCATATTGACGATGGTTCTATTCTTGTCTTGGATATTTGTTCTTAAATAACTTTCCATGGAAGTTTTCCGTTAGATTCCCGTAAGCTGTATGATAGCGTCCGCCCTCAAGCTCAGCCGGGCACGAATGGATCCGGTCGGAAAGTCCCGACCGGTCATGGCGCGTCGGCGGATGCGACAACGGTTGTTGGCCAGGGGCAAACCGGTCGCCGACAGCTCGATCGAAGCCGGCTGTTCTGCAAATTGCGGAACCACCATCGAATGGTCCTTCGCCGAGGTCATGGCTCCACAGGCCAGGGCGGACGGATCGGACTGGAGAGAGAAAGACAATGGGCACTTTTTTCTACATGCTCCTGGCGTTCCTGGTAGGTGTGTTGGTTGGCTGGTTCATTTGGGGACGCCTGCGTGGCGAACTCGACAGTTTGCGCGGCGATCTCGACCGCACGCGCAGCGAACGCGACAGATTGCGGGCCGATAGCGACCGTCTGACCGGTGAGTTGGATGCATGCGGCCGCGCCCGCGCCGACCTCGAGCGGCGGCTGGGCGAGGCGCCGGCCGCCAAGGCGCCAACCGCGAAGGCGGCAACAGCCAAGGCGCCAGCCGCCAAGGCCGGCGCGACCAAGGCGGCGATGCAGGCACCGTCAACCCTGATGTCGACATCCGCGCCGGCCAAACCGGCGCCGAAGAAATCTGCAACGGCCAAGGCTGCGACCGCGCCACGCACAAGTGCGGCGAAAACGGCAACGCCGAAGCCGGCTGCATCGAAAGCGAGCGCCGCACCCAAGACTGCGCCAGCGGCAAAAAAGCCTGCGCCAGCGGCAAGCAAGGCTGCGCCGGCGGCAAAGAAAGCCGCGACCGGCAACGCAACGACCGCAGCGGCGGGCAAAGCCAACGATCTGCGTCGCCTGATCGGCATCGGCCCGACCAACGAGCGGCTGCTCAAAGGGCTTGGGGTCACGACCTATGCCCAGATCGCCGCCTGGACGCCCGACGATGTCAGGCGGATCGAGGCGACGTTGAATTTCGACGGCCGCATCGAACGTGAACGCTGGATCGAGCAGGCGAAACTGCTTGCCGCCGGCGACGAAAAGGAATTTGCGCGCCGCTTCCCGACCGCGGGGGAAGCCAGCAACACCTGATCCATCGCAAGGCGGCATTTGGAACAAGGCGGCGCTCTCGGGCGCCGCTTTTGTTTTTGCCCCGCCGCGCCTTTGCGTCTTGAGACGCCGTTCCCTCGATTGCGCACGGTCGAGCCCCCATATAGATCGATCGCTGGTGACCGCAGCATCCGAGCCTTATGTCCCTGCCCCTGCCCTTTGCAATTTTCCGGAACGACGAGACCGCGCGTCAGCTCGTTTTCGACCGGCCGGCCGAGATCATCTCGGCGCATGGCGAGGCGGACTTCCTGCCGGCGCTTGAAGCCGCGCAGGCTGCACATGATGGCGGCAAATGGCTGGCCGGCTATTTCTCCTACGAGGCCGGCTACCTGCTCGAGCCCAAGCTCGTTCCGCTGCTGCCAGCCGGCCGCCGCGCCCCGCTTTTCTGCCTCGGCGTGTTCGACCCGCCGGTCGAAGAGACGGTCGCGCCAGGCGATCTGCCGGCTAGCAACGGCCCAATCTTCGACCCCAAGGCAGCCTGGTCCTCGGACGACTACGCCAAACGCTTTGCCGGGCTGCATGACCACATCCGCAAGGGCGACTGCTACCAGGGCAATCTGACCTTTCCGGTCCACGCGCAATGGTCGGGCGATCCGCTGGACGCCTTCAACGCGCTGACCGAACGCCAGCCGGTGAAGTATGGGGCGCTGGTCGCGCTTGGCGATCCGATCGTCTTGTCGCGTTCGCCGGAACTGTTCTTCGAGGTCGACGCGGAAGGCATGATCGAGACGCATCCGATGAAAGGCACTGCGCCGCGCGGCGCCACCAAGGCGGAGGACGATCGCCTGAAAGCGTTCTTGCGCAACGACGAGAAGAACCAGGCCGAGAACCGGATGATCGTCGATCTCCTGCGCAACGACATCTCACTGATCAGCGAGGTTGGCACGCTCGATGTGCCGGAGCTTTTCCGCATCGAGAGCTACCCGACGGTCCACCAGATGGTGAGCCGCGTGCGGGCGAAACTTTTGCCCGGCCTCGCCATCCGCCAGATTTTCGCCGCGCTGTTCCCCTGCGGTTCGATCACCGGCGCGCCGAAGATCCGTGCCATGGAGATCCTGCGCGAGCTGGAAGGTGGCCCGCGCGATGTCTATTGCGGCGCCATAGGCTGGATCGCCCCCGGCGGCCGGATGCGCTTTTCGGTGGCGATCCGCACCATCTCGCTCTTTGCCAATGGCGAGGCAGTCTACAATGTCGGCGGTGGCGTCGTCTTCGATTCGACAGCCGAAGAGGAGTACCAGGAGTGTCTGCTGAAAGCCCGTTTCGCGACGGGAACACTGCCGATCTCGAACTGATCGAAACAATGCGCTGGGAACCCGGCTCGGGTTTCCTCCGTTTCGACCGCCATCTCGCGCGGCTTTACGGCTCGGCAGACGAACTCGGCTTCGGCTGCGACCCGCAACGGGTCGGTGAAGCGCTGATGAATGCGGTCGGCCGCCAGCACATTGCGTTGCGCACTCGCCTCGTCCTGTCGCGCAAGGGCGATGTAGCGGTTTCGGTGCAGCCCTACGCGCCGCTCGCCGCAGACAAGGTCTGGACCGTGCAGCTGGCGCGCGTGCGGCTTGATTCGAGCGATATGCTGCTGCGCCACAAGACCAGCCGCCGACAAATCTATACGCGCGCCCGCGCTGAATATCTCGCCGGCCGGGCCGACGAGGTGCTGCTCGCCAATGAGCGCGGCGAAATCTGCGAGGGCACGATCACCAATGTCTTTGCCGAATTCGGCGACGGCGTGCTGGCCACGCCGCGGCTCGATTGCGGCCTGCTGCCTGGCGTCCTGCGCGGCGAACTGCTGGATCAAGGCCGCGCCCGCGAAGCAATCTACACATGGAGCGAACTGAAATCGGCCAAGGCGCTGTTCGTCGGCAACTCGCTGCGCGGATTGATCCCGGCGCGGCTGGGCTGAAGCATCGGGAGACAACAATGTTCGTGGTTTCGCTGAAGTATACGGTGCCGCTGACCGAGATCGACAGCCTGCAGCAAGCGCATGTCGAGTGGCTGAAGGCCTGTTATGCGGAAGGCATTTTTGTCGCCTCCGGGCCGAAGCGGCCGAGGACCGGCGGCATCATCATCGCGCGCGGTCCACGCGACGTGCTCGATGCCAGACTGGCGGACGATCCCTTCGCCAAGGCAGGCGCCGCCGATTACGAAATCACCGAATTCACGGCGAGAATGGCCGCTGCCGCACTGGAAGCCTACAAAGAAGCATGAGTTTCCGCCCACCGACCCACACACCCTATGACGGCTCGTCGAAACTGTTCACCATCGGGCTGAAGCCGCTCAATCTAGATAGATGGATCGAGATCGACGAATATCTGCTGCCCTATCTTGCCGAGAAACGCCGGCTTTATGCCGAAATTCCAGACAAGGTTTTTGTCGAGGAGCAAGCCACACGCGATGCCCAACGCGAAGTGCTCGATCTGCTCGGTGCGCATCTGGCGGCGAACTTTCCTGGGACCCACAGGCGTACCGACAACGGGATCGTGGTGATCGGCGGCACCGACAGTCTTGTAGGCTCAGGCACCGCAGCTTCTTTCAGCGATGCGCCGCTTGTCGCGGCCTCGTTGCTCGTCCAGGAGGATTTGATCCTGATGCGCCGCGACGAGAGCGGCTGGCGTCTGGCGGCCGGCTCGCTCTGCTTCCCCTCGTCATGGTCGCTGACCGAAAAATTCGGCAAGCCGCTGCAGCAGATCCACGCGCCGGTACCGGGTTTCGGTCCAGGCACACGCCCGGCCGATCTCATCAACCGCATGTTCGACGGCCTCCAGGGCCAAGCCGTCGAGCGCTACAACTGGTCGATCCAGGCGGGCGACGCGCTCTACCATCCGCTCTCCAATGTCGAACGCATCGACCGCGCCAGCAGTCGCCCGTCGAGATTCCCGGACGGTGACATCGACGCCCATGCCTTTATCCGCGTCGAGCGGCAGACGCTGAGAAAACTCCCCGTTTCGGGCGACGTACTCTTCACCATCCGCATCCATCTCGACCCGCTCGCCGTGCTGGAGCGCCACCGCGACCGTGCGGCGCTCGCAGCGTCCTTGGCCGAACAACTTCTGGCGCTGGACGAGGCCCAGCTCGACTACAAGGGGATGACCGCCGATCGTGACCGGCTGGTCGCGTGGCTTAGGGCGCTGGCGCTGTCCTAGAGCAGTTCATCGTTTCACGGAAACGCCGAACCGCTCCACCTCTTTGTTCTTGCGCAATTCCGGACGGAAAACCGTCTCACACTTTTCCCGGAATTGCCCTAAATCGCAGCCAGGCCCAGCAGCAGGATCGCCGACATCGCGGTAAAGACGGTGACGTTGACATCCCACCGCCAGCCCGCCGGTCCAAACGGCGGCCGGAACGGCGGGTAGCCGTTCTCGTCATACAGCACGCCACCATAGATCGACCGCGAGAGCATGGCCGCGAAGAATGCCCCATACATGGCCGCGGCCAATCCGCCGGCGAGATAGAGCCGCTCGGCTTCGAGTTGCCCCTTGATCCAGATGAGTCCGAGGGCAATCAGCGCCACCCCGGTATAGCTCAGCACCTGCCAGACGACGTGAAACCGGGCATGGGGAGTCCACAGTGGATTGGTGGCGTGGGTGGCGTTCAAGTCGGCTTTGATCGTCGCTACACCGTAACCCACGGTCGCGACGCTCAGCAGAATTCGAGCAAGCAGATGACTGTCATAAGCGAGTTCCATCGCATTTTCCTCCCCTCACGCCGGAACGGCTTGAATGGCGCCCTGAGCACAGAAGAGCTGCCCATCGGCCAGCCGCGCATAATTATGGACGATCCGGTTCTCGTGATCCTGCAACTGCACAATGAAGTTGCCGCTCTGCTCCGTCCAACTCGCGAGCACGAGATTCGGACGCACGCTGGTCAGGCCGACCTTGACCACCTCGTCGATTTCAGTGGTCCCGATCGACGCCTGGATATGCAATTCCTGCGGCGAAAGAAACGTCAGCCGCGGTACGAAGGGGCCGAAAACGCAGTCGAAAGTCTTGCCTACGAGCGAGGCTGGAAAAGCATCGGTTTCTGCCATCATCCTCTCCTTGGGCATTGGCCGCCGCGACCATGCCATGTGACGATTCTCGGTGTCTCAGTCGCAGAAACACCCTCAGTATATGCTCTTGGAGCGCTCCAAGGAGCACGATCCTCCTATTTTGGTTTTGAGTCAATAAAATTCTTGGAGCGCTCCAAAAAATGGTCTACCTCAGGGAAAACGAGTGAATCGCCAATGCCCACCCTAGCCGATGTCGGCAAGGCTGCCGGAGTTTCCCGGGGGACTGTCTCCAACGTCTTCAACCGGCCGGAGCTGGTCAGGCCCGAATTGCGCGAGCGCGTCGAAGCGGCCGCGCGAGCGCTCGGGTTTGGCGGCCCCGATCCGAAAGGACGATTGCTGCGGGACGGCAAGTTCAATGCCATCGGGTTCATGCCGCCTGGCGCCTACGCCATCTCCGAAGTGATGAGAAGCCCATACGGCCGCGAGCTGGTGCTCGGCGTTTCGCTCGCCTGCGACGAGGCTGGAACGACGCTCAGCCTTGTAAACGGCACCGACAACACGCGCTTCGCCAGCATCCGCGATGCCCTGGTTGACGGCTTTATCCTTGGTCACAGCGCCGACATTGGTCTCATAATTTCGGTCCAGAGACGCCGTCTGCCCTTCGTCATTCTCGAAAGCGACGCAGGTCCCGACATCAATTCGATAAAGATCGACGGCAGGAGTGGCGCGGTTGCTGCCGTCCGGCACTTGACCGGGCTGGGGCACCGGCATTTTGCCATCCTTTCGGTGCGCCGGTCTCCCGGCCCGCCGATTGTCCACATGCCCGGAAAGGCAACGCGCCCGCTTCTGGCCGGCTTCCCGCTCGACGATGAAAGGCTCGACGGTTTCAAACAGGGTTTGGCGGAGGCGAATTTGTCGATCGACGATGTCCCGATCATCGAGACGATCCCGGGCGAGCCATCTGCCGGAGCAGTGGTGTTCGACAGGGCGCCTGAAGCAACCGCGATCCTGACCATGTCGGACTGGCAGGCGATCACGATCCTGGACGAGGCGGTTCGCCGCGGCATAGACGTGCCGGGCCACGTGTCGGTCGTCGGCTTCGATGGCACCGCTGAATCCGCACGCACCACGCCTCCGATGACCACTGTCGCACAAGACGTGATCGGAAAAGGCCGGCTTGCCGCCCGAATGGTCCTTGACAATGAAGCCCCCCGCCAAGTCGTTCTGCCGGTAGAACTGGTGGTTCGAGCCTCCACAGCCGCGCCGAGGACAAAAACCCGCTGAAACGGGCGGATGCGCCATCCGCACCAGGGGTGGCGCTCGCCGCGTCTTTTCGCTGAGCAGCCTCAGGTGCGGGACGAGGCACAACTTGACTATAAGGGCCTGACAGCCGACCGTGACTGCTGGCGCAAGACAGCTGTAACTTGCGGCTTGGGGGAAAAATGATCCAGCATCTTAGCAGGCCGGTCACGTTAATGGCCGCGATCCTGGTACTGTCGACAGCAGCCGAGGCGGAGCCGGTGACTTATGCCGGCAAGCTTGGAAAGAGCGATATCGTCGTCGAATTCACCGGCGACCCCGCCGCGCCCGGCGGCCCGCTGGCCGGCCGCTATTTCTACCGCTCGAAGGGCGTCGACATCCCGCTGCAGGCCCGGTCTCAAAAGGGCAGCAAGTTCGAACTGGCCGAGGAGGAGGCATGCGGCGCCGACAATTGCGATGACGGAAAGGCTGCGCCGATTGCCGCCGTCTGGCGCCTGGCCTCATCCAGTAACGGCAAAACCCTTGAAGGCAGCTGGAACGGAAAGAGCGCGCTGCCGCTCAGATTGGAACGGGTCGCAAGTCGGCAGGTGACCGAGAACGAGCCCAGCAGCCCGCTCGATCTCTACGATTTCAGCTTCATGAAGTTCTTCGGCAATGACACGCCGCTCACCATGGAAACGTCCCCTTATGACTATCTGCGGGTGGACACTCAGCTCGATAACGGCAAGACGACTGGTTGGCCGGACGCAACCTACCGCTATGTCGTCGACCCCCGCACCAAATTTGCCACGCCGCGCATTGTCGAACTGTCCGGCGACGTTCCAATCGAGGCCGCGAACGCTCTGCTGCAAGACAGGCACTGGCGCGCCAACATCGGCGCACTGGGCTGCGTGGCGGCGCAGTATGCCGGTTTCAACGAAGGCGGGCCGATTGACGGTGTGAACGGCGGCACACTCGGCGGCTATGAGGACAGCACATTCGAAGTGACCTCGCTGACTCCGCGGCTGATGAGCTGGCGGGAGTCCGGCAGCATCTTCTGCGGCGGAGCGCATCCGACCAACTATTCGGACGCCTACATCATGGATGTGCGGCGCGGCGTCCTGCTCGGCCTTCAGGACATTTTCTTGGATACGATAGATGGCAAGCCCGGTCCTTCCCTCGCCTCCTTCGTCAAGCAGCGGCGCAAGAAACCGAGCGATCAGACCGATATTGATCACGAAGCCGAATGCGGCATCGACGATCTGATCGACGAAAATTTGGCTGCCAGCCTCTGGCGCGAGGGCGACAAGCAGGTTCTGGTGTTCGGGCTCCAGACCCTGCCGCATGCCATCCAGGCCTGCGCCGACGATCTGCTGGAACTGCCGGTCTCCGAGGCACGTGCCCTCTTCAAGCCGGAGTTTGCAAGTCTGGTCGAGCCGTAGCCGGGATGGCGCGGCGTAACGCCGGCCGTCCGATTTTCGCTTTATTGTGACAATGATCTATGGTTTGTCGCGCCGCGGCCAAGCCGCTGTTCCGAAGCGTTTTTTGAGGGAGTAATCGATAAATGGTGAATGAAAACTGGCCCGTTTACGGTGAGATCACCGGCCCTGTGGTGATGATCGGCTTCGGCTCGATCGGACGGGGAACGCTGCCGCTGATCGAGCGCCATTTCAAATTCGACAAGTCGCGCATGACGGTCATCGACCCGCGCGACACCGACCGCAAATTGCTCGACGAGCGCGGCATCACCTTCATGCAGGACGCGGTGACCAAGAAGAACTACAAGAAGCTGCTGACACCGCTTTTGACCAATGGCGGCGGCCGGGGCTTTTGCGTCAACCTGTCGGTCGACACTTCCTCGCTCGAACTCATGAAGCTCTGCCGCAAGCTTGGCGTCCTCTATATCGACACGGTGGTCGAGCCCTGGCTCGGCTTTTATTTCGACGAAAAAGCCGACAATGCCTCACGCACCAACTATGCGCTGCGCGAGACGGTGCGTACTGAAATCGCGAAGAACCCAGGCGGCACCACGGCGATCTCGTGCTGCGGCGCCAATCCGGGCATGGTCTCGTGGTTCGTCAAGCAGGCGCTGGTCAACCTCGCCACAGATCTTGGCCTCGATTTCTCGGAGCCCGCGCAGCACGATCGCGAAGGCTGGGCCAGGCTGATGAAGAAAGCCGGCGTCAAGGGCATCCATATCGCCGAGCGCGACACCCAGCGCACCAAGAAACCCAAGCCGATGAACGTGTTCTGGAACACCTGGTCGGTCGAAGGCTTCATTTCGGAAGGCCTGCAGCCGGCCGAACTCGGTTGGGGCACGCATGAGACGTGGATGCCGAAGAACGCCAAAAAACACAAGAACGGCTCGAAGGCCGCGATCTTTCTGGAGCAGCCCGGCGCCAACACGCGCGTGCGCACATGGTGCCCGACGCCCGGTCAGCAATACGGCTTCCTGGTGACGCATAATGAGGCGATTTCAATTGCCGATTTCTTCACCTTGCGCGGCAAGAAGGGCAAGGTGCAGTACCGGCCGACCTGCCATTACGCCTATCATCCCTGCAACGACGCCGTGCTGTCACTGCACGAGATGTTCGGTGCCGCCGGCGAGGCTCAGCCCGTGCATCACGTGCTCGACGAAAACGAACTGGTCGATGGCATCGACGAACTCGGCGTGCTGCTCTACGGTCACGCCAAGAACGCCTACTGGTACGGCTCGCAGTTGTCGCTGGCCGAGGCGCGCAAGCTGGCGCCCTACCAGAACGCCACCGGCATGCAGGTCACGTCGGCGGTGCTGGCCGGCATGGTTTGGGCGCTGGAAAATCCCGAGGCCGGCATCGTCGAAGCCGACGAGATGGATTACAAGCGCTGCCTCGACGTGCAGAACCCATATCTCGGGCCGGTCAGGAGCTATTATACCGACTGGACACCGCTCGACAATCGACCTGGTCTGTTTTCCGAGGACCTCGACACCAAAGACCCGTGGCAATTCCGCAACATCCTCGTTCGATAGCAGCGTTGCGTCGACACTCCGCCAGCTTGCAATCGCCCGGAAATCGGGCGATTGAAGAGGAGCGGCCTAGAGCGACGTGCGTCCATTTGGACGCACAAAGTACGCTCTAGCACTTTGAATGTGAGCATCGTGCTTTCCGAAAATCGGATCGATTTTCGGGCCGATGCGAGAGGAGAGGATTTTGAAGATGACGATCGCGCAAAGACTGCTTTCGGCTGGCATTGCCGCGGCCGCTACGGTCGCGTTGGCGGCCTGCACCACAACCGGCCCAGGCGAGCCGCCGGTGATCACGGCCAAAGGGGTTGAAGGCTCCTGGATCGACGCGCAGGGCACGGGCTTGTCCACCTTCAAGGGCGGCAGCTTCGCGACCGTCGCAACCGACACCGGCCAGAAGCTTGCCGATGGCAGCTACACCATGACCGGCGGCACCTCGGTCGAGATCCATGGCACTTCGCTGATCCGCCAGACGCCGATCAGCTTCAACTGCCTGATGGTCTCCACAAGCCAGCTCAATTGCACCAGCGCGAGCGGGCAGAATTTTGTGCTGACCAGGCGCACCTGAAATCCGATTCCGAATTGACTTTGCAAAAGGGCGGCGGCTTGAAGCCGCCGCTTTTTACGCCGGCAAAGCCTTTTTACGCCGGCAAAGCTGATGCCGATTTCCGCTTGCATCGACTGAAACGCGATGTGAACATGGCCCGAGAGGGCTGTTACATCCCAGTCAAACAAGAGCTTTAAACGCGTCTGCGCATGACCCCGAAAATCGGAGTCGATTTTCGGAAAGGATCATGCGCAAAATAAAATTGGTACTTTGCGCGTCCCAAATGACGCGCGGCGCTGTACTCAAGTTATCCGGGAGACGAGAATGAAGAAGATCGCTGCCATCGCCGCGCTGTCGGCATCGGCGCTTGGCCTGTCGGCAGGCGTATCCTTTGCCGACTACACGCTGAACATCCTGCACATCAACGACTGGCACAGCCGCATCGAGAGCAACAACAAGTATGAATCGACCTGCTCGGCCGAGGAGGAGACCAAGGGCGAATGCGTCGGCGGCGCCGGCCGCCTGGTCACCGCGATCGCGCAGGAGCGCAAGAAGCTGCAAGGCCAGAACGTGCTGCTGCTCAGCGCCGGCGACAATTTCCAGGGCTCGCTCTTCTACACGACCTACAAGGGCAAGACCGAAGGCGAATTCCTCAACCAGATGAAATTCGATGCCGAGGTGGTCGGCAACCATGAGTTCGACGATGGCGAGTCGGCGCTGGCGCCGTTCCTCGACATGATCCAGTTTCCGGTGCTCGGCGCCAATGTGAAGGCCAATGCGCAATCCAAGCTCGGCGACCGCGTCAAGCCGTCGATCGTGGTCGAGGTCGGCGGCCAGAAGATCGGCATCGTCGGCGCGGTCACCAACGACACGCCGGAGCTTGCCACGCCTGGCCCGAACATCGCCATCGAGGACGACGTCAAGTCGATCACCGCCGAGGTCGAGAAACTGAAGCGAGAGGGCGTCAACAAGATCATCGCGGTCACCCATATCGGCTACAAGCGAGAACGCGACGTGATCGCCAAGATCCCGGGCGTCGACGTGGTGGTCGGCGGCCACAGCCACTCGCTGCTGTCCAACACCGACCCCAAGGCGGAAGGCCCTTATCCGACGATGGTCGACAATCCGGACGGCTACAAAGTGCCGGTCGTGCAGGCGGCGTCCTATTCGAAATATCTCGGCGAGTTCAAGGTCGTCTTCGACGACAATGGCGTCGTCGAAGAGGCAAGCGGCGATCCCATTCATCTCGACAAATCGATCACGCCCGACCCCGCCGTGCTTGCCCGCATCAAGGAACTCGGCGCCCCGATCGAGGCTTTGAAGAACAAGGAAGTCGCCGAGACCACCAAGGCGATCGACGGCAGCCGCGAAAACTGCCGCGCCCGCGAATGCGAGATGGGCAATCTGGTCTCCGACGCCGTCCTCGACCGGGTCAAGGGCCAAGGTGTCGAGATCGTCATCTCGAATGGCGGCGGCTTGCGCGCCTCGATCGACCAAGGCACCGTCACCATGGGCGAGGTTCTCACTGTGCTGCCGTTTCAGAACACGCTGGCGACCTTCCAGATCACCGGCAAGGATCTGGTTGCCGGCCTGGAAAGCGGCCTCAGCCAGGTCGAGGACGGCGCCGGGCGCTTCCCGCAGGTTGCCGGCCTGAAATATGCGTTCGACAAATCGGCGCCGCCTAATGGACGCGTCAAATCGGTCGAGGTCATGGAAGGCGGCGCCTGGACGCCGATCAAACCGGACAAGGACTATCTGGTCGCCACCAACAACTATGTCCGCCAGGGCGGTGACGGCTACAAGGTATTCGCCGAGAAGGCCAAGAACGCCTATGATTACGGCCCGGGGCTGGAACAGGTCGTCGCCGATTACCTCGGCGCGCACCGGCCCTATACGCCGAAGCTCGACGGCCGCATCACCGAGATCGCCGCGACCGGAGCCCCGGCCGCGGAACCAGCCAACCCGGCCGAACCGCCAAAACCTGCTGAGGCAGCGCCGATAAAGCCTGCTGAGCCGGCAATGCCCGAAATGCCGGCCGGCTCCGGCGACATTTCCAAAACACCACCGGCCGTCCCGGCTGAAACCGCGCCGGCGGCCCCCGCACCCGCCGAGCCGGCCCAGCCGGCGGCACCTGCGGCTCCGGCCACACCGGCTCCGGCCACCCCTGCTCCGGCTGTACCGGCCAAACCGGCCGAGACGGCGCCTGCCCCGAGTCAGCCGGCCCCGAGTCAGCCGGCCCCGAGTGAACCGGCCCCAAGTGAGCCGGCAAAACCTGCCGAGCCCGCCAAGCCGGCTGAGCCGGCACCGGCCGAAAGCAGCCATGTAATCGTCGCCGGCGATACCTATTGGGATCTCGCGGTGAAGGCCTATGGCGACGGCACCAAATGGAAAATGATCTTCGATGCCAACAAAGCCTACGAGCCACGCCGGCTGCCGGTCGGCGCAACCTTGACTATCCCGGCGGCCTCGAAGTAATCCGGCCGCAGGAACGCAATGCACCCGCCCGGCAAACCGGGCGGGTGCTGCATTTCTGGGATAAGGTGCGGCCAGACGCTGCATTTGAAAACCGGCGCGGCATCGCTACCTTCGCCGCGGCACCGCTGGTTTCGCGGTGTTGGAGAACCCCATGACGCTTGCCAACCCTGCTGAAAGCAAAGCCGAAACGACCGCCGGCGCGCTCCCGGCAGGACACCCTCCGGTCGGGACAGGCAAGGTCGGTGTCATGCTGATCAATCTCGGCACCCCGGACGGCACCGACTTCAAGCCGATGTGGCGCTATCTCAGGGAATTCCTGTCCGATCCGCGCGTCATCGAACTCAACAAGGCGGTCTGGTATCCGATCCTCTACGGCCTGGTCCTCACCACCCGGCCGAAGAAGTCGGGCGCCAACTATGCCAGGATATGGAACCGGGAGCGCAACGAGTCGCCGCTGCGCACCTATACCCGTGCCCAGTCCGAGAAACTCGGGCTTGCGCTCGGCGATTTATCCCATGTGATCGTCGATTGGGCGATGCGCTACGGCAACCCTTCGACCGAGAGCGTGGCCAACAGACTGGTCGAGCAAGGCTGCGACCGCATCCTGTCTTTCCCGCTCTATCCGCAATATTCGGCGACGACGACTGCGACCGCCAACGACCAGTTGTTTCGCGCGCTGATGAAGATGCGCCGCGCCCCGGCCATTCGCAGCGTGCCCCCCTATTACAACGAGCCGGCCTATATCGAGGGGCTCGCCCGTTCGATCGAAGGGCATCTGGCGAGCCTCGACTTCGATCCGGAAATCGTCATCGCCTCCTATCACGGTATTCCGAAATCCTACTCCGACAAGGGCGATCCCTACCAGGCGCATTGCCTGGAGACGACGCGGCTGCTGCGCGAAAAGCTCGGCTGGGATGAGAACAAGCTGATCACCACCTTCCAGTCGCGCTTCGGCGCGCAGGAATGGCTGCAACCCTACACCGACAAGACAGTCGAAAGACTGGGGCGCGAAGGCGTGAAATCGGTCGCCATCGTCAATCCGGGCTTTTCCGTCGATTGCATCGAGACGCTGGACGAGATCGGCAGGGAAGCGGCCGAGACCTTCCACCATGCCGGCGGCGAAAAGTTCGCGCACATCCCTTGCCTCAACGACAGTGCAGAGGGCATGGCGGTGATCGAGGCAATGGTGCGGCGCGAGCTGTCCGGCTGGGCTTGAATGGATCCCGCCGTCCATGCACCCGCAATCCGTGATCACCTGATTGTAACATTGCTGAAACACACTTAAGTGTTTGGTGGAATCGGCCGCGTGGCAATGTCCAACATGGCCTTTGAGGGGAGAGCCAAAATGGGTTTCAGTGGTTTCGATATTGCGCTTCTTGTTCTTGTCGCCCTTGTCGTGCTGGTGCTTTTCAAGGGCATCCGGACAATTCCGCAAGGCTACAATTATACCGTCGAACGCTTTGGCCGTTACACCAAGACATTGAGCCCGGGCCTCAACCTCATCGTGCCCTTCGTCGACCGTATCGGCGCCAAGATGAACATGATGGAGCAGGTGCTCGACGTTCCGACCCAGGAGATCATCACCCGCGACAACGCCACCGTGGCCGTCGACGGCGTTGCCTTCTATCAGGTGCTCAACGCGGCGCAGGCCGCCTACCAGGTCGCCGGCCTGCAGAACGCTATCCTCAATTTGACGATGACCAACATCCGCACCGTGATGGGCTCGATGGACCTCGACGAGCTGTTGTCAAACCGTGATGCCATCAACGAGCGCCTGCTGCGCGTCGTTGATGAGGCCGCGCACCCCTGGGGTATCAAGATCACCCGTGTCGAGATCAAGGACATCAATCCACCGGCCAATCTCGTCGAATCGATGGGCCGCCAGATGATGGCCGAGCGCAACAAGCGCGCCCAGATCCTCGCCGCCGAAGGCCTCAAGCAATCGCAGATCCTGGAGGCCGAGGGCCGCAAGGAAGCCGCCTTCCGCGATGCCGAGGCGCGCGAGCGCTCGGCCGAGGCTGAAGCACGCGCCACGCAGGTGGTATCGGAGGCGATTTCCAAGGGTGACGTGCAGGCGCTCAACTACTTTGTCGCGCTGAAATACACCGAAGCGCTGACCAGGATCGGTGCAGCGACAAACAGCAAACTCGTGCTGATGCCGATAGAGGCTTCCTCACTGATCGGCACGCTCGGCGGCATTGGTGAAATCGCCAGGGAAGTTTTCAAGGGCGAAGGCACCGCCAGTCCAGCACGACAGGCCCGCCCGCCCGTGGTTCGTCCCAGCGAGACCTGAGGCCATGTTCGATCGCATCATTTCCGAACTCGGTCCGTGGAACTGGATGGTCCTCGGCTTCGTCCTGCTGGTGATGGAGGTCGTCGCGCCGGGCATTTTCATGCTGTGGATCGGCATTGCCGCGCTGTTGATCGGCGTCGTCTCGCTGCTCATCTGGGACGCCGGTTTCTGGAGCTGGCAGGTCCAGGTCCTCGCCTTCCTCGCGCTGTCGCTGGTCTCGGCCTATGTCGGCAAGCGGCTGGTGGGCGGGCGGCATGAGGAAACCGACCAGCCGCTGCTCAACCGGCGCAGCGCGCAGATGGTCGGCCGGACGGCGACCCTTGCCGAGCCGATCAAGGATGGGCGCGGCCGCATCAAGCTCGGCGACACGTTGTGGCGCGTCTCCGGCCCTGACCTGCCGGCCGGCACGCAGGTGCGCGTGACCGGTGCCGCCGACACCGACCTGGAACTGACGGTCGAGGCAGTCTAGAAGCCCGCTAGGCAGCACCGATGCGCAGCAGGTCGTGCAGATGGACGAGCCCGATCGGCCGTCTGCCTTCGACCACCATCAGGCTGGTAATGGCAGAATCGTTGATCGTCTGCAGCGCCGTCGCAACCAGTGTGTCGGGCGCCGCCATTTTTGGCTCTCTGGTCATCACCTGATCCACGCTCATGGCCAGAAGATCGCTGCCGATATGGCGCCTGATGTCGCCATCGGTGATGATGCCGATCAGCTTGCCGTCCGCCGAAGTGACCGCCACGCAGCCAAACCCCTTGCGCGACAATTCGAGGATCGCCTCGCGCATGCCGGTGCCGGACGACACCAGAGGCAGCCTGTCGCCGACATGCATGATCTCGCGGATCTGCGTCAGGTTGGCTCCGAGCTGGCCGCCGGGATGGAACGTTCGGAAATGGTCCGGGGTGAAGCCGCGCGCCTCGAGCAACGCGATGGCCAGCGCATCGCCCATCACCATTTGCAGCAGCGTCGAGGTCGTCGGCGCAAGGCCGTGCGGACAGGCTTCCGGGGCTCGCGGCAGCAGAAGCACCACGTCGGCCGCACGCGCCAGAGCCGATTTTTCGCCGGCGGTGACCGCGACCAGCGGGATCGAGAAGCGCCTGGAATAGGCGATGATGCCCTTGAGCTCGAGGCTTTCCCCCGACCACGACAGGGCGATGATGGCGTCGTTCCGAGCGATCATGCCGAGGTCGCCGTGATTGGCTTCGGCAGGGTGGACGAAGAAGGCCGGCGTGCCGGTCGAAGCGAGCGTTGCGGCGATCTTCGAGCCGATATGGCCGCTTTTGCCGACCCCGGTGACGATGACGCGGCCATCGATCTGCGACACCATGTCGACTGCCCGTGCGAACGGCTCGGCCAGCCCGTTTTCGAGCGCGTCTGCCAGTGCCGCGACGCCGGCCTGCTCTGTCGCCACCGTTCTCAGCGCCGAGGCAATCGCGGCCTGCTCGTCGAGCGGCTTCCTGTCTGGGGATTTCACGTCCATGGACGATGCGATTAGCGCTTCGGCGCGCGCCTGTCCAACGGAATTGCCGCCCAGAACACCTTGGCGGGCGATCCCTCAACGCTCCGTTAACCATCCCCATTTACGGTTTCGTAAGTATGGCGCGCGTGCGCCGCGCAAGCAGTGGTGCCGATGTCCGGGTTTCAGCCTCAAAACAAAATAGGACGAAAGGGCAAGGCGGTTTGCGCTTTGCTGCTGGCAACCAGTGTCCTTGCGTTGTCGCGTCCGGCACTGCTTTGCGCCCAGGAAACCGAGCTGCGCGGTGAGGTTTCGGAATCGACAATCCTGGACGACCAGCAGTACAGGATCAGGCAGTTGGGCATGGCTGCTGCAACCGCCAACGACGATACGCCGCTGCCTACCTATCGTCCGGCCAGCCCGGGGGCCTTGCCTGACGACGGCACGGGCGAGGCGGCGGCCACAACCGGCGGCACTTTCGATCCACCAGCGGCCAGCGACGACCCGTTTGCCGACCCTGCTCCGCCGCCACGACGGCGGCCGAGCGCAACGCAACGCGCCGTCGAAGAAGGCAAGGCCAAAGATGAGGCCGTGGACAACAAGAAGAGCAAGAGAGGCGCCACTGCGACTGCAGCGACGCCGACGACCGACGACACCGACACCGCCGCCATAGACGAGCAGGATACGGCCAACCGCCGTGCGGTGACCATCGATTCCGCCGAAAGGCTCAAGCTCGACCCCGGCGCCGAGCGCACCGAAGCCATCGAAGGCCAGGACAAGAAGAACGAGGACGACCCGTTCGCCGCCACCGGCATCCAGCTCGGCTCCTTCGTGATCCGGCCGACGCTCGAGCAAGGCCTGACGTATTCAACAAACGCCGATTCGAGCAGCCTCGGCAAGCCGGCATTGCTGTCGGAAACGACGCTGCGCTTCAACGCCGTCTCCGACTGGCGGGAGAATTCGGCGACGATTGAGGGCTATGGCATCTTCCGCGAGACGTTGTCCGGCTATGACGTTCACGAGGCGCAAGGCCGCGTCGACGGCACGCTCAACATCGATCTCGACAATGATCTGCGCGCCATCGCCAAACTTGGCTACGAGGCCGTGCCCGAATCGGCCTCGGCGCCGGACGCCATCGTCGGCGCCGTTGGGCAGCCGGTGCGCCAGACCGTGAGCGGCAGCCTCGCCGTCGAGAAGGATGCGGGAAAGATGCGCTTCGCGCTGACCGGCGCGGTCGAGCACGACATCTTTGGTGACGCCAAGCTTTCGTCGGGGGGATCGCTGTCGCAGAAGGGCCGCGACTCGACGCTCTATACGGCCATTTTGCGCACCGGCTACGAGATCTCGCCTGCCATCACTCCGTTCACCGAAATCGAGGTCGGCCGGCGCGCTTATGATTTGCGCGTCGATCCAAACGGCTTCCAGCGCTCCTCGACGCGGCTTGGCGCACAGGCCGGCGTCGAGCTCGATCTCCGCGAGAAGCTTACCGGCGAGTTCTCGGTCGGCTGGCTGCGCGAAGCTATCGACGACAACGCCCTGCCGGCGATTTCGGGCGCGACGGTTAATGCCGATCTCAAATGGTCGCCGGAACGCGGCACCACGATCGGCCTCACCGCACAGACGACCGCCGAGAACACGACGAACGCGGGCGAAAGCGGCGACATGCTCTATTCCAGCAGCCTCACCGGCGAGCGGCAAATCCGCGCCAACCTGACCGGAAATGCCGCTCTCGGCGTTGAATGGCGCGACTATACCGGCTCCGACGATCATGATTTGACGCTGAGCGCCGAGGCTGGGCTGACATGGTGGCTGAACCGCTATGCCGGGCTCACCACCCGCGTCAGGACTGAAAAACTGACCAGCAACCTGGTTGGACGCGACTACACGGCCAACAGTATCTTCGTCGGCTTGAAGTTGCAGCGCTAATGCATGTCGCGCAAAAGTGTGCAGCGGTTTTGCGATAACGACATGCATAAAACAAGAACCTAAAGCGCATCGCATAAGGCTGGTCGAATGCGGCGCACTTTAGCCAGTCAGCGCGAACCGGTGTTGAAGCTAGAAGGCTACGCCGCGGCGTTCTGACGGCGCGAGTTCGTCGAGAAGCGTGCGAATGACACCGGCCATGCTTGCATTCATGTCGCTGCGCCACAGTGCGAAGGCAACGTTGGCCTCGACGAAGCCTTCGGGCGAGCCGCAGTCGAACGTCCGCCCGCGGTAGTGGTAGCCGTAGAAGGGCTGTTGCTTCTGCAGCTTCAGCATTGCATCGGTGAGCTGGATCTCGTTGCCGGCGCCTTTTTCCTGGCCTTCGAGTATCTTGAATATCTCCGGCTGCAGGATATAGCGCCCGTTGATGAAGAGGTTCGACGGCGCGGTGCCGGTCTTCGGCTTTTCCACCATGCCGGTGATGCTGAAACCGTGATGGGCGTCCTCGCCGCGGCCGACAATGCCGTATTTGTGCGCCTCGGCGGGATCGCATTCCTGCACGGCGACGATGTTGTTGCCGGTCTCGGCGTAAAGCTCGACCATGTCCTTCATGCAGCTTTTTTCCGACTGCATGATCATGTCGGGCAACAGCAGCGCAAAGGGCTCGTCGCCGACAAGCTCGCGCGCGCACCAGACGGCGTGGCCAAGGCCGAGCGGCACCTGCTGGCGGGTGAAGCTGGTCTGCCCCGGCGCCGGCTGCAGCCGCTGCAGGCGGGCGAGCTGATCATCCTTGCCACGCTGCGCAAGCGTGTCGTAGAGCTCGAACTGGACATCGAAGTGATCCTCGATGACCGCCTTGTTGCGGCCGGTCACGAAGATGAAATGCTCGATCCCGGCTTCGCGCGCCTCATCGACCACATACTGGATGACCGGCCTGTCGACGACCGTCAGCATTTCCTTGGGAATGGCCTTGGTGGCGGGGAGAAAGCGCGTGCCGAGACCGGCAACCGGGAATACTGCCTTGCGAACTCTCTTCATGTGCCAATTATCCATTTGCATGCCGGTTCGGCAATCCCGATTCGAGACATTTTCATGCCGAAATCGAGCATTACTGAACGACGGGACAGAAATCTCAGCTGGTAAAGCGTCGACGCATCTTTTCATCCCGGACGGCACCTATGGTAAACCAAATGCTAACCGGGTTCGGCGATGAATAGTCTTCCTGAGATAAAGAAGGAGGAAAAGATGTCCGTTCGCAACGTCGCAAGGCGCTTCACCAGCGTCCTGACGGCCGCCAGCCTCTCGCTTGCCTTGCTCATGCCCAGCGGGCCGGCTTTTGCCGATGCCGGCTTCCGCCAATGGGTCGCCAGCTTCCGTGCTACCGCCGTGGCGAGCGGCGTTTCCGGCTCCGTCTACGACCAGGCATTCAAGGGCATCAGCGATGCTGATCCGATGGTGCTGGAAAAGGCCCGTACTCAACCCGAATTCACCGCACCCGCCTGGGATTATTTCGACAACCGCGTCCATGACCAGTCGGTCGCCGTCGGCCAGCAGATGGCAAGGAAATGGAAGCCGTGGCTGGACAGGATCGAGGCAAGATACTGCGTCGACCGCTACATCCTGCTGGCCATCTGGTCGATGGAGTCGAACTACGGCGAAACCCTCAAGCGCGATGACATCATGCGCAATGTCGTGCGCTCGCTGGCGACGCTTGGTTATGCCGACCCGAAGCGCGCGAAATTTGCCCGCACCCAGCTGATCGCGGCGCTGAAGATCCTGCAGACCGGCGACATCGACGAAAGCCATCTCAGCGGCTCTTGGGCCGGCGCGATGGGTCATACCCAGTTCATCCCCACCAGCTACCTGTCCTATGCGGTCGATATGGACGGCAACGGCAAGCGCGACATCTGGAATTCGATTCCCGACGCACTGGCGACAGCCGCCAATTTGCTGAGGAAGAACGGCTGGCAGGCAGGCAAGACCTGGGGTTATGAGGTCAGCCTTCCGGACGGCAAGAAGCTGCCCGGGGGCTCGAAGTCGCTGTCGCAATGGCAGGCGCTTGGCGTCACCCGTGCCAACGGCAAGCCGTTCAAGAACGGTGGGGACAAGGCGACGTTGAAGCTGCCCGGTGGCCGGGGCGGGCCGGCTTTCCTGATGATCAAGAATTTCTCGGTCATCAAGCGCTACAACAATGCCGACAAATATGCGCTCGCCGTGGGCCTTCTTGCCGACGAAATCGCCGGCTATGGCGGGCTTGTGCAGGACTGGAAGCGACCGTTTACCAAGCTCTCCTTCGAGGAAAGGCAGGAGCTTCAGAAGCGACTTTCCGAGCACGGCTACTACGACGGCAAGTTCGATGGCAAGATCGGTGACGGATCGAAAACCGCCATCATGGCCTTCCAGGCAAAGGCCGGCTTGACCCAGGACGGGTATCCGAGCAAGGAAGTGCTCAAATGGCTCAGGCAAAACTAGAGCCGGTTACGGGATGGAGAGGGTGATTGGTTTCGGCTGCGCGCATCCGGTTGATCGTTCGTCGCGTGCCGATCCTCGTTCTGGCGATCGTCGTTCTGGCAGTCGGCGCGGCCAGCGCCTTTCATACCTCGGCCATGGCGCAGGAGCCGGAAAGTCGTGGCTGGTCGCTGCGCGACCTGTTGTTTCCGCGCAGAAGCGAGCGGTTTGAGCAGCCGCCGCCCGAATTCCCGAGAGAATTCCAGAGAACAAAGCCCAGACCCAAGCTGAGGAAGCCCCGGTCCGTTCGCCGGCCGGCGCCGGCCGAGCCGACAACCCCGGTGGCCGAGAAGGCGCCCGATGCGCGCGTCGTTCTGGTGGTCGGCGATTTCATGGCGTCTGGACTGGCTGAGGGGCTCGACGCCGCCTTTGCCGAAAACACCGGCGTCAGGATTGTCGTCCGCGCCAACGGCTCGTCCGGCTTCGTGCGCGACGATGTCTACAACTGGCCCGAACAGGTCAAGTCGCTGATCGCTGCCGAAAAACCGGCAGCCGTCGTCGTCATGCTCGGATCGAACGACCGTCAGCAGATGCGCGTCGGCGATGTGCGTGAGCAGCCGCGATCCGAAAACTGGACCAAGGAGTACGAGCGCCGGACCGAAGCGCTCGGCAAAGCCATCGCTTCAGCCAAGGTGCCGTATCTGTGGGTTGGCATGCCGGCCTTCCGGGTCTCGAAAATGACCTCCGACATGCTGGCCTTCAACGACATCTACCGCTCGTCCGCCGAAAGCCACGGCGGCGAATTCGTCGATGTCTGGGACGGGTTCGTCGACGAGAACGGCGCCTTTATCACCAGCGGACCGGACATAAACGGCCAATCGGTGCGCCTGCGCTCCGACGACGGCATCAACATGTCGAAGGCCGGCAAGCGCAAGCTCGCCTTCTACACCGAAAAGCCGCTGATGAAGATCCTTGGGCTGGCCGCTCCGGGAAGCGTGGTCACAGCTTCTGCCCCGGCCGGCGCTCCCGTCGAGGCGCCGGCACCTGCTGCCGCACCGATAGCCGCCGATCGCACTGTGCCGATGCTGCTCAGCGATCCGGCGCTGGACGGCGGCTCGGAACTTCTCGGCGCCGCCCCGCCGGCAAAGGCGGACAAGAATTTGCCCGGCGAAAAGCTGATCGTCGAGGGCAAGGCGACCGACGCCTCGCCCGGCCGCGCCGACGATTTCTCGTGGCCGCCCAAGATACAACCTGCGACTGCGGCTGCTGCATCCGACACGACGACGGCGATCCGGCAGTAAAACCGGCGACTCTTTCTGTAGAGTTTCGGAACGGACTCAGCGCGGCAGCACGCTCGATCCCATCAGAGCCTCATCGATCGCGCGCGCCGCCTGGCGGCCCTCGCGGATTGCCCAGACGACCAGCGACTGGCCGCGCCGCACGTCGCCAGCCGCATAGAGCCTTTCGACGCTGGTTCTGTAATCGCGGTCATTGGCCTCGACGTTCTTCGAACGGCGGCTGTCGGTGACGATCGTCATCTGCCCGTCGAGTTCCGACACCGGCCCTCGAGCGGCCGGCCCGGCAAAGCCGATGGCGATGAACGCGAGATCGGCGCGGATGACGAATTCGGTGCCGGCGATCGGCTTGCGCTTTTCGTCGACCTCGCAGCATTTGACCCCGGTCAGCTGGCCGTCTTCGCCGATGAATTCAAGCGTCGCCACCTGGAATTCGCGCTCGGCGCCTTCGGCCTGCGAGGATGAGGTGCGCATCTTGGTCGCCCAGTAGGGCCAGACCGACAGCTTGTCTTCCTTTTCCGGCGGCTGCGGCCGGATGTCGAGCTGGGTGACGCGCACCGCGCCCTGGCGGAAGGCGGTACCGACGCAGTCGGAGGCAGTGTCGCCGCCGCCGACGACGACGACATGCTGGCCGCCGGCGACGATCGGGCGCGACGGCCATGCCACCGACTGGATCGGCTCGCCGCCGATGCGCTTGTTCTGCTGCACCAGATAGGGCATCGCGTCGTGCACGCCGTCGAGATCGTCGCCCGGGATGTTGGCCGGGCGCGGCGTTTCGGAACCGCCGCAATAGAGCACTGCGTCGTATTCGGCGAGCAGTTCGGCGACCGGCTTGTCGACGCCGACATTGACGCCGCAATGGAAGCTGACACCCTCGCCCTGCATCTGCTCGATGCGCCGGTCGATATAATGCTTCTCGATCTTGAAGTCGGGGATGCCGTAGCGCATCAGCCCGCCCGGCCGGCTCTCGCGCTCATAGACGTGAACGTCATGGCCGGCGCGGCCGAGTTGCTGGGCGGCCGCCATGCCGGCCGGCCCCGAGCCGATGATCGCGACGCGCTTGCCGGTCTTCCGTTCCGGCGGATAGGGCCGGATATGGCCGGTTTCATAGGCCTTGTCGGCAATCGCCTGCTCGATCGTCTTGATGGCGACCGGAATGTCCTCGAGGTTCAGCGTGCAGGCTTCCTCGCAAGGTGCCGGACAGATGCGGCCGGTGAATTCCGGAAAATTGTTGGTCGAATGCAGGTTGCGGATCGCGTTGTCCCAGTCGCCATTGTAGACGAGGTCGTTCCAGTCCGGGATCTGGTTGTGGATCGGGCAGCCGGTCGGTCCATGGCAATACGGAATGCCGCAATCCATGCAGCGCGCCGCCTGTTTCTCGACCTCCTTATCCGACATCGGCAGCGTGAACTCGCGGAAATGCCGGATGCGGTCGGAAGCCGGCTGGTACTTGTGCACCTGCCGATCGATCTCGAGAAACCCTGTTACCTTGCCCATAGTCCAGTCCCTGCTGTCCGGAAGGCACGCCTGGCGACGCACCCGTTAACCTCATAAGGCAGCCGTGGCAACCTTCAGTCCGAGGTCAGGATTGTTGATGAAGATGGTTGCCGGGACGCATGGCTTCCCGGCAATTTCCAAATCTATTCCGCCGCCACGTTCATGCGCATACGTTCCATCTCGATCAGCGCGCGGCGGTATTCGACCGGCATGATCTTCCGGAATTTCGGCCGGAAAATCGCCCAATCGTCGAGGATCTCGCGACCTCGTACCGAGCCCGTGTAATGGACGTGGTTGGAGATCAGCTGGTAGAGCCGCTCCTCGTCATGGCTGGTCATATCGCCGGATACGTCGACACGGCCCTTGTGGTCGAGATCGCCGCCATGGTGGAGCAGCTTTTCCATCAGGTCGTCCTCTTCCGGAACCGGCTCCAGCTCGACCATCGCCATGTTGCAGCGTTCGGCGAAATCGCCCGCCTCGTCGAGCACATAGGCGACGCCGCCCGACATGCCGGCGGCGAAGTTGCGACCGGTCTGGCCGATGACGACGACGATACCGCCGGTCATGTATTCGCAACCATGGTCGCCGACGCCTTCAACGACGGCGGCGACGCCCGAATTGCGCACGGCAAAACGCTCGCCGGCGACGCCGCAGAAATAGGCCTCGCCCTCGGTCGCGCCGTAGAGCACGGTATTGCCGACAATAATGGACTCGGCAGCAACGATCTTCGTATTCTCCGGCGGACGGATGACGATGCGGCCGCCCGACAGGCCCTTGCCGACATAGTCGTTGGCCGCGCCTACCAGTTCGAACGAGACGCCGCGCGCCAGGAAGGCGGCGAAGGACTGGCCGGCCGTGCCGGTGAGCTTGACCGAGATCGTGTCCTCCCGCAGGCCCTTGTGCTTGAAGCGCTTTGCCACTTCACCCGACAGCATGGCGCCGGTCGAACGGTCGACGTTGCGGATCGGCAGTTCGATGCTGACTGGCTGCCTGGCTTCGAGCGCCGGCTTTGCCAGTTCGATCAGCTTGCGGTCGAGCACGTCGTCGATCGGATGCTTCTGCCGCTCGGTCCAGTGCACCGCCTCGTGCGGCGCATCCGGCTTGTAGAACATCTTGCTGAAGTCGAGCCCGCGCGCCTTCCAGTGCTGGATCAGCTCGCGCTTTTCCAGAAGGTCGGTGTCGCCGATGATCTGGTCGAGATGGGTGTAGCCCATCTCGGCGAGCAGCGCCCGCACCTCTTCCGCCACATAGAAGAAGAAGTTGATGACGTGCTCGGGCGTGCCCTTGAAGCGCTTGCGCAGTACCGGGTCCTGCGTCGCGACGCCGACCGGGCAGGTGTTGAGATGGCACTTGCGCATCATGATGCAGCCGGCCGCGATCAACGGCGCGGTCGAGAAACCGAACTCGTCGGCGCCGAGCAGCGCGCCGATGACAACGTCCCGCCCGGTGCGCAGGCCGCCATCGACCTGCAGCGCGACGCGCGACCTGAGGCCGTTGAGCACCAGCGTCTGGTGCGTCTCGGCAAGGCCCATTTCCCACGGACTGCCGGCGTGCTTGAGCGAGGTCAGCGGTGAAGCGCCAGTGCCGCCGTCATAGCCTGATATGGTGATGTGATCGGCACGCGCCTTGGCGACGCCGGCCGCAACCGTGCCGACACCGACTTCCGAGACCAGCTTGACCGATACGTCCGCCGCCGGATTGACGTTCTTTAGGTCGTAGATGAGCTGCGCCAGATCCTCGATCGAATAGATATCGTGATGCGGCGGCGGCGAGATCAGGCCGACGCCCGGCGTCGAATGCCTGACTTTGGCGATGGTCGCGTCGACCTTGTGGCCCGGCAACTGGCCGCCCTCGCCGGGCTTTGCCCCTTGCGCGACCTTGATCTGCATCATGTCGGAATTGACAAGATACTCCGCCGTGACGCCAAAGCGTCCCGAGGCGACCTGCTTGATCGCCGAGCGTTCGGGGTTCTTGCCGCCGCCCGGCAGTGGCAGATAGCGGTCGGCCTCTTCGCCGCCCTCGCCGGTGTTCGACTTGCCGCCGATGGCGTTCATGGCGCGCGCCAGCGTCGTGTGCGCTTCCCTGGAGATCGAGCCGAAGGACATCGCCCCGGTCGAGAACCGCTTGACGATGTCGGCCGCCGGCATGACCTCGTCGAGCGAAACCTTCTTGCGCCCAGTTTCTTCCGCGAGCCTGATCTTGAACAGGCCGCGAATGGTCTGGGCACGGGCCGTCTCGCTGTCGATCTGGGCGGAATAGTCCTTGAACGTTTCCCACGAGCCCTGGCGCACGGCGTGCTGCAAGGTGGCCACCGCATCCGGCGACCAGATGTGTGCTTCACCGCGCATGCGGAACACGTATTCGCCGCCCACCTCGAGGCTGTTGCGCAGCACCGGGTCGTTGCCGAAACCATCGGTATGGCGGCTGAGCGTCTCGGCCGCGATCTCGTCCAGTCCGACGCCCTCGATCAGTGTCGCGGTGCCGGTGAAGTATTGCTGCACGAAATCGGTCTTCAGCCCGATGGCGTCGAAGATCTGCGCGCCGCAATAGGACTGGTAGGTCGAGATGCCCATCTTGGACATCACCTTGAGGATGCCCTTGCCGATCGACTTGATGTAGCGGGAGACCACTTCGTAGGCGTCCACCTCTTTCGGCAGTTCGCCACGCTTGTGCATATCGAGCAGCGTGTCGAAGGCAAGATAAGGGTTGATCGCCTCGGCGCCATAGCCGGCAAGGCAGCAGAAATGATGCACTTCGCGCGGCTCGCCGGATTCCACGACCAGCCCGACCGAAGTGCGCAATCCCTTGCGGATCAGGTGGTGGTGCACCGCGGCTGTCGCCAGAAGCGCCGGGATGGCGATCCGGTCCGGCCCGACCTGGCGGTCGGACAGGATGATGATGTTGTAGCCGCCGGCGACCGCCGCCTCCGCCCGCTCACACAAGCGGTCGATGGCACCCTGCATGCCCGCTGCGCCCTCGTTCGAGCCATAGGTAATGTCGATCGTCTTGGTGTCGAACCGGTCCTCGGTGTGGCCGATCGAGCGGATCTTTTCGAGATCGCCATTGGTCAGGATCGGCTGGCGCACCTCGAGCCGCTTGCGGCGCGAATTGCCAACCAGGTCGAAGATGTTGGGCCGCGGCCCGATGAAGGACACCAGGCTCATCACCAACTCCTCGCGGATTGGGTCGATCGGCGGGTTGGTGACCTGAGCAAAGTTCTGCTTGAAATAGGTGTAGAGCAGCTTCGACTTGTCCGACATCGCCGAGATCGGCGTGTCGGTGCCCATCGATCCCACGGCTTCCTGGCCGGTGGTCGCCATCGGCGACATCAACAGCTTGGTGTCTTCCTGGCTGTAGCCGAACGCCTGCTGGCGATCGAGCAGGCTGACATCCCTGCGCAATTCGCGCGGCTCGACCGGCTTCAGGTCTTCGAGGATGAGCTGCGTGTTGGCGAGCCAGCTCTTGTACGGATGCCTGGTCGCAATCTCCGACTTGAGCTCCTCGTCAGAGACGATGCGGCCCTTCTCGAGGTCGATCAGAAGCATACGGCCGGGCTGCAGCCGCCACTTCTTGACAATCCTCTCCTCCGGCACCGGCAGCACGCCGGCTTCCGAGGCCATGATGACGCGGTCATCGTCGGTGACGATGTAGCGTGCCGGGCGCAGACCGTTGCGGTCGAGCGTGGCGCCGATCTGGCGGCCATCGGTAAAGACCACCGCCGCCGGTCCGTCCCACGGCTCCATCAGCGCGGCATGGTATTCATAGAAAGCCTTGCGGTCGGCATCCATGAGCTTGTTGCCGGCCCAGGCTTCCGGGATCAGCATCATCATGGCGTGGCTGAGGCTGTACCCGCCCTGGAACAGGAACTCGAGCGCATTGTCGAAGCAGGCGGTGTCTGACTGGCCGTCGTAGGAGATTGGCCAAAGCTTCGAGATGTTGTTGCCGAACAGTTCGGAATCGACGGACGCCTGTCGCGCCGCCATCCAGTTGTTGTTGCCGCGCACGGTGTTGATCTCGCCATTGTGTGCGACCATGCGGTAGGGATGCGCCAGCTTCCACGACGGGAACGTGTTGGTCGAGAAGCGCTGGTGGACCAGGATCAGCGCGGTTTCGAAGCGCGGATCGGTGAGGTCCTTGTAATAGGCGCCGACCTGGTAGGCCAGGAACATGCCCTTGTAGACGATGGTGCGCGCCGACAGCGACACGCAGTAGGAACCGATGTCCTTGTTGTCGTTCTCGGCGTAGATGCGGCCCGATATCACCTTGCGCAACAGATAGAGCCTGGCCTCGTACTCCTCGTCGTCAAGAATGTCGGCTGTACGGCCGATGAATATCTGACGATGGAACGGCTCGGACGCCACGATATCAGGCGCCGTCGACAAGGACGAATTGTCGACGGGCACATCACGGAAACCGATGAGCGGAAGCCCCTCGGACTGCGCCGATTCGGCAATGATGTCCTCGATGTGAGCACGAAGTGCTGCATCCTGCGGCATGAACCAGTGTCCGACACCGTACTGACCGGCCGGCGGCAGTTCGATGCCCTGGGCTGCCATCTCTTCGCGGAAGAAACGGTCTGGAAGCTGCACCAGCACGCCGGCGCCATCGCCGGCCAGCGGATCGGCGCCGACGGCCCCGCGATGCGTCAGGTTTTCGAGCACGGCAAGACCGTCCTCGACGATCTGATGCGACTTCACGCCCTTCATGTTGACGATGAAGCCGACGCCGCAGGCATCATGCTCGTTGCGCGGATCGTAGAGGCCGTGCGCGGCATAGCCGGTGCTGGTTCGCCCAATATTGGTCAGGGACGGATTTTTGACGACTGCCGCTTTCGTCTGCGCGGCCTTCGTCGCAGATGGCGTCATGTCCGTCATCGTCCTGTCCTCCGTTCCGTCCCTTTCGGGCGCTGGTTTCCGTCGGGAAGCGCGTGGCTCCCCTTTCAATCTTGCGGCACGTCTGGCGAAATTCTTGCCGACCGTGCGGCTTTCCGCATGGTTCGCATATGATATTCGTACAGGCCAGAGCCAGGCTGTCTAGCTGTCGCTCGCGGCAATGGCCGTAGAGGCGCAATCATATGCCAATGCGGCCAGTTTTGTGCGACAAAATAAGACAGCACTACTGTCCTAAATTTTTATGACAGAAATCTTAAGCGCATACAAGACCGATTCACAAAATTATTGGAGCGTTGGCGACAGAAAATTGCGCGGAACGCGGCGACAGCGTAACCTTCAGTCGCTGCATCTACGGTCTGGCTTTCGCTGGCTTTAGCGGATTTTCGGCATCTGCCACTTGCGGCCGGCATGCGAAAGCGGCCAAGCTCGCACCAATTTTCCCAGCATAGGCAGACGCATGATTTTCGCTTCCGACAATTGGGCAGGCGCCCATCCCCGTATCGCTGCCGGCCTGTCGGCCCATACCGACGGCTTCTCCACCGCCTATGGCGACGGCGTCCTCGACAAGGCCGTTTACCAGCGCTTCAGTGAAATCTTCGAATGCGAGGTCGCGGTGTTTTTCGTGGCCACCGGCACCGCTGCCAATTCGCTGTCGCTGACTACCTACAACAAGCCAGGCGGCATTTCCTTCTGCCATCGCGAATCGCATGTCATCGAGGACGAATGCGGTGCACCGGAATATTTCACCGGCGGTTCGCGGCTTTATACAATCGACGGCGCACTCGGCAAGATCGATGCCGGCGATCTGGAACGGGCAGTGGACCGTTTCGCACCCGAAAACGTCCCTTCCGGGCGGCCGATGGCCGTTTCGATCACCCAATCGACCGAGGTCGGCACCGTGTACACGCTGAACGAAATCGCCAGGATTTCGGCGATTGCAAAGCAGCACGGATTGCCGCTGCACATGGACGGGGCCCGCTTTGCCAATGCGCTCGTCGCGCTGGGAACGACGCCGGCGGAAATGACCTGGAAGCACGGCGTCGACATCCTTTCCTTCGGCGGCACCAAGAATGGCTGCTGGTGCGCCGAGGCGATCGTGCTGTTCGACCTCGAGCGAGCCAAGGAATTGGCGTTTTTGCGCAAGCGCGCCGCCCAACTGTTCTCGAAATCGCGCTTCATCGCCGCGCAATTCGATGCTTATTTCAGGGGTGGGCTATGGCTCGACACGGCACGGCACGCCAATGCGATGGCGGCACGCCTAGCCGCGGCGATCGAAGATTCCCCTTCAGCCCGGCTGGCCTGGCTACCGCAGGCGAACGAGGTCTTCGCGGTCATGAAAAAGGCCGAGGCCGAAAGAGTGCAAGCAGCAGGCGCCGTGTTCCACGACTGGCATAGGCCGCTCGGCTACGACAACCATGTCGGCGAGGACGAAGCTCTCTATCGCTTCGTCACCAGCTTCGCGACCACGGCCGACGAGGTCGACCGTTTCGGCTACCTGCTCGCCGGATAGCAAGTCTTACCACCAGCAAAAAGGGGCGGCGCATTTGCTGCACCGCCCCTTTTTCCCGGGGAGTTGGCGTCCCGGGGAGTTTAGCTGCCCGATTTAGGCGGCGGTCTTGGCCTCGATCTGCTTGGCCTTGGCCGGAGCCGAGGTGATCGCGATCTTGCGCGGCTTCAGCTCTTCGGGGATGTTGCGCTTGAGGTCGACAAAAAGCAGGCCGTTCTTCAGCGCGGCGCCGACAACCTCGACGTGATCGGCAAGCTGGAAGCGGCGCTCGAAGGCTCGGCTGGCGATACCGCGATAGAGCAGTTCGGAGCCTTCGCCATTGGCTTCCTCCTTGCGCTCACCCTTGACGGTCAGCACATTGCGGTGAGCTTCGATCGAAATCTCATCTTCCGAGAAGCCGGCCACAGCCATCGAGATGCGATAGGCGTCCTCGCCGGTGCGCTCGATGTTGTAAGGCGGATAGGTCTGGCCTTCCGGCTGCGCAAGCGAATCGAGCATGGTGAACAGCCGGTCAAAACCGACGGTCGAACGGTAGAGCGGGGAAAAATCAACGTGACGCATGGTGTGTTCTCCTGTTGAGCAACAAGGTTTGCGTATGGCCGGTGCGAAACCCGTGACGGCGTTCCGGATGGGCCAGCGGCCCCGACATTGGCGGCCGCATAACAAATTTGGGAAGCGGGCGACGGCATTTCAAGATTTGCCCGCGTCCGAACCGCATCGGCCCCTGATCACGTCCCGATGCCGATGAACGGCAGATGAACCGTGGCTTCGGCGAGCGTTCAGCCAGACGGCATTAAAACTGTTCTCGAGATCAGAAACAGGTCGCCTGAGAAGGCGACACGACGAGGCCGAACCGGGTGTAACGTCCCTTCCTCCCGGGTCGACAGAGGCCGGAAGCACGCCCTAGGTTGCTTCCGGCCTTACTTGTTCGCTGCCTGGGTCAACGTCCCCGGCGTCCCGAATTCCTTTGCTTTTGGCGCATGGGCGTTTATGCCTGACTTGCGCCCACGCCGTCACCGACGCCAAGCAAACACCGTATGACCGATCTGTTCCCCCAGCCCTCCCTGTTCTACGAAACTCCAGGCAATCCGCTGCCGGAAAACGCGGCCGGCGGCTTCTTCACCACGCGCGACGGCAAGAAGATCCGCTATGGGCTGTTTGCCGCGGTTGCCCGCCCGATGAAGGGCACCGTCGTCGTCCTGACCGGCCGCAACGAGTGCATCGAGAAGTATTTCGAGACCATTCGCAACCTTGCCGACCGGGGTTTTGGCGTGGCGACCCTCGACTGGCGCGGCCAAGGCGCTTCCGACCGGATGATCGGCGATCGCCAGCGCGGCTACGTCCGAAGCTTTTTCGACTATACCGGCGATCTCGAGCAGTTCTTCGAAGAGATCGTGCTGCCCGATTGCCGGGGACCCTACTACATACTGGCCCATTCGGCCGGGGCGGTGATTGCGCTGCTCGCCGCACCCTCAATGGCGAACCGCGTACGTCGCATGGTGCTGATCGCACCATTCTTCACCGTGCCTGACCTCCCGGTTTCGGTAAAAACCGTTCGCGGCATCTGTTCGCTGTTCTGCCTTCTCGGCCTTGGCCGGCTCTATGCCGCATGGGGGCCGCGGCCGAAGGAATCGGTGCCCTTCGCCATAAACAAGCTGACCAGCGACCCGGAACGCTATCGGCGCAACACGCTGATCTACGAAACCTATCCGCAGCTGGCGCTCGGCGGACCGACGATCTGCTGGCTGAAGGCGGCCACGGAGGCGTCCTTGATCGTCAGCGACCCGGATTTCATGGCCAAGATCCAGGTGCCCTTGCTGATGATCGCCGCCGGCGCCGACCAGGTCGTCTCGACCAGGGCAGTCGAAGCCTATGCAAGACGTCTGCGCGTCGGCTCGCTAGTGATGATCGACGGCGCTCGCCACGAGATCCTGCAGGAGGCCGACCTCTATCGCGAGCAACTGCTTGCGGCATTCGATGCTTTCATCCCAGGAACCGGCGACGCTGTTTAACCGCTTCGCCAGCGCCCGGCAACAAAGCCTGCGCGGGTTGCTTGCCCGGCGCAGCTTGCCCCTTATTCCCGTTCAGGCATCGAGCGCTAGGTAGCGGCCAAAGAGATTGGAGGCAATTCGGCAGAGACCGGGAGAAAAACGACCATGAACGCATCGAACACGCTGTCACGTCAGGGGCATCGGCTACTGCAGATTGGCGTCGCGCTGCTGCTGTTTTCGTCATTCGAAGGGTTTGCAATACCGTACCTCGCCGCACCGCGGCTTGGACTGTCCGCCCACACGCTCAGCGCCCTGGAGGGCGTTCTCTTGCTGGCGCTAGGCCTCACATGGTCTAGGCTCAATCTCGGCGCGGCGATGTCGCGGATTGCGTTCTGGCTCCTGATCTATTCGGCTTTGGCGATCCTGGCCGCCTACGTGATCGCCAGCGCCTGGGGGGCCGGCAACGAGACAATGCCGTTGGCGGCCGGAGCCTTCCACGGAAGTGCCTTTCAGGAAACCGTCATCAAAGGCGTGGCGTATTCGTCTGCGCCGACCGGCCTCATCTCTTTCGTGCTCATTTTGTGGGGCCTGCGTCTCTCGGACGCTTGGCCTGCCGATAGCTAATGCATGTCCCGCAAAAGTGCGCAGCGGTTTTGCGATAACGACATCCAAACGAGCGCGTCTCCCATGAGTCGATTCAAACCCGACGCGCTTTAGAACCGTACCACGGTTTCCGTCGGATTTGCGCAAAACAAACGCTTGGGTATACGGATCCTCAGCCGCGCAGCGCCGCCATTGCTGCTGCGTGCAGCTCCGGCGTCGCCGCCGCCAGGATGTCGCCGCCCTTTTCCGCCGGTCCGCCCTCGAAAGTGGTGACGACGCCGCCTGCCTTCTCGATGATCGGGATAAGCGCAACGATGTCGTAGGGCTTCAATCCCGGATCGGCAACGATATCGACGCTGCCTGCCGCCACCATGGCGAAGGCATAGCAGTCGGTGCCGTAGCGGGCGAGCTGGACCTGTTGCTCGAACAAGTCGTAGCGCAGGCGCGCGTCTCCCTTGAACAGCGCCGGCGTGGTGGTGAACAGCGTCGCGTCGGCGAGATTTGTGGTCTTGCGCGTCGTGAGTTTTCGCGGGCCACCAGGACCTTCATAATGCGAGCCGGAAGCGTTGGCGTAGAACAGCTCGCCGGTGAAGGGCTGCGACATCATGCCGGCGACGGCATCGCCGTCGACCGTCAGCCCGACCAGCGTGCCCCATACCGGCAGGCCGGAAATAAAGGCGCGTGTGCCATCGATCGGATCGATCACCCAGACATGCCGGCTGGAGATGTTTTCGCTGCCATGTTCCTCGCCGAGAATTCCGTGATCGGGGTACTGCTCGCTGATCAGCACCCGGATGGCGCGCTCGGCCTCGCGGTCGGCCTCGGTGACCGGGTCGAAGCTGCCGCGCTCCTTGTTGGTGACCGCGCCCTGATTGCGGAAGCGCGGCAAGGTCTCGGCTGCGGCGGCACGCGCAATGCGCCGCATGAACTCGATGCTGATGTCCAACTGATTCTCCCGCTCCAGCATGTTTGAGATGCCGGTTTGCCTACGGATTTGTGCCGAAACAAGGGCGTTTTGTACCGAAACAAGGGCATTCGGAGCCTTTCGCACGACGCCAACTGTTGCTCGAATGCAACGCAGTCATCATGGAAATGCAATTTCCACTTCACAGTGAATTAAAAAAGCCGGAACGTGCCTTGACATTTGTGCAGCGCACAATACGTTTGTTCTCGGACAGGGGTTCCTGTCCATGCCCTCCTTGGGCGTTTCCTCCCTAGACTTCGACCGTGTCGTGCAAACGATGCGGTCTTTTTTTACGCTTTTTACGCTGCCACATGAGCGGCGAATGCCGCGATTCCGGCCGCTATTCGGCGGCCAGCGGCAGATCGACGAAATGATGATCCGGCATTGCCATCAACTCGGCCGAAAACCGCGCCAGGTCGTCGGCCAACGCGTCGAAACCAGCTGATCTCTGGAACGTCCGCTCATTCATGTAGAGCCCGCGATTGACCTCGATCTGCAGAGCATGCAGATGGCGCACGGGCCGGCCATAGTGCTCGGTAATGAAGCCTCCGGCATAGGGCTTGTTGTGGGCAACGCTGTAGCCCATGCCGGTGAGCAGGCCGATCGCCGTCTCGGTCAACGCCGCCGCGGCCGAGATGCCGAAACGGTCGCCGACGATGAAATCCGGCCGCAATCCGCTGTCGCCAACTCTTATGCTTGCCGGCATCGAGTGGCAGTCTATCAGCACGGCGTAGCCGAAGCGCGCATGCGTTCTGGTCAAGAGCCGCTTCAGCGTCTCGTGATAGGGCTTGTAGACCGCTTCGATGCGCGCGACGGCTTCTGCCAGCGGCAAGCGGCCGGAATAGATGTCGAGCCCCTCGCCGACCAGCTTGGGCACGGTGCCGAGCCCGCCGGCCACCCGCGCCGAGCGGATGTTGCAGAAGGACGGCACCGGTTCGGCGAACATGCGCGGGTCGAGTTCCCACGGCTCCCGGTTGACGTCGAGATAGGCGCGCGGGAAGTTTGCCGCCAGCATCGGCGCCCCGAGCGCGACGGCACCGCCGAACAATTCCTCGACATAGCAGTCCTCGGAGCGGCGGATGGCGTTGCGGTCCAGCTTGGCCATCGCCATGAACCGGTCCGGATAGTAGCGGCCGCTATGCGGCGAGTTGAAGAGGAAGGGAACGCGCTGTTCGGCGCCCGATCGGATTTCGAAGGGTGGAACGACCGAAAAATCCTCGGCTGCCGTTTTCAATTTGAACGAACCCGGAAATACCAATGCATCATGATAGGAAAGTGCCACCTCGCCGCCCGCATGTCCAGCCGCCGAAGCGCTAGCCAAATCAGGATTGTGCGCCCAACGTTCACTTGATGTTTACCGTCACCTCCTCATATACAGCATGGTTAACGGGCTTGCCGCACGGCATTGTCGGTTGGGTGATTCGGACGGGACAAGATGGCACGCATTCTGCTGGCGGAAGACGACGACGACATGCGCCGGTTCCTCGTCAAGGCGCTGGAGCGCGCCGGCTATCAGGTCAGCGATTTCGACAATGGTGCCAGCGCCTATGAGCGGTTGCGCGAGGAACCTTTTTCGCTGCTTTTGACCGACATAGTCATGCCGGAGATGGATGGCATCGAACTCGCCCGCCGCGCCACCGAGATCGACCCCGACCTCAAGGTGATGTTCATAACCGGCTTTGCCGCCGTCGCGCTGAACCCCGATTCGAAGGCGCCGAAAGACGCCAAGGTGCTGTCGAAGCCGTTCCACCTGCGCGACCTCGTCAACGAAGTCGAAAAGATGCTGCAGGCCGCCTGACGCGCTTTTTGTCCCGTCCTGACCGGCCCGGCAAGCCAGCCATTCTTTCCCTTTTCCCGCTATTGACGTGCAGAACCAAAAATGGTGTATGCGCGGCTTCGGATGGGCGTGTAGCTCAGCGGGAGAGCACTGCATTGACATTGCAGGGGTCACAGGTTCAATCCCTGTCACGCCCACCATCCAGACAATCCCTCAATCGGCCGTCGGTGTTTTCATCGGCTGACGTTCTCGGCCTGATCCGATCCTGACGCCGAGCTCGCCAATACCGACCTCAGGCCGCGCCGAGGCGAAGATCGCCAGTCTCGACGTGCTCCAGAAACCACGCATAGGTCTGTTCCAATCCGCTGCGCAGCGAGTAGCGCGGGCGCCAGCCGGTGGCGAACAGGCGCGATACGTCCATCAGCTTGCGCGGCGTGCCGTCCGGCTTTGTCGGATCGAATGTGATCGTGGCATCGGCGCCGGCGACCGACACGATGGTGCGGGCAAGGTCGGCAATGGTGATGTCTTCCCCAGAGCCGACATTGATGTGGCTGTCGCCGGCATAATTCTTCAACAGCCAGACCAGGGCGTCGGCGGCGTCGTCGACATGCAGGAATTCGCGCATCGGCGTGCCCGATCCCCACACCTCCAGGCTCTTGCGGCCGGCGCGCCTGGCCTCGTGCGCCTTGCGCATCAGAGCGGGCACGACATGGCTGGAATTGAGGTCGAAATTGTCGCCCGGGCCGTAGAGATTGGTCGGCATCGCCGAGATGTAGTCGACACCGTATTGGCGCCGGTAGGCCTGGCACAGTTTCAGTCCGGCGATCTTGGCGATCGCATACCATTCGTTGGTGGGTTCGAGCGGGCCGCTCAGCAAGGCGTCCTCGGAGATCGGCTGCGCCGCGAATTTGGGATAGATGCAGGATGAACCGAGAAACAGCAGCTTCTGCACCTCGTTACGGAAGGCGCTGTCGATGACATTGTTCTGCATGACGAGGTTGTCCTGCAGAAAATCGACCGGAAGCCTGTCGTTGGCCAGGATACCGCCGACCTTGGCCGCTGCCATCACCACTGCATCCGGCTTGCGGTCGGCCATCCAGCGCCGCACCCCGGCCTGGTCGAGAAGATCGAGCTCGGCGCGCGAGGCGGTCAGGACCTCGCAATCCTCGTCGGCCAATCTGCGCAGGATGGCCGAGCCGACCATGCCGCGATGCCCGGCGACAAAAACGCGCTTGCCCTGAAGGTCGAAGGTCATCAACTCACCCCAATGCAGAACGGCAGCTTTGCCAGTGGCCGGCGGAGCGCCGGATCGGCTTCTCTGTTGCCGGACGCATACCGCATACAGATTTATCCAGACAAGCCAAATCGCAAAACCGCCCAAACCAGGCGTTTGGATCAGACGCTGTAACGTCTAGCGATCAGACACCCGCTACTGCGCAGAGGCTTGTCATTCTGGCGATGGCGAGTTCCGGCTCGGCCAGCAACCCCGCCTGATCGGCAAGGCGAAAGACATCGGCATAGTGACGGATGCCGCGCGCCGATTGCATGCCGCCGATCATCGAAAAGTGCTCCTGATGGCCGTTAAGCCATGCCATGAAAACGATGCCGGCCTTGTAATATTCGGTCGGCGCCTCGAAGATCTTGCGCGACAGCGGCACTGTCGGGACCATCAGCGCGTCATAGCCGGCGCGGTCGCCGTCGGCCAGCTTTGCCAGCGCCGCATTGGCGACGGGCGCGATGGCATCGAAAATGCCGAGCAGCGCGTGCGAATGCCTGTCGCCGTCGCCGGCGATCAGCTCGGGGTAGTTGAAGTCGTCGCCAGTGAACATCACCACGCCCTCGGGCAGCCGGTCCCTGAGCGCGATCTCCTTGCCGGCATCGAGCAGCGATATCTTTATGCCTTCGACCTTGCCGGCATGGCGTTCGATGATCGCGATCACCGTCTCGAGCGCAGTTTCGAAATCGCTGCTGCCCCAGTAGCCTTTCAGCGCCGGGTCGAACATATCGCCCAGCCAGTGCAGGATGACCTTGCCGGAGGACTGGGACAGGATGCGGTCGTAGACACTGACATAATCGTCGGGCCCTTTGGCGACCGCCGCCAGTGCACGGCTGGCCATCATGATCGCCTTGCCGCCAAGTCCTTCGATGAAGCCGAGCTGCTCTTCATAGGCCGCGATGACATCGGCGAGCGTGCTCGCGGCGCCCGGCGCCAGATGGTCGGTGCCGGCGCCCGACGCGAGATCGGCGCCGTCGACGCTGCGCGCCTCGGCGATCGAGCGGCGGATTAATTCCCTGGCATTTGCCCAGTCGAAACCCATGCCGCGCTGCGAGGTGTCCATCGCTTCGGCGACGCGGAAGCCGAGCCGCCAAAGGTGACGGCGAAACGCCATCGTCTTGTCCCAGTCGACTGCCGGCCGGGACCACGGATCGGTCATCGCCACAGGATCGGCGACCACATGGGCGGCGGCATAGGCGATGCGCGAGAACCGCGCGCCGGCCGCAGGCTGCACCGGCTGGCCGACAAGCCGGTAGCGGATGCGGCCGCCGCCTTCCCCTGGCAAGGTGATGTCCATGGCTCTCTCCCTTCCCAGCGCCTATTAAATGGAACGTTCCAGTAAATCAAGATGCTTTGCCGCTCCGCCGTGCGCCGGTCGAATTGCGGCAGCGCAACAGCAGAAAGCCATACACTCCTTCGCAATTGGGCGCCATGAGCCGCATTTTCACGGATTCGCAAAAACGCGATTGACTCAAATCCATAGGAGGGATTAGATCGTTCCAATAAATCGCATAAGAAACCATCGGGAGGATAGATCTGGATGGCCAGCCGGGCCAAGGCAACGATACTCGACATAGCCCGTGAGGCGGGCGTGTCCAAATCGACGGTTTCGCTGGTGCTGCAAGGCAGCGGGCTGATCCGGCCTGAAACTGCGCTCAAGGTGCGCAAGGCGATCGAGGATGTCGGCTATGTCTACAACCGCGGCGCCGCCAATCTGCGCAAGGCCCATTCCAACGTCATCGGCATGGTCATCAACGATCTTACCAATCCGTTTTTCGCCGAGATGGCGGTCGGCATGGAGCGCGTCTTCCAGTCGGCTGGCATCGTGCCTTTCATCGCCAACACGGCGGAGAGCCCGGTGCGCCAGGAAGAGGTGCTGAAATCGCTGATGGAGCAAGGGGTCGCCGGGCTCGTCGTGTCGCCGGCGCGCGGCACCGCGCCTGGCGCCTTCCGCCGGCTTGAGACCGCGGGCGTTCCGGTCGTCTTCGTCATGCGCCGGCTTCCTGAAAGCCGCATTCCGGTGATCGCGCCCGACAACCATCGCGGCGCCTATCTTGCCACCGCCCATCTGATCGGCAAGGGGCATCGCCGGCTGGCCTTCTTCGGCGGCTCGCCCGATCTTGTCGTCTATCACGAGCGGCTGGGCGGCTTTCGCGAGGCCTGTGAAGCGCTCGGCATCGCACCGGCCGACAGGCTGGTCTTCGAGGGCGAAACCAGCCGCAAGGGCGGCATTGCCTGCCTGGAAACCGCGCTCGCCATGGCCGCGCCGCCGACCGCGGCGCTTTGCTTCAACGATGCGGTCGCCTTCGGCGTCTTGCTGGCCCTGCGCAAGCGCGGCCTGGAACCCGGCGCGGATTTTGCCGTCGTCGGTTTCGACGACGTGGCCGAGGCCGAACACTACATGCCGGCGCTGACCAGCGTCGCGGTGAACACCGCCGGTCTCGGCGAGCGCGCCGCCCATGTCGTGCTGAAGATGATCCAATCGCGCACCACGCGCGCCGAGGATCATATCGGCGCCGTCAACCTCGTGGTCAGGGAAAGCTGCGGCCCCGATCGCAAGGGACATAGCTGCGCAGGAATGGGAGACGCGGCATGACCGTCAGTTGGGGGCTGATCGGCGCCAGCACGATCGCAAGACAGTTCATGATCGGCGCCATCCGCGCGCAGCCGGACGGCGAGATCGCCGCAGTGATGAGCTCCAGCCCGGGGCGCGCCGCCACCTATGCCAGCGAAAACCGCATTCCGGCGGCGGTCTCGGCGCTTGATGAATTGCTCAGCTCCGACATCGACGCCGTTTACATCTCGACCACCAACGAATTGCATCTCGAACAGGCACTCGCCGCTATCGAGGCGGGAAAGCATGTGCTTTGCGAAAAACCACTGGCGCTGACCAGCGCCGACGCCCGCAAGATGGTCGCCGCCGCCAGGGCTGCCGGCGTCGTGCTCGGCACCAATCACCATTTGCGCAATGCCGGCTCGCATCGGGCGATGCGCGCAGCGATCGCTGCCGGCCGCATCGGCAGGCCGATCGCCGCGCGCGTCTTCCACTCTGTCTATCTGCCGGAAAACCTGCAGGGCTGGCGCATCACCAGGCCGGACGCCGGCGGCGGCGTGGTGCTCGACATCACCGTCCATGATGCCGACACGCTGCGCTTCGTGCTCGGCGACGATCCAGTCGGGATCTCGGCCTTCACACAATCGGCCGGCATGGCCGCCGGCGGGCTGGAAGACGGCGCCATGTGCCTCTGGCGCTTCGCATCGGGCGTCATCGCCCAGTCGCATGAGGGCTTCACCACCAAGTTCGCCGGGACCGGCTTCGAGGTGCATGGCACCGAAGGCTCGCTGATCGGCAGGGACGTGATGACGCAGAAGCCAGTCGGCTCTGTGTTGCTGCGAACGGCACAGGGCGAGGAGGAATTGAGCTTCGATCGCGAAGACCTCTATGCCCGTTCGCTGCGCCAATTCCACGCGGCGATCCGCGGCGAGGGCCAGCCTTCCGCCACCGGCGAGGACGGCGTCTGGTCGCTGACCGCGGCCGAAGCGGCATTGCAGTCGGCCAGGTCCGGCAAGGCCGTTGCCATCGACCCGAAGCTCGGGAGTGCTGGGTGAGCAAGCTCGTCTCCGCGACTGAGGCTGCCGGCCTGATCAAGGATGGTATGGTCGTTTCCGTGTCATCGTCGAGCGGCCTCGGCTGTCCGGACGCGGTGCTGGCCGCCATCGGCGAGCGCTTCGACGCGGATGGGCATCCCAAGGATATCACGACGCTGCACCCGATCGCCGCCGGCGACATGTACGGCATCAAGGGCATTGATCATCTCGCCAAGCCCGGCTTGTTGAAGCGCACTTTGTGCGGCTCCTATCCATCCGGGCCGTCCTCGTCCGAACCGCCGCAGATCTGGAAGATGATCGGCGACAATTCGGTCGCCGCCTATAACGTGCCGTCCGGCATCCTGTTCGACATGCATCGCGAGGCCGCCGCCAAGCGCCCCGGGGTGCTGACCAAGGTCGGGCTCGACACCTTCGCCGACCCGCGCCACCAAGGCTGCGCCATGAATGCCGCCGCCAGCGAGCCGATCGTTTCCGTGCAGCAGTTCGATGGCGAGGAGTGGCTCTATTTCCGCTCGATCGTGCCGCAGGTCGCGATCATCCGCGCCACCACCGCCGACGAGCGCGGCAACCTCACCTATGAGCATGAAGGCGCCTATCTCGGCGGCCTCGAACAGGCGCTGGCCGCTCGCAACAATGGCGGCATCGTCATCGCGCAGGTCAAGCGCGTCGTCGAGAACGGCACGCTGAAGCCGCACGATGTGCGTGTGCCCGGCGTGCTGGTCGATCATATCGTGGTGGCGCCCGACCAGTTGCAGACGACGCTGACGCCCTACGATCCGGCCATCTCCGGCGAGATCTTCCGGCCACTGTCGAGCTTTCGCAACGCTGAAATGAACGTCCAGAAGGTCATTGCCCGCCGCGTCGCCATGGAGCTTGCCGACGGCATGGTCGTCAATATCGGCTTCGGCATCTCGGCCAATGTGCCGCGCATCCTGCTCGAGGAAGGCCAGCACGGCAAGGTCACCTGGGTCATCGAACAGGGCGCGGTTGGCGGCGTGCCGCTGCTCGACTTCAAGTTCGGCTGCTCGTCGAACGCCGACGCTTTCATGCCCTCGCCGCACCAGTTCATCTATTTTCAGGCTGGCGGCTTCGACGCCTCGCTGCTGTCCTTCCTGCAGATCGACCGCCACGGCTCTGTCAATGTCTCGAAGCTTTCGGCGCGGCCGCATGTCACCGCCGGCGCCGGCGGCTTCGTCGACATCACCGCGCGGGCGAAGAAGATCGTCTTTTCCGGTTTCTTCAATGCCGGTGCCAAACTCTCATTGGCCGATGGCGGCATCCGCATCGACCAGGAGGGCAAGGTCAAGAAAGTCGTCGGCGAGGTCGAGCACATCTCCTTCTCGGGCAAGCGTGCCGTCGCCCAAGGGCAGGACATCACCTACATCACCGAGCGCTGCGTGATGAAGCTGACGCCGGCAGGGCTGATGGTCACCGAGCTGGCGCCGGGCATCGACCTTGAACGCGATGTGCTGGCGCAGGCCGAGATCCCGCTTGCTGTCGCCAACGACCTCAAAGTGACGCCGGACGCGCTCTACCACGACCGACCGATCGGCCTGTTGCTTAATAGCGGCGCCTCGCTTGGGGGCGCACATGGCTGAGCGTCTAGTAACCTTTGAAACTGACGGCGCCATCGGCATTGTCACGCTGCGCCGGCCGGAGAAATTCAACGCGCTCGACATTCCGATGCTGCGGGCGCTGGAAGCAGCACTCGACGAGGCCGAGGCGGCGGATGGCGTCCGCGTCGTGCTGGTCTGCGGCGAAGGCAAGGGCTTTTGCGCCGGCGGCGATGTCGAAGCATGGGCAGAAATGAGCGCTGTCGACTTCCAGGTGCAATGGGTGCGCCACGGCCACCGCGTCTTCGACCGGCTGGCGCGGCTGCGGCAGCCGACGATCGCCGTGCTTGCCGGCCATGCGCTGGGCGGTGGGCTGGAACTGGCAGCTGCATGCGACTTTCGCGTGGCAGAAACACAGGTGAAGCTGGGCTTCCCCGAGACCTCGATCGGCGTCGTTCCCGGCTGGTCCGGCACACAGCGCGCCGTGCGCCGGTTCGGTGCACAGGCGGTGCGGCGGATGGCGCTTGGCGGCGAGGTGTTTCTGGCAACCGATGCGATGGCGTTGGGGATTGTCGACCGGGCGGTCGAGACCGGCAAGGCGTTCGCGGACGCCAAGGCCTGGGCCGGCAAGATCGCCGAGCGCGGGCCGCTGGCAACCGAAGCCGCCAAGCTGATGATTGCCATCGCCGAAGGCGAAGAGAGTGCCGCCGCGACCGAAGCGCTGGCCAGCGGCTTCATTGCGCTGACAAGCGATCTCAGGGCCGGCGTCGAGGCTTTCAAAGCCAAGCAGAAGCCGGCGTTCTCAAGATCTTAGGAACCTGAAACTCACATGAACGCGCCTCTTAACATCACTATGCCCGCCGAGGCAGCCGCAGCGCCGAAAAGCTACCGGCTGCTGATCGACGGCAAGTTCGTCGATGCCCAGGACGGCCGCACGCTGGAGCGCAGCAGCCCCGGCCACGGCTTCACCGTTTCGCGCTATGCGCAAGCCGGCGCGGCGGACGTCGAGGCGGCGGTACAGGCCGCGCACAAGGCCTTCGAGACCGGCCCGTGGCCGCGCATGAAAGCCGCCGAGCGCGCCGCGATCCTGCTCAAGACGGCTGGCCTGATCGAGGCGCGACTGGACGAGATTGCCCGGCTCGACGCGCTGGAATCCGGCAAGCCGATTGCCCAGGCGCGCGGCGAGATCGGCGGCGCCATCGACATCTGGCGCTATGCTGCGGCACTCGCCCGCACGCTTCACGGCGAAAGCTACGCCAATCTCGGCGATGCCATGCTCGGTGTCGTGCTGCGCGAACCGATCGGCGTCGTCTCGATCATCACGCCGTGGAATTTCCCGTTCCTTATCGTCAGCCAGAAACTGCCCTTCGCGCTCGCCGCCGGCTGCACGGCGGTGGTCAAGCCGAGCGAGATGACCTCGGCCTCGACCTTCGTGCTCGGCGAGATCCTGATGCAGGCCGGCTTGCCCGATGGCGTCGTCAACATCCTTGCCGGGCTGGGCGCCGATGTCGGCGCACCGATGGTCAGCCATCCGCTGGTCGAAATGGTGTCGTTCACCGGCTCCACCCGCGTCGGCAAGATGACCATGGCGTCTGCCGCCAACTCGCTGAAGAAAGTCTCGATGGAGCTCGGCGGCAAGAACGGCCAGATCGTCTTTCCCGACGCCGACCTCGAGGCCGCCGCCGACGCGGCGGTATTCGGCGGCTTCTTCAATGCCGGCGAATGTTGCAATGCCGGCAGCCGGCTGATCGTCCATGAGGCGATCGCCGACGAGTTCCTCGGCGCCGTCAAAGCCCTCACCGCCAAGGTGGTTGTCGGCGACCCGCTCGACGACCGCACCAAGGTTGGCGCGATGATCTCCGCCGACCATGTGGCCAAGGTCACCGGCTACGTGACGGCAGCGGAAAACGACGGCAGCCGGATTTATACTGGCGGCAAGCAACTTGCTTCCAGCGCCGGCCAGTATCTCGACCCGACCATCATTCGCGACGTCACCGAAGACATGGCCATTGCGCGCGAGGAAGTGTTCGGTCCGGTGCTCTCGGTGCTGACTTTTGAATCGATTGAAAGGGCGTTGCACATCGCCAACAACACGCCCTATGGTCTGTCGGCGGGCGTGTGGAGCGCCAGCATCGATACGTGCATGTCGGTGGCGCGGAATGTGCGTTCGGGAACCGTTTGGATGAACACGTTCATGGAGGGTTACCCCGAACTGCCTTTCGGCGGCTACAAGCAGTCCGGTTTGGGACGCGAACTCGGCAAGCGCGCCGTCGAGGATTATACCGAGGAAAAGACAATCCAGTTTCATCGCGGCCAGCGCACCGGATGGTGGGTCGGCTGAGTTGGGAAGAACCCGGTGGCCATCCGCCGGTCGTTGTAAGTTCAACAAGGGAGGAAGTACATGTTGCGCAAACTGCTTATCGGGACGGCACTCGCGTCGGGCGTTGCGTTCGCGGCCCATGCCGAGGACGTCAAGGAAGTCCAGATGCTGCATTGGTGGACGTCGGGCGGCGAAGCTGCCGCTCTGAACGTGCTCAAGCAGGATCTGGCCAAGGAAGGCTTTGCCTGGAAGGACGTGCCGGTGGCCGGCGGCGGCGGCGACGCCGCCATGACCGCGCTGAAGGCGATGGTGGCGGCCGGCAACTACCCGACCGCCTCGCAGATGCTTGGCTATACCGTGCTCGACTACGCCGCAGCCGGCGTCATGGGCGACCTGACCGAGACGGCGATAAAGGAAGGCTGGGACAAGTCCGTTCCCGCGGCCCTGCAGAAATTCTCGGTCTATGACGGCAAGTGGGTCGCGGCCCCGGTCAACGTCCACTCGGTCAACTGGCTGTGGATCAACAAGGCGGTGATGGACAAGATCGGCGGCACCGAGCCCAAGACCTTCGACGACTTCATCGCGCTGCTCGACAAAGCCAAGGCGGCGGGCGTCATCCCGCTCGCGCTGGGCGGCCAGAATTGGCAGGAAGCCACCATGTTCGACTCGGTCGTGCTGTCGACCGGCGGGCCCGAGTTCTACAAGAAGGCCTTCAACGACCTCGACGAGGAGTCGCTGAAGTCCGACACGATGAAGAAGTCGTTCGACAATCTCGCCAAGCTCGTCACCTATGTCGACCCGAACTTCTCGGGCCGGGACTGGAACCTCGCCACCGCCATGGTCATCAAGGGCGATGCGTTGGTGCAGGTGATGGGTGACTGGGCCAAGGGCGAATTCAACGCCGCCAAGAAGGTCCCCGGCACCGACTTCCTGTGCTACCGCTTCCCCGGCACCGATGGCAGCGTCGTCTACAACTCCGACATGTTCGGCATGTTCAACGTTCCGGAGGACCGCAAGGCCGCCCAGATCGCCTTGGCCACCGCCACTCTGTCGAAGAGCTTCCAGTCGGCCTTCAACGTCGTCAAGGGCTCTGTTCCGGCCCGCACCGACGTGCCGGACACCGATTTCGACGCTTGCGGCAAGAAGGGCATGGCCGATTTGAAGGCCGCCAATGAAGGCGGCACGCTGTTCGGTTCGCTGGCGCAAGGCTATGGCGCGCCTCCGGCGGTTGCCAACGCCTACAAGGATGTCGTCTCGAAGTTCGTGCACGGCCAGATCAAGACCTCGGACGAGGCCGTGACCCAACTGGTCAGCGCGATCGAAGACGCCAAGTAAGGCACCGCCGATGTGAATGATCTCCCCGGCGCAAGCCGGGGAGATTTCCCTGCGGCGAGGTTTTGCGGTTGCGCCGACCGGCACGCTTTCGTGCCGCAGAGCCCGCGACAGCCGAATTCCGGACCCGCCATACGGAATGGACAGATGAGTACAGTTGCTGAAACCAGTATCACGCTGACGCCGGAGCACGATGCCCGTCCGGGCGCCTCTGTGCGCTCGCGCCTTCAGGACGCGCTGCCGAAGCTCGTGCTAGCGCCAAGCTTTGCCGCCTCCGTCGTCTTCGTCTACGGCTTCATCCTGTGGACGATCTATCTGTCCTTCACCAACTCCAAGACCTTTCCCTCCTACGCCATCACCGGGCCACGCGCCTATCAGCGGCTATGGCGCTGGACCTTCGAAAGCGATCCGCCGTCCAGCTGGTACACGTCGATCACCAATATGGGGATTTTCGGCTTCCTCTATATTTCCATCTGCTTGGCACTCGGCCTGTTCCTGGCGATCCTGCTTGATCAGAAGATCCGCGGCGAAGGCATGTTGCGGCCGATCTATCTCTACCCCATGGCACTGTCCTTCATCGTCACCGGCGTTGCCTGGAAATGGTTTCTCGACCCCGGCCTCGGCCTCGAGCAGACGTTGCACCAGTGGGGCTGGACGAGCTTCCATTTCGACTGGATCAAGAACAAGGATTTCGTCATCTACACGGTGGTCATCGCCGGCGTCTGGCAGGCTTCGGGCTTTATCATGGCGATGTTCCTGGCCGGCCTGCGCGGGATCGACGGCGAGATCATGAAGGCGGCGCAGATCGACGGCGCCACCACCTTCCAGCTCTACCGCCGCATCGTCATTCCGCTGCTGCGGCCGATCTTCCTTTCGGCGTTGATCGTGCTCGCGCATCTCGCCATCAAGTCCTACGATCTGGTCGTCGCGCTGACCAGCGGCGGGCCGGGCGGCTCGGCTTGGCTGCCGTCGAACTTCATGTATGAGTACACCTTCAAGCGCAACGAAATGGCCGTCGGCTCGGCCAGCGCCGTGATCATGCTGATGACCATCACCGCGATCATCGTTCCCTATCTCTATTCCGAGCTCCGGGAGAAGCCGCGATGAGCGCCGTGGCCACTCCTGCTCGCCAGAACACTGGCGGTATCCGCGCCAGGACGGTCAACCGCATCGTCATCTACGGGCTGCTGGCGCTGTTCGCGCTGTTCTACCTGATGCCGCTATTCGTCATGCTGGTGACCTCGTTCAAGACCATGGACGAAATCCAGAACGGCAACATGCTGGCGCTGCCGCAAGCGCCGACTTTCGCACCCTGGATAAGGGCGTGGAGCGAGGTCTGCTCGGGTCTCACCTGCGTCGGCATGAAGGGTTATTTCTGGAACTCGATCAAGATGGTGGTTCCAGCGGTCGTCATCTCGACCCTGCTCGGCGCGCTCAACGGCTATGTGCTGACGAAGTGGCGCTTTCGCGGGGCGACGCTGGTGTTCGGGCTGATGCTGTTTGCCTGCTTCATCCCGTTCCAATCGGTTCTCTTGCCGATGGCAACGATCCTCGGCAGCTTCGGCCGGTTCGGCGTCAAACTGCAGAACGCGACCGGCCTCACCTTCGGCTTCGGCAATCCGACGGTGAACCTGGTGTTCGTCCACGTCGTCTACGGCATCGGCTTCACCACCCTGTTCTTCCGCAATTACTACGAAGCGTTTCCGAATGAATTGGTGAAGGCGGCGCAGATCGACGGCGCCAGCTTCTTCCAGATCTTCCGGCGCATCATGCTGCCCAACTCGCTGCCGATCATCGTGGTGACGGTGATCTACCAGTTCACCAATATCTGGAACGACTTCCTCTTTGCCTCCGCCTATGCCGGCTCCGGCGACGTGATGCCGATGACCGTGGCGCTGAACAACGTCGTCAACACCTCGACCGGCGTCGTCGAATACAACGTCAACATGGCGGCGGCGATGATCGCCGCGCTGCCGACGCTCCTCGTCTATGTGCTCGCCGGCCGCTATTTCGTGCGCGGCCTGATGGCCGGCGCCGTCAAAGGATAATCGCATGGCTTTTCTGGAAATTGACGGGTTGAAGAAGCGTTTCGGAGCGGTCGAGATCCTGAAAGGCATCGATCTCGACCTCGAAAAGGGCGGCTTTCTCGTGCTGGTCGGGCCCTCCGGTTGCGGCAAGTCCACGCTGCTCAACACCATTGCCGGCCTGGAGACCATCACCGAAGGCGAAATCCGCGTCGACGGACGCACGATCAACGATCTCCACCCCTCCAAGCGCGACATCGCGATGGTCTTCCAGAGCTACGCGCTCTATCCGAACATGACGGTCGCCGGCAATATCGCCTTCGGCATGGAGATGCGCGGCGTGCCGGCCGACGAGCGCCAGAAGGCCATCGACAAGGTGGCGAAGGTCCTGCAGATCGGCCATTTGCTGAAGCGCAAGCCAAGCCAGCTTTCCGGCGGCCAGCGCCAGCGCGTCGCCATGGGCCGGGCACTGGTGCGCGATCCAAAGCTGTTCCTGTTCGACGAGCCTTTGTCCAACCTCGACGCCAAGCTGCGCGTCGACATGCGCATCGAGATCAAGCGCCTGCACGCCACCACCGGCACCACCATCGTCTACGTCACGCACGACCAGATCGAGGCGATGACGCTGGCCACCAAGATCGCGGTGATGCGCGACGGCGAGGTGCAGCAGTTCGGTACGCCGGCCGAAATCTATAACAATCCGGTCAACCTGTTTGTTGCTGACTTCATGGGCTCGCCGGCGATGAACCTGATCCCGGCGACGATCGGCAGCAACGGCAGCGGCTTCTCCGTCGTCATGGAGCGCGAGGCGCGCCAGCCGATCTCGCTGCCGCTGGCCAATGCGCCGGCCGGCCTGTCGGCGTTCCAGGGAAAACCGATCATCTTCGGCGTCCGCCCGGAAGCACTGACCGATCCCGAAGGGGCCGAACGCAACGCCTCGAACATCGCCCGCGCCGACTGTCACATCGAGGTCATCGAGCCGGCCGGCTCGGATACGTTCGCGGTCACCAATCTCGGCGGCAAGGCGGTGGTGGCGCGGCTGCGCGCCGACGCCAACATCCAGCCCGGCACGGTCACGCCGCTCGCCTTCAACCTGACCAAGGCGGTGTTCTTCGATCCGGCGACCGAGAGACGCATCGTCTGACGGCCATGACAAATCCAGATATCGTCATCATCGGCTCCGGCATAGGCGGCGCCACGATCGCTTCCGGCCTTGCCGGCGGTGGCGCCTCGATCCTGATGCTGGAGCGCGGCGAACCGCTGCCGGCGACGCCGCATACACGCGACACCCGCGCCATCTTCGTCGATGGCCACTACCGGCCGAAGGAGATGTGGCTCGAGGCCGGGGGTGCCGCGTTCAACCCTGGCAATTACTACTATGTCGGCGGCAATTCGAAATTCTACGGCGCGGTGCTGATCCGCTACCGCAGGCAAGACTTTTCGGAGATGGAGCACTATGGCGGCATCTCGCCGGCCTGGCCGTTTTCCTATGAGGAATTCGAACCCTGGTATTCCAGGGCCGAGCAGCTTTTTCGCGTGCGTGGTGCGCTCGGCGAAGACCCGACCGAGCCGTTCCACTCGACGCCCTACCCTTTCGGCCCGGTACCCGACGAGCCGCCTATCGCGCGTGCGCGCGCCGAGTTGAAGAGCCTGGGCCTGCATCCGGCATCGCTGCCGCTCGGCGTCGACATCGAAGCCTGGCTGAAAGACGGCAGCACGCCGTGGGATGCGTTTCCCAACACCGGCGCCGGCAAGGTCGACGCGCAAACGGGGCCGCTGGCGTCGGCCCTTGCCGACCAGAACATCAAGCTCGAGACCGGCGCGCATGTCGAACATCTCGAAGCATCGCCGGACGCCAGGACGATCGCCGCCGTCCATTATCGACAGAACGGTACGCTGAAGAGCGTCGCGCCGAAGCTGGTCATCCTGTCGGCCGGCGCGGTCAATTCCGCCGCCATCCTGCTGCGTTCGCCTTCCCCCAACGGCAAAGGCGGCGGCAAAGGCCTGGCCAACCGCTCCGACCAGGTCGGCCGCAACTTCATGAACCACAATTCGAGCGCCATGCTGGCGATCGATCCGCGCCGCCGGAACAAATCCGTCTACCAGAAGACGCTGATGCTGAACGACTATTATCTGTCCGACGGCAAGGGCGGCAAGCCGCTCGGCAATGTCCAACTCCTCGGCAAGATCGACGGCAACATCCTCAAGGCCAATGTCAGGCGCGCGCCCAAATTCGCGCTCGATTTCATGGCCGGCCGCGCCGTCGACTGGTATCTGATGTGCGAGGACCTGCCCGATCCCGAGAGCCGCATCATGGTCGACGGCAAGGACATCGTCATGCAGTGGCGGCGCTCCAACATGGAGTCGCTCGACGGGCTGACCAAGGTGATGCGCGAGAATTTCCGCGCCTGCGGCTATCCGATCGTCCTGTCGCGGCCGTTCGACAAGCGCACGCCCTCGCACCAGTGCGGCACGGTGAAGATGGGCAATGACCCGGCGACCTCGCCGCTCGACCCATTCTGCCGCTCCTTCGACCACAGCAATTTGTTCGTCGTCGATGCCGGCTTCCTGCCGAATTCGGCCGCCGTCAATCCGGCGCTGTCGATCGCCGCACAGGCGCTGCGCGTCGCCGACCACATCCGCAAGACGGAGCTCGCAACATGAGCCGCCCGGCAGCGATCGTCACCGGCGGCGCGCGCGGCATCGGCCTTGCCTGCGCCGAGGCGCTGGCCAGCGCCGGCTTCGACATCCTCGTCGCCGACCTTGCCAACGAAGCCGCCGACGGGCTCGCCGCCGACATCACCGGGCGCGGCGCGAAGTTCGCCTATGTCAGCGGCGACATCGCCGACCTCGACGACCATGCAGCGCTGATCGATGCCGCGACAAGCGCCTTCGGCCGCATCGACTGCCTGGTCAACAATGCTGGCATCGGCACCGTCCTGCGCGGCGACCTGCTTGAACTCAAGCCGGAAAATTTCGACCGGGTGCTCAGCATCAATCTGCGCGGCACCGTATTCCTCAGCCAGGCCGTTGCCAAAGCGATGCTCGACTTGCCGAGCGATGGTGCGAGGTCGATCATCACCATCACTTCGGTCAGTGCCGCCATGGCCTCGCCGGAACGCTCCGATTACTGCATTGCCAAGGCCGGGCTTTCGATGTGGGTGAAGAACCTGGCGCTGCGGCTTGCCGCCGAAAACATCGCCGTGTTCGAAGTGCGGCCGGGCATCATCCGCACCGACATGACCGCGGGTGTCACCGCCAAATATGACGGATTGATCGACGGCGGCCTGGTGCCGGCAATGCGCTGGGGCGAGAGCAAGGATATCGGTGCCGCCGTGGCGGCGCTCGCCGGGAGCAAGCTCGGCTTTTCGACCGGCTCGGTCATCAATGTCGACGGCGCGCTGTCCGTGCCGAGGCTATGAACAGGTGACGCCATGATCGACTACATCCCATGACTGACTACATAATTGTCGGCGCCGGCCCGGCCGGCTGCGTACTCGCCAATCGGCTGAGCGAAGATCCGTCGCATCAGGTGCTGCTGCTCGAAGCCGGCGGCAAGGACTGGCATCCCTTGATCCACATGCCGGCCGGTTTTGCCAAGATGACCAAGGGCATCGCCGCCTGGGGCTGGTCGACGGTGCCGCAAAAGTACATGAACGATCGCGTCTTCCGGTACACGCAGGCCAAGGTGATCGGCGGCGGCTCTTCGATCAACGCCCAGATCTACACGCGCGGCAACGCACGCGACTACGATGCCTGGGAGAAGGAAGAAGGCCTTGCCGGTTGGGGCTATCGCGACGTGCTGCCCTATTTCAAGCGCGCCGAGAACAACCAGCGCTATGCCAACGATTTTCACGGCGACCAGGGCCCGCTCGGCGTATCGAACCCGATCGCGCCGCTGCCGATCTGCGAGGCCTATTTCCGTGCCGGACAAGAGATGGGCATTCCCTTTAATCCCGACTTCAACGGCGCCAGCCAGGAGGGCGTCGGCTACTACCAATTGACGCAGAAGGACGCAAAACGCTCCTCCGCCTCGGTCGCCTATCTCAGGCCGATCCGCGAGCGCAAGAATCTCACCGTCAGGACCGGCGTTCTGGTGACACGCATCGTCGTCGACAAGGGCCGCGCCGTCGGCGTCGAGATCGTCGACGGGCCGGGCGGCCAGCCAACGACCCTGCACGCCGAACGCGAGGTGATCGTCTCGTCCGGCGCCATCGGCTCGCCGAAGCTTCTGATGCAGTCGGGCATCGGCCCGGCCGACCATCTGAAGGCGGTCGGCGTGACGCCGGTGCACGATTTGCCCGGCGTCGGCTCCAATCTGCAGGATCATCTCGACCTGTTCGTCATCGCCGAATGCACCGGCAACCACACCTATGACAACTACGCCAAGCTGCACTGGACGGCGTGGGCCGGCCTGCAGTATCTTCTCCTGAAGAAGGGCCCCGTGGCCTCCAGCCTGTTCGAGACCGGCGGCTTCTGGTACGCCGATCCGACCGCCGCCTCTCCCGATATCCAGCTGCATCTCGGCCTCGGCTCCGGCATCGAGGCCGGCATCGAGAAGCTGAACAATCCGGGCGTGACACTGAACTCGGCCTTCCTGCGCCCGCGCTCGCGCGGCACGGTGCGGCTGAACAGTGCCGACCCGGCCGACCGCCCGCTGATCGATCCGAACTATTGGTCCGATCCCTGTGACCGCGACATGTCGATCAAGGGGCTGAGGCTGGCGCGCGAGATCATGCGGCAGAAGGCGCTGCAGCCCTACGTGCTGCGCGAGGTACTACCGGGACCCGACCTGCAGACCGGCGACGAACTGTTCGACTACGCCTGCCGCAGTTCCAAGACCGACCACCACCCGGTCGGCACCTGCCGCATGGGCCACGATGCGATGAGCGTGGTAACGCCCGATCTCAAGCTGCGCGGCATCGAGGGCCTGCGCGTCTGCGACGCCTCGGTGATGCCGCGCATCCCCTCCTCCAACACCAACGCGCCGACGATCATGGTAGGCGAAAAGGGCGCCGATCTGATCCTTGGCCGGGAGCCGCTGCCGCCGGCGGTGTTTTCCACCAACCGAGCGGCATGAGGGACAAAGAATGATCAGGCACTGTGTTTTCGTCAGATTCCGCAACGATGTCGCCATCGCCGAGCGCGCGGCAATCCATGGCGATCTCGAAGCGTTGCGGCCGGTGATCGACGGCATGGGCAAGGTCGAGTTCAGCGCCAACACCAGCCCAGAACCCTTCGCCCGCGGCTTCACGCACGGCTTCACCATCGACTTTCGCGATGCGGCGGCACGCGATGCCTATCTGGAGCATGAAGCGCACCAGCGAGCCGGCGCGAGACTGGTCGCGGCGCTCGAAGGTGGCACGGACGGGCTGATAGTGTGCGACCTGGAGATCGCGTGACTATCCCAGTCTCAGCGCAACGACGCCGGCGACGATGCTAAGCACCGCAGCACCTCGCCATGCCGTCATCTTCTCGCCGAGCGCGAACACCGAGATCATCATGGCGAACAGGATCGATGTTTCGCGCAGCGACGCCACCGAGGCGATCGGAGCCTTGGTCATCGCCCACATCACGATCCAGTAGGCGCCGCCGCTGAGCACGCCGGTATAGATTCCCGCCTTCCAGTCGCGCGCCAGCACCGGCAGCGCCCGTGGGCCGCGAAAGACGACGCACAGCACCAGCGCCCACAGCGCGTCGCAGACGAACAGCCAGGCCGCATAACTCGACGCGGTGGCGGCGAGCCGCGCGCCGCTGCCGTCCGACAGCGTATAGCTGGCGATGAAGATCGATGTGCCCAGCGCGAAGCCGACGGCGCGCAGGTTCAACTTCTCCAGATGCGCGCCGCCGCGAAACGACAGCACCAGCGTGCCCGCCGACAACAAGACGATGCCGACGATAGCGAGCGGCGCCGGCATCTCGGCCACAACCACAATGCCCCCCAAAGCAGCCAATAGCGGCGCGGTGCCGCGCGCCAGCGGATAGGTCTGGGCGAAATCGCCGGCCTTGTAGGCACCGATCAGGAACGTCCTGTAGCCCATGTGGAAGACAACCGAGGCGAGGATGTATGGCCACACTTCCGGCTTCGGCACCTCGACGAAAGGCAACGTCACCAGCGCGGCGGCACCCATGCCGGCCGTCATCAGCGTAATCGACAGGAAACGGTCGAGATGGACCTTGACCAGCGCGTTCCAGATCGCATGCATGGCCGCAGCGGCAAGCACCGCGAAAAAGACAAACAGGCTCATCGGCGGCTCATCCGCCGCCGATCCCGGTGGCTACCGGCGCTTCCATGTCGATATCGACCCAGAGCGGAAAATGATCGGAGGCGATTTGGCCGACATCGGCACTGACCGAACGCACGCGCCCGGCAAACATGCCGCCGACGAAGCAATGGTCGAGCCGGCGCTTTGCTACTCTGCCGTCGATGGTCTTCACATGGGTATGGAAATCCGTTGTCGGTTCCATGGCGACGGCGGCGGCATCGACAAAACCGTCGAGATAGGCGGCACCGCGATGATAGGGCGCGCTGCCGGCGATGCGGCGGTACTCGGCGCTGCCCGGCTCCATGTTGAAGTCGCCCATCCAGATCGCCGCCAGCGGGCTTTCCGGCTCCTGTTCGCCATTGCTCCAGTTGCGCGCCGGCTCATCGTCGGCACCGCTCCATGGCCCGCCCTCGGACGGCGCCCGGTGATGCTCGGCGAGCAGGTATTCGATCTGCTCCAGCCGCTCCTCGGCGGCAATATGTGCCAGATGCAGCGACAGCACCCGCACCGGGCCGGCAGGGGTGCGGATCATGCACTCGAGTGCGGCATTGCGGGTGTTGAGCGGCCGCAGCGTGCGCCTGAGCGGCAGCGTGTGCAGCCGCGACCAGGCGATCGGCAGCTTCGACAGAAGCATGGTGCCGAATTGCCGCCGCCGGTTGACGATGCGGCCTTCACGCCGTCGGCTGGCATCCATGTCGAAGGCCGGGCCATAGACCCAATGGTAGTCGGGCAGCAATTGCGAAAGAAGTTCCGGCTGGTCGTCCTCGTTGCTGCGCAACCAGTGCCGCTCCACTTCCTGTAAGGCGATGATGTCGGCGCCGGCAACGACCTTGGCGCAGCGCGCCAGATCGTAGCGGCCATCGCTGCCGAAGCCGTACTGGATGTTGTAGCTGACCAGCTTCATTGCTTATCCGGCTCAGTTTCCTGCTGGCAGTAGCCGTTCGCTGACAGCCTTGCAATGTGCAGCCGGGCGGAGGGAGCTTGGGCCAGATGCTAATGCTTGTCGCCCAAAAGTGCGCAGCGGTTTTGGGATAACGACATGCATAGAGACAAAAACTTAAAGCGCGTCGCAAGAGGCTGTCCAAACGCGACGCGCTTTAAGTGGTCAGCGGCTGGAACCGACCGGGCGGGGATGCTGCCAGTTCCGACCAGTCGATTTCTTCCTCAAGGCGGTGGTAGGCTTCGTCGCCGATCGTTCCGTCGATGCGCAAACGCTCCAGCGCATCGCGCTGGCTCTTGATGGCATAAAGACGCAATCTGTCATACTCGGTCGCGGCCTGGGCATCCTCCGGGTTTTCGGCGATGGCGCGCTGCGCCGCATATTGCTCTCGCACCGCCCCTGCCGCACTCGATGTCTTGCCGCTCAGCACGTCCAGCGCCGCCTGCATGATGGCGACGCGCGCCTGCGCGACCTCCCGGTCGACGGTCTGGTCGGGGTCGAAATTGAGCAGAAGCAGCAACGGCTTCAGGCTGACGCCTTGCAGCACCAGCGTGCCGAGCACGACAGTGAAAGCGGCGAGCACGATCGGGTCGCGGCCGGGAAAATCGGCCGGCAAGGCGAAGGCTGCCGCAAGCGTCACCAGGCCGCGCATGCCGCACCAGCCGATGAGCACGCCGCCGCGAAATGTCGGAGCGTCTCTCCGCCTGTCCTCATCGCCCAGACGTGCCAGCCTTCTGAGAATCGCGCCACAGCCCAGCACCCAGACCAGCCGCGAGACGATGACGACAGCCAGCACGGCTGCGGCGAAGATGAATGCTTCGACCTGCCCCTGCTCAGCAAGGCGGCCGACGATCAACCGTGCCTGAAGTCCCATCAGAACGAAGGCCAAGACATTGAGCACGAACACCGCCGTCTCCCAGACCGAGTAGGAACTGACACGATTCCTTGCCGGCATGCGGCGCGGCGACGTACGTGCGATCGTCATGGCATAGACGACGATCGTGATGATGGCGGAAAGCCCTATCCTGTCGGCCAGGATCCAGACGCCGAACGTTGAGGCGAATTGCACCACGGTGCCGCTCGCCGGGTCGTCGATGCGGCCGAGTATCGCGAGAGACAACCGGCCGAGCACATAGCCTGCGGCAAGGCTGCCAACCGTCGACAGCAGGATCATTGGTACGGCACTGCTGAACAGGATGGAGCCGGCGGCTGCGGAAACCGACATCCTGTAGATCAACAGCGCCGTGGCGTCGTTGAGCAGGCTCTCGCCTTCCAGGATGGCGGTGATGCGGTGCGGCACCTTGAACTGTCCGAGCACGGCCGCGGCTGCGACGGCATCGGGCGGCGCCACGATCGCCCCAAGTGCTATGGCCGCGGCAATGGGCAGGCCTGCCATCGTCCAACCGACAAATGCCACGGTCACGGTGGTAAAGATGACGGCGCCGAGCGCCAGCAGGATGAGCGAAACCTTGTAGCGGTTGAGATCGCGCAGCGACGTGTCATAGGCCGCGTCGAGCAGCACCGGCGCGATGAACAGAGCGAGCGCCAGCTCCGGGTCGATCTCGATGGTCGGTGCAAACGGCAGGAAGGCTATGCCGGCGCCGGCCAGCGCCAGCAACGAAGGATAGGGAATCTGCAGACGCCGTGACAACGCCGTCAGGGCGACCGCGGCCAGGAGAAGAACAAGGGTCAGTTCAAAAAGCGCCATGCCCAGTTATAACCGTGAAAAGCGACCGACGGCAGGGGCCTGGACGGTTCGATCATGACTGAGGGCGGTCAGCGAACTGCGGCGGCGCGCTGGAATGCTCCAAGAAGCGCGTCCGCATACATCTGGCGACGCGCCGCATGATCGGCACGCAGCTTTTCGGCCTTTTCATGCGTTCGCGCCGGTCCCTGAGACATTGTGACCATGGCGGACGCTAACGCCACGGCATCGTCGACCGGAAAGAACGTCGCGTTTGGCGCCTGCTCCCGATGAAGGCTGATATCCGAGAGGAGCATCCGTGTGCCGAGCGCCTTGGCTTCCTCGACCGTGGTTGACCAGCCCTCGAACAGCGAAGGATTGATGAGAGCATCGGAAGCAGCGTTGAGGCCGAACACATCCTCGTAAGGCACAAGGCCCAGATGACGGAAATGACCCGACACGCCGGCCTCCCTGGCGCTAGCCAGCAACTGGTCGAAATGTCGGGGATTGCGCGGGTCTTCGGTTCGCCCGGTCAAGATCACGGGGGCAACCTTATCAAGCCCGCCATTTGCCGATATGTGCGCCAATGCTTTGATCACAAGCCCATGGTTCTTGTGCGACCAGAACTGGTTCGGTAGGTAGAAATAACGCTGCGGCAGTTCATACCGTGCGATCACCTCCGCCTGCCTTGCTATATGCGGGGCCGGATCAAGATCGATTGCAAACCGAACGACCGCCGTCTTGCCGCGTGCTGCGGGATAATACATCTCGCAGTCCCGCCTGGCGTCATCGCTCGACAACAGGATGATGCGTTTGCCGGACGTCTGCAGACGGTATCCCAAATCGCGACGCCACCACATGGAGCGCGAGAACAGGTGTGGCAAGTGTCGGTGCTGGAAGTCAGGAATCCACGATACGACAGAAATCGGAAAACGGTTGCCGTAGAACTGCGCCGGCTCGAACACCACGTCGACGCCTTCGTGGCTTAGTATCCGTGCCGCATCGGCGTCGCTGCCGCTGGCCAGCGCCCGGATGGCGTTGCGACCGCGGCCAAAATCAGCAACCTTCGCATCGACGATCGGCGGCGCGGCCAGGAAAGCATCCATCGATGTGCCGATCTTTTCTGCCTGCGCCGGAGTTAAGAACAGCTTGGCCTGCAACTTCCCGGCCAATTCGCTGGAAATAACGCCGAGCATGTTGCGCAGGTAGGTCTCCCCACCTGACCAGTTGCCTCGGCCGATGAGCGTGAAGCCCGCGGTAATCATCTTCGCCCCTCGATGCCTCAGCCTGCCTTTTTGAAAGGAAACCCGCGCACGATATCGGCCACGGCGGCTGGAAGTTCGATCTTGGCGGACCAGCCAACTCGATTTCCGATCTTGTCCACCTTGGCCAGTTGCGTTGCGCGGTCGACCCTGCGTAAGCGCGCCTTGTCCTCGACGATCTCGATATCGACCTTCATCGCCGCTCCGATCAGGCGAACAAGCTCCTCCACCGATGCGTCCCTGCCGGAACCGATATTCATCACATCGAAACTCGCCTCACCAGTGTCGCCGGCCAAAGCCGCCACCCCGGCAGCGGTATCCTCCGCATGGATGTAGTCGCGCCGCGGTTTCAGATTGCCCAATGCGATCCTGGCCTGGCCCTTGGCATTGTAGAGCTGGTTGAGAATATCGGGAATGAGATGCGCATTGGGGTCGTCATGGCCGATAGTGTTGAAGATGCGCGCCACACGCCCCCTCCCGCCGGTCCTGTCGGCCCAGAAACGAAGCTGGCTTTCATTGGTCAGCTTGGACAGAGCATAGTTGTCGCAAGGCCAGGTCCTGGTCGCATCCTCGTCGAGCGGGGCATCGACCCAGTCGTACACCGCGCCGCTGGACGCCAGCACGACCGTTCCGACACCAGCCTTTTCAGCAGCATCGAGGACGATTTCGGTGCCGACCACGTTCACGTCCAACGCATAGGCGCGCTGTCGCTCGCATGTCGGAATGTGGTGAATAGCCGCCAGGTGGATAATGGTGTCGGGCTTGAAACCCTCAGCCAACTCTACCATCCCACTCTTGTCGCGGATGTCGATCTCCCGCGTCTCGCATCCGTCCATGTCAGGCATCGGCATGCCGACCGAAAGATTATCGGCGATCAACACCCGAGCGCCGTCCTTGGCGAGATTTCGCGCGCACCGCCAGCCTATGAAACCAGCTCCGCCCGTAACGAGGACGCGTTGGGGATTCGTCATCAGGATTTCTCTCCGGCTATCTGAAGTTCACAAGGGCATGGCAGCCGGCGCGGACGGATCATCGCGCGGCCGGCAGAGCACCATGAGGGAAAAGCCGCCCAGCAGCAGCGCACTGGTAGCGGGGGCAACGCTGCCTATCAGTTTGCGCACTGGATTGAGCAATTTGGTGCGCAGAGGCCTCGTGGAAACGTTGGCTTCGCCCGCCACGTCGGTAAAGTGCCAATCGACCACCGTGTAACCCGTGTCCTCAAGCGTCGCAAGCGCGGTCTCGCGCGTGAAATAATGGAGATGCCCCACCTTCTGACGTGCGTGCATGTAAGCTCGCCGAACCAGTCCCTGGACGTGAAGGTCCAAAGGAATATGAAAAACGTGATAGCGGCCGTGCGGGCGCAGTGCCCGCAAAAAGCCCATATAGTCTTCGACATGTTCGAAGACGTCGATCAGCATGACAAGGTCATGCACTGACTTGGTCGCCAGAAAATCCTCGTGGTGGAAGATCGCGCCAGACGCCTTTTGCAGCGGCCAGAGTTTTGCTGCGTCTTCGGAAATATCGTATCCATGAATAGGTCTGCCCGGATATTGCGCGGCCAATTTGCCGACGATGCCGCCGCTGCCGCAGCCGACCTCGACGGCGTCGCGCCAGACAACATTGTTGCGCTCCAGGATGTTTGCGATCTCGCGCGCCTTCCAGGCTGTATCGGCCAGATGCCAGTCAGGATTGTTGGCAAGGTACTGACTGTCCGAGTAGATGTCAGCCGCGGTATCAGTGACTGTTATCGGCCGCGCTTCTTCGACCCCTTTAGCCGACATCACGATCTTCCTTTTCACAAATGAACGATACCAGGTGACCGGCTTCGACGACATCAATGCGCGTACCGGTGTTTCTGGCGGGCGCCCGAATCGCATCAGTTCCGGTCAACGCGCTAGGGTCCGGCTCAACCGCCGTGACCTGCCATCCATCGGCCGCCGACGCAAGAGACAGGGTTCCATTGCCCACCCCGAGATCAAAGGCTCGCCCAAGCTGCTTCGGCAAATTGCGGCGCAACTCGGCACTTCCATGATAGCGGCGCGCCGGCATCGATTTCAGTTGATGGAAATACGCTGCGCGCGCCAAGTCGGCCTGTTCCGGATGACCAGGCAACCTGCGCACAGCGTCTTCAGAGTCCAGGAAATTGCTGGAGCCCATCAGCCAAAATGTCCCAAACTGCAGGTCACAAAACCGGCTGCAGACAATTCCAATTCAAGGATCAATCTTCACTCCCCAGCGGGTTTCCCTTGGCGGTCTGCTTGTCTCTTTTGACGCATGAGATTGACCGCGATTGCAACATTCCCTGACTAAATGTGGAGCACAGGAAATCACACCGTCGCGACCTCCGTATATTCGTCCGATCGACAATTGTCACGCTACCAAGCTTGGGTCTGAGCAGATCCGGTTCTTTTGCTCGCGCCGAGGCAAATCCGCCTGTCTATTGGCGGATCGCCTGAAGGCGATCCCAGGAAAATGTGGAACAGTTTTCCAGAACTGCCTCAATGCAGCACAAGCATGTCGCCGGACGAGAACGAAATCTCGGCCTTTTCGCCGACGGCAGGCGGCGGCGTTGCCGGGCTGTTGAATGTGTCTAGCGAGACCGTGCTGCCGCCGATGCCGACGCGCACCCGGATCACCGAACCGAGGAAATGCACCTCGGCGATTTCGCCCGAAAGGCTGGAGTCGCGGCCGGGGTGGCGGCCGAGCGAGATCGCCTCGGGCCGCAACGCCAGCGACAGCGTGTCCCCGGACTTCGAGCCGTTGAGCTTGCCCTTGAGCGAGACCTCTTGCGAGTTGACGCGCACCTTGCCCGAAGCCGCGTCGGTGACCGTGCCTTCCAGCACGTTCAGCGTGCCGACGAAATTGGCGACGAATTTGGTTGCCGGCCGGTTGTAGATCTCGAACGGCGTGCCGACTTGCTCGGCCTTGCCGCCATACATCACAGCGATGCGGTCGGAAATCGACAGCGCCTCTTCCTGATCGTGGGTGACGAAGATGGTGGTGATGCCGAGCTTCTTCTGGATCGAGCGGATTTCCTCGCGCAGCGATACGCGCACCTTGGCATCGAGCGCCGACAACGGCTCGTCGAGCAGCAGGAGCTTCGGCTTCGGCGCGATGGCCCGCGCCAGCGCGATACGCTGCTGCTGGCCACCGGAGAGCTGATAGGGATAGCGATCGCCCATCTGCGGCAGCTTGATGAGGTCGAGCATCTCGGCAACGCGCCTGTCGGCATCGGGCTTGGGCATGCCCGCGACCTTCAGCCCGAAGCCGATGTTCTGCGCCACGGTCAGATTCGGAAACAGCGCGTAAGCCTGGAACACCATGCCGACATTGCGCTGGTTGGGCTTGAGCCGGGTGATGTCCTTGCCGGCCACCACGATCTTGCCGGCGCTCGGCTCCTCGAAGCCGGCGACCATGCGCAGCACCGTCGTCTTGCCGCAGCCCGATGGCCCGAGGAAGGAGACGAATTCGCCCGGCTCGACGTCGAGGTTGAAATCCTGCACCACGGTGGTGGCGCCGAAGGATTTTTGCACCTGCTGTATTGAGAGGAATGGCTCGGCCATGACTTTTTCTTTCGATCAGTTCGGGCGGTTTGCCGATTTCGGCGCGAAGCGCGACAGGATCTGGATCAGCGACATGCAGCCCCAGGTGATGGCGAACGAAATGATCGCCAGTGCCGACGGCTCATAGGCACTGTTGGCGCCGATGTTCTGCAGATAGGGGCCGAAGGCTGGGCGATTCAACAGCGAGGCCATGGTGAACTCGCCGATGACGATGGCAAAACTCAGGAACGCGCCGGATAAGACGGCGATCAGTACGTTCGGCAGGATGATGCGGGCGATGATGGTGGTCCAGCCGGCGCCGAGGATTTGTGCGGCTTCGGTGAGCGTTCTGACGTCGATGGTCCTGAGACCGGTATCGACCGCCCGGTACATATAAGGCAGCGCCAGCACTGCATAGCCGATGACCAGCAGAACATCGGTGCCGCGCGCTGTCGCCAGGAAAGGCAGCGTTGAATTCGAACCGAACATTCTGATGTAGCCGAAGACGATGACGATAGCGGGAATAACCAGCGGCAGCAGAGTGATGAACTCTATGAGCGGCCGCAGATTCGGTAGCCGCAGCCGAATCCAGTAGGCCGTCGGGACAACGAGGAGCACGCCCAAAAGAATGGTGAAAACCGCCACAACGACGGAGTAGGTAAATGTCGTCTGGAAATTCGGATCTTCGAAGACTGAGCGGTAGGCGTCAAAGGAGTATTCCCCGCGCCGCTTACGCAAGGAGAATTCAAAGGTCGCCAAAAGCGGCAGGACAAAATAGGCGGTTCCCACGCCAAAAACGAGCCAAGCCCAAAAGCGGCTGCCTTGCTTCATTTCAGCCACCGCTCGGCTCGCCGTTGGAACAAGATATAGAAGAGGTTGGCCAAGCCGGTGATGACTATCATGCCGAATGCAAGCGCGTAGCCTAGATTCGGATTGTAAAGCACGTCGCCGCGAATCTGCGCGAACAGCTGGATGGGCACGATGTTGAGTGACGGCCCCGTCAGTGCATAGGCTGTTGCGACCGCCCCGAACGCGTTGGCAAAGAGGAGGACCGTCGTACCGAGAAAACTCGGCCATAAGACCGGGATGACCACCATGCGCCAATATTGCCAATTGCTTGCGCCGAGCGTGGCGGCAGCTTCACCCCATTCCTTCTTCAGCCCATCGACCGCCGGCGTGATGATGACAATCATCAATGGAATCTGGAAATAAAGGTAGGTGAGGATTAGGCCCCAAAACGAAAAGATACTGAAGCCGAGCGAATAGATGTTGATGCCGAAAATGTCTCGCAACAGGATTGTCGCCACTCCGAGCCGACCTAGCGTCGCGATGAACGAGAATGCCAGCGGCACGCCGGCGAAATTCGAGGCGACGCCCGAGAAGGTCAAGGTCGCCGAGCGTAACCACGACGGCAAACCTCCGCGAACGACTGCCACGGCCATTGCCAGGCCGATCAAGGCGCCAAGGATCGCAGAAACAAAGCTGATCTGAATGGATACCCAATAGGCCGCCGCGAGCTTGGGTTGCGACAACGCTATGATGTTATCGAGCGTATAGTCGCCAGCTGCATTTTTGAACGCGCCCGCGACCAGCCCTACCGTGGGCAAGATCAGAAAGAGCAGCGCGAAAATGAAGAACGGAGTTACGCCTAACCAATGCAGTGGCAGCCGAAGGCGGCTGATCTCCGGCGCGCCAGGACTGACGCTGGCTGTCTGGGACATTGTGGAATCTGCCATGGAGTTCCCGAAGTTGGCATAGGGCGCCGGGCGGCGAACCGCCCAGCGCCCTATGAATTACTTCACGACGGCGCCAACGATGGCATCCCAGTTCGTGCTGATTTCCTTCTTGGCAGCGTTCTGTTCCTCCAAAGTAGGGAAGACCGCTTTTTCATAGTTCTCGGCGGCCGGCAGCTTGTCCAGCATCTCCTTCGGGATCACGCCCTTCTTGGCGAGATCGTTGAAGCGGATCGGGTGGCAGTAGCCCTTCAGCCAACCGAGCTGGCCTTCGTCCGAATAGAGATACTCCATCCACAACTTGGCGGCATTCGGGTGCGGCGCATAGGCACTGATCGCCTGAACGTAGACGCCTGCGACCACCGCTCCCTTTGGCACGACGATTTCAATTTCCGGATTGCCGGCCATCTTGTCGCGCATGGCAAGCAGGTTGTAGTCCCAGTTCATCACGATCGGCGTCGTGCCCTGGGCGACAGCTGCCGCTTCAGCGTCGACCGGCACGAAGTTGCCGGCATCGTTGAGCTGCTTGAAGAATTGCAGACCCTTGGCGGCGGCGTCCTGGCCGCCGGTACCACCAGCCGCGAGGCCCGAGGCGTAGACCGACATGACGGCGTTGTTCGACGTGCGCGGGTCACCGGCGAGCGCCACCGAGTTGGCATATTCCGGCTTCTGCAGGTCAGCCCAGTCCTGTGGCGCGTTCTGCACGACGGCTTTGTTCACGCCGAAGGCGAGCACGCCGTAGTAGTCGCCGGTCCAGAAGCCATCGGCATCCTTGGCGCTGTCAGGGATCGTATCCCAGGTCGACACCTTGTAGGGTTGGATCAGGTTATCTGCCTTGGCGGACGGGCCGAAAGACAGGCCGACGTCGATGACATCAGGCGCCTGCGGGCCTTTATTGTCCTTGTTGGCCTTGATCGCCTCGATCTCGTCGCCGGAGCCGGCATCGGGATTGAGTTCGTTGACGGTGATCCCCGGATATTTTGCCTTGAAGCCGGCGATGACGTCGCCATAGCCGCACCAGCTGTGCGGCAGCGCGATCGTGGTGAGCTGGCCTTCCGCCTTGGCTGCGGCGACCAGTTCATCCATGGACTGGGCCGACGAGATGGCAGAGGTCGCCATCAGGGCGACGGCCGAAAGGGAAAGCAGTTTTCCCGTGAATTTGAACATGTGTTCTCTCCGTTGAACTGACGCCGTTGGACGCCTGCGATGCGGTATCGTTTTCGTGTGACAGCCAGATGAAAGCTTTGTGAAAGCGATGCCCTGCAGTACGAAAAAGTAAACTCTTTTTAACCGGCTGTAGCAATCGCTACGCCGTTATTTTTCCGGCTAACTAGTTTCGGCCTTGCCTTTCATCCTTTCCCCCTTTCTTCGCCTCTTTTTTCCCAAATGGATTTGCAATGCTGAAGTTGCCTCAGACGGCGCCGGCGATGGCGTTTTCCAGCAGCGTCAGCGCCGCCTTCTTGGTCAGCTTGACCGGGTTGCCGCCGGCGGTCGGATCGACCACCGCCATGTCGGCGATCAGGCCCTTGCGCTTCTTGTCCATGTCGAGCCCCTTGATCAGGCCGGGCAGCGCGTGCGGCACCTTGAGCTCCTTGCGCAGCTTGACGATCGCCTTGGCAAAGCCGTCGAAACCGCCCTTGATGCCGCAATAGGCGGCGAGCCGGGCGATGCGCGGCTCGATCGCCTCGCGATTGAAGGCCAGCACATAGGGCATGAACACTGCGTTGGTCATGCCGTGGTGGGTGTCGTAGAGCGCGCCGATCGGATGCGACAGCGAATGAATGGCGCCAAGGCCCTTTTGGAAGGCGGCCGCGCCCATCGCAGCGGCGCTCATCATATTGGCGCGGGCGACCAGATCCTTGCCGTTGGCATAGGCTTTCGGCAGGTTTTCGAAGACCAGCCTGATGCCTTCCACGGCAATGCCGTCGGCCATCGGGTGATAGCCCGGCGCGCAATAGGCTTCGAGGCAGTGGGCGAGCGCATCCATACCGGTGCCGGCGGTGATGAAACCGGGCATGCCGACCGACAGTTCCGGATCGGCAATGACGATCGCAGGCAAAAGTTTCGGATGGAAGATGACCTTCTTGGTGTGGGTCGCTTCATTGGTGATGACGCCGGCGCGGCCGACCTCCGAGCCGGTGCCGGCCGTGGTCGGCACCGCGATGATCGGCGCGATCGCATCGGCATCGGCGCGCGTCCACCAGTCGCCGACATCCTCGAAATCCCAGACCGGCCGCGTCTGCCCGGCCTGGAAGGCGATCAGCTTGCCGAGGTCGAGTGCCGAGCCGCCGCCAAAGGCGATGACGCCGTCATGCTTGCCCTTCTTGAACACGGCGATGCCGGCGGTCAGGTTGGAATCGACCGGGTTCGGCTTGACCTCGGAAAACACGCCATACGGCACCTTGGCGTCGTCGAGGATCTTCAGCGTCGAGGCCACCACCGGCAGCTTGGCCAGTCCCGGGTCGGTGACGAACAGCGGCCGCTTGATGCCGGTCGCCGCCAGCACCTCCGGCAGTTCCTTGATGCGTCCGGCGCCGAAGCGGACGGTCGTCGGGTAATTCCATTTGGAAACGAGTTTTGTCATTTCGACCTTCTTGACTGCTTTCATGCTCTCGGCTGTTGTTAATTCACAAAGGTATTGGCCACACGGTCTGACCGCATCATGTACGGAATCCAGATGGCTGCGGCCCAGACCGAACGGTAAATGTCGCGCATCGTTTCTTTATCGAACGCATCGTCCAGCGATGGAAAGCTGTCGGGAAAAGCCAGATACCCGGCCCATGAATCGACAACGGAATATATCGGCATCGCGAATGCCCAAATCATGTACCAGCCGGGGAATATCTGCCAGCGCTTGAACATGAAGAACAATAATAGGGCCGGGGCCGTAAGGTTTAGTATGCCGGATATCACCAATTCGACAACAATCAGCACACCTTGGGACAAACTGAAGGCCTGCCAGTTCTGTAACATGCCGAGATAGTCGGTATTGTGCAATTGTACCAACCCTAGTATCGGGGTGAGCATCAACCCGAGCATCGGCAGGACAAGCCAACCGCCGATACCCTCGGGACCTTCACGATCCGGCAGCGCCGATTGTTGCGTATCCGCCATTACTCCCTCTCAACAGCGATCGTTGGCTTGCCGATCGCCACCTTAGATCACCTCGCGCAGATGGTATGATTTCGGCCTGGTCAGATTGTCGTAGCCGATGGCCGACAGTGCCGCGCCCTTGCCGGTGTCCTTGACGCCGGTCCAGACCAGCGCCGGATCGAGATAGTCGCAGCGGTTCATGAACACGGTGCCGGTCTCGACGCGATCGCCGATCGCCGCCGCATGGTCCGTGTCGCGCGTCCAGATCGAGGCCGTCAGCCCATAGGGGCTGTCGTTCATCAGCGCGATCGCCTCCTCGTCGTGGCGCACCTTCATGATACCGACGATCGGGCCAAAGCTTTCCTCGCGCATCACGCTCATCTGGTGGTCGACCTGGGTAAGCACTTCCGGCGCCAGATAGGGCGAGCCTTGCCTGTCGTTAGCCACCTTCATGTCGATGTGCGCCTTGGCGCCCTTGCGTAGCGCCTCCGCCTTTTGCTCGCGGATCAGGTCGGCGAAGCGCGCCTGCGCCATCGGCCCCATAGTGGTCGCCTGGTCGAGTGGATTGCCGACGACGTAGTTCCTGGTCTCGGCGATGAAGCCTTCGACGAATTCGTCGTAGACCTTCTCGTGGACATAGACGCGCTCGATGCCGCAGCAGCACTGGCCGGAATTGAAGAAGGCGCCGTCGACCAGATTGGCAACGGCATGGTCCATCTTGGCATCCGGCAGCACATAGGCCGGATCCTTGCCGCCAAGCTCGAGGCCGAGCGTCATGAAGGTGCCCGCCGCCGCCTTTTCGATGGCGCGGCCGCCGGCGACCGAGCCGGTAAAGTTGACATGGTCGATCTTGCCGGAGCCGAGCAGCCTTTCGGTCTGCGCATGGTTCAGAACGAGGTTCTGGAACAGGCCCTTGGGCAGGCCGGCTCTGTCGAACGCCTGCTGAAACCGTTCGCCGACCAACAATGTCTGTGCCGCGTGCTTGAGGATGACGGCGCTGCCCGCCATCAGCGCGGGCACGATCGTGTTGACGGCAGTGAGATAGGGATAGTTCCACGGCGCGATCACCATGACCACGCCGAGCGGCACCTTCTTCACATAGCGGCGAAAGCCGTGCTTCGGGTTGGAAGCCATGACCGGCTTCAGTGCCGCCTCGGCGATCTCGACCATGTAGCTGACGCGTTCCTTGACGCCGCCGAACTCACCGCCATAACGCACCGGCCGGCCCATCTGCCAGGCGATCTCCGGCACGATCTCGTCGCTCATGGCGACCAGCGCTTCCAGCATGGCAAGCATGTACTTGCCGCGCTCGACGACCGGCGTCTGCGCCCACTTCTCCTGCGCCGCCTTGGCACGTTCGACCGCGGCACCGATCGCCTGGTCCGTGGCCAGAGGCCGTTCGGCATAGATCGAACCGTCGATGGGGGATTTTATCTTGACCGTTTCGGTCATGCCTTGGGTCCTCACATTCTACAATAATTCTCGTTGGTGACGCCGCTCTAGAAGGGACGAAACACCGGCGTTGGCCCCGTTCTTCACAGAGAGCGGGTAAAGGTGAGGGGCGGGCGGCGCCGACGTTGCCAGGTCATTTAATACCGCTCGAACCCCCTGTGCAGTTCCCAGTCGGTAATCCGGCGGTCGTATTCGAACTGTTCCCAGTGTGCCGTGTGGACGTAATGTTCCAGCACATCGTCGCCGAGTGCCTGCCTCAGCATCTTCGATTCCACCAGCGTCGCGGTAGCGTCGCGCAATGTCTTTGGAATTTCAGGCAACTGCGAGACCTGGTAGGCGTCGCCGACGAAGGGCTTCTGCAGTTCAAGCTTTTCATCGATGCCGGCAAGCCCGGCCGCGATCAGCGCGGCGAAAGCCAGATAGGGGTTCAAATCGGCACCGCCGATGCGGCATTCCATGCGGATGCCCTTGGTGCCCTCGCCGCAAAGACGGAAACCGGCGGTGCGGTTGTCCTCGCTCCACATGATCTTGGTCGGCGCAAAGGTGCCGGCCTGGAAGCGCTTGTAGGAGTTGATGTAGGGCGCCAGGAACCAGGTGAATTCCTTGGCATATTTGAGCTGGCCGGCCGCCCATTGCTGGCCGAGTGTCGACAGCGTCCACTCAGCATTTTTGTCGTAGAACAACGGCGTCTTGCCGTCGGCGCTCCATAGCGAATTGTGGATGTGGCTGGAATTGCCGGCGAGTCCGTAATTGTACTTGGCCATGAACGAGATCGCCTTGCCTTCGGACTCGGCGATTTCCTTCGCGCCGTTCTTCAGGATGACGTGGCGATCGGCCATGTCGAGCGCCTCGGCATAGCGAACATTGATCTCTTCCTGGCCGGGACCCCACTCGCCCTTGGAATTCTCGATCGGGATGCCGGCCGCCTCCATCTCGTTGCGCAGCCGGCGCATGACGCCCTCTTCCTTGGTGGTGATGCCGATCTGGTAGTCGCCGATATAGGGCGATGCCGTCTCGAGGCCTTGCCAGTGCTTCCTGCGGGCGGAATCGTAGGTCTCGCTGAACAGATAAAATTCGAGCTCGGACGCGAAATAGCCGATATAGCCGCGTTCCTGCAGCCGCTTGACCTGCTTCTTCAGCATGGCGCGCGGCGAATGCGCCAGGTCGTCATGGGTATGGTGGTCGAGCACGTCGCAGATCACCAGCGCCGTCTTCTCCAGCCACGGAATGCGCCGCAGCGTCGCAAGGTCCGGCTTCATGACGAAATCGCCATAACCCTTCGACCAGCTCGCCGCCTTGTAACCGGGCACCGGTTCCATATCGATGTCGGCGGCCAACAGATAGTTGCAGCCATGCGTCTCGTCATGCGCGGAATCGACGAAATACCGGGCCAGGAACCGCTTGCCCGCAAGCCGCCCCTGCATGTCGACGATGCAGGCCAGCACGGTGTCGACCTCGCCGCTGGAGACCGCTTGCTTCAACTGATCGAACGAGAAATTTCCGGCCATTCTTACGGCACTCCAGCGCTAGTCGTTTTGAAAAGGGAATGAAACCATGGCCGGCGCGATGCCGGCCATGGTCATGAGAGAGCGTCAGGCGCCGGCTTCGCCGACAGCTATCTCGGCTGCCTTGATCGCCGCCTGGCGCTTCGCGATCTGGTCGCCGATGGGCGGACCCTGGAAGCGGCGGTTCTCGAAACCGAACCAAAGCACCGCAGTCAGTACAATGAAGCCCAGGGTGATATAGAGCACTTTGTCGTTCGGCGGCTGGATGGCGATGTAGAAAATGATCGCCATGCCGATGACCGACAGGATGCAAAACAGCTTGAACAGGCCGGCACCGAGATTCCATGGGCCGGGATTCGGCCATTTCGCCGTTCCGAAAGCCATCATGCCGAGCGCGATCGGAATGGTGAAGGACAGGAACAGGAACACCAGCGTCGAATTGACGACGATGGTGTAGATGTTGGTGCCGCCGATCGAAATGAACTGGGCAAGAAAGACATAGATGATCTCGAGGATCGCAGCTGTCCAGATGGCATTGACCGGCGTGCGCCAGGTTGGGCTGACTTTGGCGAGCCCGGCCGAACCGACCGGCATGCCGCCGTCGCGAGAGAAGGCAAACAGCATGCGCGAGGCCGAGGTCACCGTAGCGAGGCCGCAGAGGAACTGCGAGATCAGGATGGCCAGATAGAGCAGTGTCCTTAACCATCCTGGCAAGATCGCGTTCATGGTTTCGAAGAACACGGCCCACCCTTGCTTGGCGCCTGCCGCCATATCCGGAATTGCCAGCACGATCGCGCACAGCATCACCCAGCCGATCAGCGACGACCAGAGCACGGATGAAACGATTGCCCGCGGAACCGAGTGCGCCGCCCTCAACGTTTCTTCCGAGGTATGCGCCGACGCATCATAGCCAGTAATGGTGTAAACCGGCAGCAGCAGGCAGAGCAGGAAGAGATACGTCATGGAATCGGACTGCGGGAAAACACCGCCGCCCGCATCGCCCGAATAGTTCGTGAACGTCCACAACCGGGTGATGTCGATCGCTGGAGCAAACACCAGGCAGGCGACGATCAGCACCGCCGTCGCTCCGAGAATCAGGAAGCCGGACGCATCCGTCAGCATGGCGGTCAGCTTGATGCCGAAATGGTTGAACAGCGCCTGAAGGACCGTGATAATGGCAACAAAACCAACGACTTGAGCCGGAGACGCAACACCGTCGGTGGTAAGCCCTGCGCCGAAGGTCCCGTAGAAAAACAAAGACGTTCCGATGTTGATCGCGCCGAGCACGGTGATCAGGCCGAGCAAATTGAGCCATGCGGTAAGCCAGCCAGTGAAACGGTTCCCCAGAATGGATGCCCAGTGATAGAGGCCGCCGGCGGTCGGAAATGCCGAGGCGATCTGGGCCATGGCGAGCGCGAAAAATCCCGAAACCATGCACCCGACGATCCAGCCGATACCAGCGCCGGCGCCACCGATGGACGATGTCGCCTGCGCGAAGGAATTGATGCCGCCTGAGAGGATGCAGATGATCGAGAACGAGATCGCGAAATTCGAGAAGCGGCTCATGCTTCGCGACAGTTCCTGAGCATAGCCCATTCCGTGGAGAACTTTCAGGTCCTCCTTCTTGTCACCTTCGCTGTAACCCGGTGCTACCATTTTGAAGTCCCCTTTTGGTTTCTTAGCTGGCCGATTGAACTGACTTTCCGACTGCGCTTGGTCTGGAGGCCTTGGCCGCTTCGGGCTCCAGATTGAGAAAAATACCCGTGAGCAGATCCGCCCATTTCCGCTGCCCGGCTGCGCCGGAGATCTCGTCGTTGCGGATTTCGATCATTGCGCAGGGCAGCCCGCGCGAGCGGGCATGGCGTTCCAGCGTGAAATAGACGCGGTCGGCCGGCGAATAGGGTTCGTTGACGCCGACGGTGACGCCGGCGACCCGCTGCAGCGCCGCGATCAGCGGCGCCGCCAGCCGGCGGTCCTCGTCGTGGATAACGCCGATATGCCAGGGCCGGCTGCTGCCCTTGTAGACCGGGGTGAAAGAATGGACCGAGACCAGCCGCGTCTCCCGTCCGGCCGCCAGGCGCTCGTCGATGATCGTCGCGATCCGGTCGTGGAACGGCCGCCAAGCGAGCGCGATGCGCGCCTCCCGCTGATCGGCCGAAAGCCCCTGATTGGCCGGGACCACGGTTTTTTCGCTGGCGCTGACCGTCACTATCAGGTCCGGTGCATCGAGCGGGCGGTTGCAGTCGATGACGAGCCGCGAAATGCAGGTCTCGACCAGCGTCGCATCGAGTGCCTCGGCCATGCGGCGCGCCACCGGCAAGGCGCCGGGATCCCAGGCGATGTGGCGGGAAAGCTCCTCGGCGGCAAGTCCGAGCGTTCCGAATTCCGGCGGCAGGAAATTGGAGGCGTGGTCGCAGGTTAGCACGAAAGGGCTCAATCCGCCGGGGTTCGTCACCCTTACGGTTTCAGGCGATGCAAGGCTGGCGGGCCGTGCTGTCTCCATTGTCTGCCGTCCCCGGGGAGCGCTGTACCGTATGTTACGTATTTTGCCTCATTGCGTCCCTACGGATGATTTCATACAGTTTGGCCGGCTTTGTCAAACGCGATTTCGATAATGCGGTAACGGCCCGGCCAGGGTGGGGAAAAACATGGTTTCCAGCATTGCCGAACTGATCTCCGACCGCATCGGCACCATGCCGGCCGGCGAGCGGCGCGCAGCGCAAACGCTGATCGCCAGCTATCCGCTGATCGGGCTGAAGACGGTCGCCGAATTCTCGGCTGCCGCCGGCGTATCGTCGCCGACGATCCTGCGTTTCGTCGCCCGGCTCGGCTTCCAGAACTATCCGGAATTCCAGTCGGCGCTGCAAGACGAACTGGCGGCGCAATTGCAGTCGCCGGCCTCGCGCACGCTCAATCCGCCATCGCCGGGCAGCAGCGCCGTGTCGCCGATGCTGGAAGCGACGCTCGACAATATGCGCGAGACCTTCCGGCACCTTTCGGATAAGCAGCTTGCCGACATCGTCGCCAAGCTGGCCGACCGGCGCGGCAAGACATTCCTGATCGGTGGCCGCTTCACCGACCCGCTGGCGCGCTACATGGCCGCCCACCTCGCCATCATCCAGCCCAACGTTTTTCACCTCGGCGGGCAGGAAAGCGTCTGGCGCGACCGGCTGATCGACATGGGTAAACGCGACGTGCTGGTGATCTTCGACATCAGGCGCTACCAGGACAGCCTTGTCCGCTTCGCCGAGACGGCCAACCAGCGTGGCGTGCAGATCGTGCTGTTTACCGACCAGTGGCTGTCGCCGATCGCCCGCTTCGCCCGCCACGTCATCGCCGGGCGCACCGCCGTGCCTTCGGCCTGGGACTCATCCGCCGCACTTTTCGTCGTCGTCGAAACGCTGATCGGCGCCGTCACAAGGCAGCTCGAGGCCGACGGCACCAAACGCATCCGCGAGTTGGAAAGCCTACGGTAAAGCGGCCCTTCGGGCGAACGGTCTTCGTTGGGGTCTAGTCAACCAAAAGGCTGACCATCTGCAGGATCAGGATCAGCAAAAAGACGCCAAAGACAGACGCAAAGACCGCTGCCAACAGGACGATGCGTTGTTTCTTACCCACAGCTCCCTCGGGAAGGCATAGCTCCCCCACGATCACGAACGTCAGTCCTGCCTATCGCTCGGCTACCCTCCCAAGTCCTCAAGATCTGCCTGCGGCTTGGGCGGAGGAGTAATGACGAGTTGCTTCACGCGCGAAATGAACCGCTGGCCAAGGTGCTCGCTTAGGGAGACGGCTGCATCATTCATCCGACCCATGTCACGGCCGAATGACCACCTTGCCGCTGGGGCTTAACCATTTCAGCCGCAAAGCGTGCCATCGCCCCAGTCCAGCTACTTTACCCGTGGCAAGGGTGATCGAAGTTCGGCTAGCCTTGGCGACGCGAAGCCGCTCCTTGACCCACCATCAAACAGCGGTGAACTGCGCGGAGGAATTCGATGAGCTATCTGGACGAGCTGTTCTCAGTCGCCGGCAAGACGGCGCTGGTCACCGGCGCCGCCACCGGCATCGGCCGCATGGCGGCGACCGCTCTGGTCAGGGCCGGCGCCACTGTGATGATCGCCTCGCGCAAGGGCGAGGATTGCGCCAAGGTAGCGGGCGAGTTGAACGGGCTTGGCGCATCCGGCCGGGCCGAGGGTTTCGCCGGCGACGTCGCGAGCGAGGCCGGCATTGCAGCGCTTGTCGCCGAGGTCAGGGCGCGGACCGAACGGCTGCACATACTGGTCAACAATGCCGGCATCTCCTGGGGCGCGCCGCTGGAAAGCTTTCCCTATCATGCCTGGGCCAAGGTGTTCGGCGTCAACGTCACTGCGGTCTTCCATCTGACGCGCGAATTGCTGCCTCTGCTCGAGGCCGCTGCCAGCGAGGCCGACCCGGCCCGGGTGATCAATCTGGGATCGGTGATGGGCACGCAGCCTTTGGCCGAAGACGCTTACTCCTACTCGGCCTCGAAGGCTGCGGTTCACCATCTGACGCGTATCCTGGCGATCGAGTTCGCCGCCCGCCGCATCACCGTCAACGCCTTTGCGCCCGGCCCTTTCCAGAGCCGGATGACGGCCTTCGCCACCGGCACCGAAGACCAGGCAAGACATGTCGGCAATCACGTTCCGATCGGCCGCATCGGCGCACCGGATGACATTGCCGGCGCAACGCTCTATTTGTGCAGCCGTGCCGGCAGCTATGTCACCGGCGCCATCCTGCCGATCGATGGCGGGCAGTCGGTGCAACACGGGCTGACATTGTTCAAGGAATGAGACGCACGCCATCCGGCGAGTGAAATGCCGGGGGTGAAGATGGAGGACATCAGCGTGGAACCGATCAGTCTCGATGTGCTTCTGGCCAACGTCGGCAAGGAAGTCGGCGTGTCGCCATGGCGGGTGGTCACGCAGCGCATGATCGACCAGTTCGCCGATGCCACCGACGACCATCAGTTCATCCATTGCGATCCGGAGCGCGCCAGGCGCGAGACGCCGTTCGGCGGCACCATCGCGCACGGCTTCCTGTCGCTTTCGCTGTTGTCGGCAATGACCTTCGAAACCATGCCGCCGCTGGAAAACAGCAAGATGGGCGTCAATCACGGCTTCGATTCGCTGCGCTTCCTGGCGCCGGTGAAAACCGGCTCGCGCATCCGCACCCGCTTCGTGCTGGCCGATGTCAAGGTCAGGCCGTCGGGCTGGGTGCAGACTGCGCACGACGTGACGATCGAGATCGAGGGCTCGAAAAAACCGGCGCTGACCGCGCGCTGGCTGACGCTGACGCTGATCGAACGCCAGCCGGAAGCGGTTTGACTGGCATCCGGGCCTGGGAACCTAAATCTATTTGGCTTCGGCCGCGACGTACTTCATGTGGCGGCTCACCTGCAGCGCAATGTAGACGACCAATGAGCAACCGATTGGGAACACGATCTCGTTGAGGCCGGTTGCGATAGCCTGTGGCAGTGCCAGAGCAGCGTCGTTCGCCGCGGCCGTCTCAATCGTCAGCACCGTGATGCCGCCACCGAATACCGCGCCTATCAGGGCGCCTGCCAGCGCGAAATGGAGCGGACGGGGTTCTTCCTTCGATGCCAGCGACGCCAGTATCCAGCCGAGCAGCCCGTATTCGATCGCCCGCAGGACGCCCAGCGTCGTGAGCGACAGGATGGCCGGCTTTGCCGCCGCGTCGAGCGCGCTGACCATGACCTTTTGCGTCCCCTTGGCGATGCCCATGGCCAGCGGTGCCGAGATCGCGGCGATCAGGCCGCCGAGCGAGGCTCGCACTTTGGCGAGCGCCGTGCCGAGGCTGACGCCGGCGCAGACGAAGAACGACCAGGTCACGCCTTGCGCCAGTTCGATCAGGATCAGCGTCGTCGCCGGGTAGGAACCTGCCGCAAATCTGACGGTCAGAATGAGAGCCTCCATGGCGAAGCCGAGCGCGATCGCCAGCCATGCGACCATGACGACGCGCCTGAGCGCCATCCTGGCGCGATGGGAAAGCGGGTTCACGTCCGGCACGCCGGACGAAAGCTCAGTCAGGGCCATGTTGGCCTCCCAGATTCACAATTCTTGCAGAGCCGCGAATTAGCCTTTGTCTGTAACAGTCCGATGTTGCCGGCTTTATTGCCGGGTTACATCGTTTTGTGACGTCGAGCTTCTGCTTCGTGCCACCCTTGCCCGACGCCGTACAGCGTATATATGCTGCATCCAGCCATCAGTCATTTAAGGCAGTCGAACAATTGCAGCTAAGCGTCCAGGAGCGCCGCGAAAAACAAAAGGCCGAACTGCGTTCCGAACTTGTCGACGCCGCGCACAAGCTTGTCCAGGAAGAAGGCTATGACGGCCTCACCATCCGCAAGCTCGCCAAGCGCGTCGGCTATGCGCCGATGTCGGTCTATTCCTATTTCGCCGACAAGCAGGACATCCTGTTCGCGTTGGCCGAAAACGCCTTCGAGACCCTGGCCAGGCGCATCGAAAATCATACGGCCGACGACCCGATCGAGGCGCTCAAGGCGGTGCTGGTCGAATATGCCGCCTTCGGGCTCGAGAATCCCAACGAATACCGCACCGTCTTCATGACCGAAAAAGTCAGGCCGCCGGCCGGCAAGACGTTCGCCGAAATGCAGAGCGGCAACCCGGCGATGAAAGTGCTGATCGAGAGGGTCGAGGCCTGCGTTGCCGCCGGCAGGCTCAAGGGCGATCCGCGCGCCATCGCCACCATGCTGTGGGCGGTCGGCCACGGCGCCATCTCGCTGCTGATCACCTTCCCGTTCTACCCGTTCGGCGACCAGACGACGTTCATCACACGGATCGGCAACATCATGCTCGAAGCGATCGCCGCGCACGAGATTGCGCCCCTCGGCCCGCCGGTCAACTGCTGAGGAGCGGCGCTCCTCCCGATCTGTAAAATCTTTCTCCGAACGATCCGCGCTCCGGTGCCGAGCGTCCGGCAATTCCTGCGCCTAATTTCTCCGTACGTGTACGATTTTTGCTTGAACTCCCTCAGCCTTGGGCGTATCTGTACGCAATACCGTACATGTACGAATTCACTAGCTGGAACCGGAGACCGATCATGAAGAAGGCAATTCTCACGCTCGCCGCCCTGCTGGCGCTCTCTGGCGCCGCAATTGCCGGCAGCAATCAGACAGGCAAGCAAGAAGCGGCCTGCATCGACACCAAGACCGATGTGAAGCTCGATTGCGCGCCGACCGGATCGCTTGAAAATGCCGATACCGAGACCCACAAGGCCGGCAGCAAGGGCCCGAGGCTCGGCATCGGCATCGACCCGTGGATCGTGCCCAGCAGCTTCTGAGCCGACCGGCGATAATATGCGGCGATGAACCGAAAGGGCGGCAGCAATTTCCGGCCGCCTATCTTGCCGGCCTCAGCCCTGCTTTATCGCGCCGTGCAGATCACTTCTTACGCTTCTGTCCCGCCACCCTCTTCGCCTTGCCGGGTCTTGCCGGCGCGCCGGGAATGGCCGTTCCGGTGATCGACACCGGATCGCTGGCCGGAAACGTATCCTCGAGGCCTTCCTCGAGTTCCTCTTCGACATCCGCCTCAGTGCGCTGCTCGTGTTCGAAAGAGCGCACGGCCGGCGTCTTGGCCGGCAACTTCGGCGCGGAGTTCGACGGCATTTGCATTCTCCCTCGGCTCGCTGTCGCAGAACTGCTGGGCGCGGGGAACATTGCTATGCTGCCGCGTCGCGCGCTGCCTCCGACAGAAAAGTAAAGACATAGTCGGAGAAGGAACGCCAGCATTCGACGCGGAACGCGTCGGCCGCCGTGCGCAACAGCACGATTTCGACCTTGCCGAGAATGGTGCGCGATGCCGCCCCGATCGGAAAGGCGTCGAGCGACAAATCCTGCGGGCAGCCGGCATTGATCGTCGTCGCGGCAGCCGGTCCGGTGACCGATACGGCGACGTTGCGGTGCGAGATGCCGACCGCCGAATGCAGCGCGGAAATCTTGGCGCAATCGGCGAGTGGATCTTTGCCGCTTTCATCGATGACCAGCCATTCGTCCGGCCCGAGCCACAAGGCGGTCCGTCCAGCCTTTGCCGCCGAGGTTTTCGGCCTTAGCGGCAGGGCGATGCCAAGTGCTTTCGAAAGTGCCGCGATCGAGGCGTCCGGCGCGCGCAGCGATATGCGTTCGGCCGGCGGCAGCACGACAAGTGTGACGCCGGTGGCGGAAAGCGACTGGCCGGCGACAGCCGGACGGCGTTCGACCGACGGCCCGGCGACGGCGGTTTTCACAGCGGCCTTAGCCATTGAGGCGCTCCCCCTTCTCGTCGAAGAACACCATACCGGTGACCTCCACCTCAATCACCCCGTTCGGCATCGGTACATAGAGCGTCTCGCCCATGCGATCGCGGCCGCCGGCGACCAGCCCCAGTGCGATCGAGCGGCCGCAATTTTGCGACCAATAGCTCGACGTGACATGGCCGATCATCTTCATCGGGATTGCCTGCTTCGGGTCCGCGACGATCTGCGCTCCCTCCTCCAGCACCACCTTGGGATCCCTGGTCTTCAGGCCGACAAGCTGCTTGCGGCCCTTGGCGACCAGATCCGGCCGCGCCATGCCGCGAATGCCGACGAAGTCGGCCTTCTTCTTGCCGACCGCCCAGTCGAGCCCGGCGTCGTTCGGCGTCACTGTGCCGTCGGTATCCTGGCCGACGATGATGTAGCCCTTTTCGGCGCGCAGCACATGCATCGACTCGGTGCCGTAGGCACAGGCGCCATGCTTCTGGCCCTCGGCCCATAGCGCTTCCCAGACCGCCTCGCCGTAATCGGCCGGCACATTGACCTCGAAGCCGCGCTCGCCGCTGAACGACATGCGAAACAGCCTGGTCGGTACGCCGCAGATCCGGCCTTCGCGCACCGACATATGCGGCAGCGCCTCATCCGACATGTCGATGCCCTCGACCAGCGGTGCGATGATGTCGCGAGACTTCGGCCCCTGCACGGCAATGACCGCCCACTGCTCGGTGATCGAGGTCAGCCAGACGTTGAGATGCGGGAACTCGGTTTGGAGATAGTCCTCCATATGGTTCATGACGCGCGGCGCGCCGCCGGTCGTCGTCGTCACGTGGAAACGGTCCGCAGCGAGTCTTCCCACCACGCCATCGTCATAGATGAAACCGTCCTCGCGCAGCATGATGCCGTAGCGGCAGCGGCCGGGCTCGAGCTTCTCCCATGGATTGGTGTAGAGCAGTTCCATGAATTTGGCCGCATCCGGCCCGACCACCTCGATCTTGCCCAGCGTTGACGCGTCGAACAGGCCGGCCGTCTTGCGCACCGTGACGCATTCGCGGTCGACGGCCGCATGTATGTCCTCGCCCGGCTTCGGGAAATACCAGGCGCGCTTCCACTGGCCGACATCCTCGAACATCGCGCCTTGACGCTCGGCCCAGGGATGGATCGCCGTCTTGCGGGTCGGGTCGAACAGGGGACCCCGCGCGAGCCCGACGATCGAGCCGAACGTCACCGGCGTATAGGGCGCACGGAACGTCGTCAGCCCTACCTGCGGGATCGGCTTGCCCAACGTCTCGGCGGCAATCGCCAGGCCGTGCATGTTGGAGGTCTTGCCCTGGTCGGTCGCCATGCCGTTGGTGGTGAAGCGCTTGACGTGCTCGATCGAGCGCATGCCCTCATGCACCGCCTGGCGGATGTCCTTGGCGGTGACGTCGTTCTGGAAGTCGACGAACGCCTTTACCGTCGTTTCTGCCCCGGCGCCGGGCGCCGCACCCAGCATGCCGCACGACCAGCTCTCGCCGGCATCGACTTTCGGCTTGGTGCCCTTGGCTGGCTTGCTGCCGGCTTCCTTGGCCGCCTTGACGCCCGCTGCATAGGCCTCGTCGATCGTCGCCGACAGCCCGTCCGTGCCGTTGCAGGCGCCGACCGAGACGCAATCCTGTGCATAAATGCCGGGCACGAAGCGCTTGGTCTCGTCGTTGAAGGCAACCTTGCCGCGCGATTGCGAGAACAGATGCACCGACGGCGTCCAGCCGGCCGACATCAGGATTGCGTCGACTGGCATGGTGCGCTCGCCGCCGCCATTCTTCGGTTGCACGGTCATCGACGACACGCGCAATTTGCCGCCGGCGCGGATCACCGCGCGGCCGAAATTGATCTCGATGCCGAGCGCCCTCGCCTCGTCGATCGCCGGCCCGGTCGGATTGTCGCGCAGATCGACGATCGCCGCCACGTTGATGCCGGCCTTCTTCAGGTCGATCGCCGCCGCATAGGCGGAATCGTTCGCCGTATAGACGCCGATATTCCTGCCGACCGCGACGCCGTAATGGTTGAGATAGGTGCGCGCCGCCGACGCCAGCATGACGCCGGGACGGTCGTTGTCGGCAAACACCATGTGGCGCTCGATGGCGCCGGTCGCCAACACCACGCGTTTGGCGCGAACCTGCCACTGCCGCTCGCGCGGCAGGTCGCGGCCGGGGCTCTGCAGATGGTCGCTGACGCGCTCAACCAGTCCGACGAAATTCTGCGCGTAATAGCCGAAGGCCGTGGTGCGCGGCAGTACGCGGACATTGTCCATCGCGCTCAACTTGGCGAGAGCGGATTGCGCCCAGGAAAAGCCGTCCTGGCCTTCGATCTTCGCCCCGCTCTCGAAGCGAAGGCTGCCGCCGAATTCCGCCTGCTCGTCGGCAAGGATGACGCGCACGCCGGTTTCGGCGGCAGCCAATGCCGCGGCAATACCCGCCGCACCACCGCCAAGCACCAGCACCTCGCAATGGGCGAAGCGCGCCGAATAATGGTCGGGATCCGGCTGGTCGGGGGCGACGCCGAGACCGGCCGCGGCCCGGATCTTAGGCTCGTAGAGGTTCTTCCACGCAGCCTTCGGCCACATGAAGGTCTTGTAGTAGAAGCCGGCCGAAAGCATCGGCGAGGCGATGCTGCTGACCGCACCGATGTCGAAGGCGAGCGACGGCCAGCGGTTCTGCGACTGTGCCGTCAGCCCGTCATAGAGTTCCTGCATCGTGGCGCGGACGTTCGGCGTCTTGCGTGCCGCGTCGCGCTTGATCTCGACCAGCGCGTTCGGCTCTTCGGCGCCGGCCGACAGGAAGCCGCGCGGCCGGTGGTATTTGAACGAGCGGCCGACGAGATGGACGCCATTGGCAAGCAGCGCCGAGGCCAGCGTGTCGCCCTCGATGCCGGTATAGGGGCGGCCGTCGAAGCTGAAGCCAGCTATCTTTGCCTGCTTGAGCCGCCCGGCGCCGGCAATGCGGAACGTCGCGCTCATTTGGCGGCTCCCGGCAGCTTCGCCGGCTTTGGCTCGCCGGCCTTGTAGGTCATCAGGAACCTGTCGCTGACGGTGTCGCGCACGGCGTTGAAGAACCGCGCGCAGCCATGCATGTGCCGCCACCGCTCATAGATGATCCCCTTGGGATTGGAGCGGATGAAGAAGAACTTTTCGAAGTCGTCGTCGCTCTCGCCGGCGATGTTTGGGGAACGCGCAATATGCGCCTCACCGGCGTTGCGGAATTCGAGCTCGGGACGCTCTTCCTCGCAATAGGGGCAGCGGATGAGAAGCATGGTTGGTCCTACAGTTCGCCGTGGCCGACGCGAGCGCCGGCAGGTTGGTCGCAAAGCCTCTGACCCATCGTGACGAAAGGCGCGACGAGCCGGATGCGCTCCTCGATGCTTGCCGCAGGGCGAAACAGAGCGCGATTGGCCATGTTGCCGATGGTCAGTTGGATTGGATCGGTGGTGACGATGACGCCGCGCGGCTGGAAAGGCTCGTCCGGATCCAGATCGGAAGGACGGGCCTCGAAGAAGAGGACGATCTTTCGCCCGCCGCTCCAGACGCAGGTCAGCATGCCGTCATCGATGGAAAACGGCCAGTCGGCCTCGTTCCCGGCGCGACTGATCGGCTGCGTGCGCACCTCGTCCGGTGACGGAAAATGAAACAGGCCTTGCTCGCCGGCGAGCATCAGCGGCATGGCGACGGCCATCTCGGTCATCATCAGTGCGCCACCGCCGCCGCCGCCGCCTCGTCGATGAGGCGGCCGGTGCGGAAGCGCTCGATGGTGAAGGGTGCGTTGATCGGGTGCGGATCGTCCCTGGCGATCGTATGGGCAAAGACGTGGCCCGAACCCGGCGTCGCCTTGAAGCCGCCCGTGCCCCAGCCGCAATTGACGTAGAGGCCGGGCACCGGCGTCTTGGCCAGGATCGGCGAACGGTCCGGCGTCACGTCGACAATGCCGCCCCATGAGCGCAGCATCTTCATGCGGGTGAAGATCGGGAACATCTCGCAGATCGCGTCGAGCGTGTGCTGCAGGATGTGCAGCCCGCCGGTCTGCGAATAGGAGACATATTGGTCGGTGCCGGCGCCGATGACCAGCTCGCCCTTGTCGGATTGCGAGATATAGGCATGCACCGTGTTCGACATCACCACGCAAGGCACCACCGGCTTGACCGGCTCCGACACCAGCGCCTGCAGCGGATAGCTTTCCAGCGGCATGCGCACGCCGGCCATGTTCATGATCACCGAGGAGTGGCCGGCGGCGACCACGCCGACCTTCCTGGCGCCAATGAAGCCGCGCGTCGTCTCGACACCGGTAACCGCGCCGTTCGGCGCCCGTTTGACGCCGGTGACCTCGCAATTCTGGATGATGTGGACGCCGCGCGCCGAGGCGCCGCGCGCATAGCCCCAGGCGACAGCATCGTGCCGCGCCGTGCCGCCACGGCGCTGCAGCGCGGCACCCATCACGGGATAACGGGCATCGCGCGAAATGTTGAGCGGCGGGCAGAATTCCTTGGCCTGTTCCGGCGTCAGCCATTCATTGTCGATGCCGTTCAGCCGGTTAGCATGGACGTGGCGCTTCAGCACCTGAATGTCGTGGATGTTGTGGGCGAGCATCATGACGCCGCGCGGCGAATACATGACGTTGTAGTTGAGCTCCTGGCTGAGCCCGTCCCACAGCTTCAGCGCATGGTCGTAGATGCCGGCGCTCTCGTCATAGAGATAGTTCGAGCGGATGATGGTGGTATTGCGGCCGGTATTGCCGCCGCCGAGCCAGCCTTTTTCCAATACCGCGACGTTGGTGATGCCATGCACGGTGGCGAGGTAATAGGCTGTGGCCAGGCCGTGGCCGCCGGCGCCGACGATGACGACGTCATACTCCTTCTTCGGCTCCGGCGAGGACCACTGTTCCTCCCAGCCCTTGTGGCCGCGCATGGCCTCGCGGGCGATAGCGAATACCGAGTATTTCTTCAACGTTGCAGGCCTCGCAAATGGCGGCCGGGCAGATCAGCCAACCCCGGCGCGCGAGCTGTATCACTAGCGAAACCGCACTGCCAGCCTTGCACTGTTTGCGACGGCGCTTGCCGTTTTGCGCCGTGACGAAAAAGAGGTATGCGACGTGACGGGCGATCAAACCAAATCCGAAGCACCTCGCGGGTATCGGGTGGCTCGCGCCGCCCTGATTTGCGACCAAGGATCCCGATTGCCGGCAAGGGCCGGCGCGAAAAAGGATGCAAAAATGTTCGCACTTGCCAACAAAGTTGCCATCGTCACCGGCGCCAGCTCCGGCATCGGCCGCGCCACGGCCAAGGTGTTTGCGGAGGAAGGCGCCAAGGTGGTCGTCGCAGCCCGCCGCCAGGCGGAGCTCGATGCGCTGGTTGCCGAAATCGAAGACGCCGACGGCACCGCCGTCGCTCTTGCCGGCGATGTCCGCGACGAAGCCTACGCAAAAGCCCTCGTCGACCTGGCGGTCGGGAAATTCGGCGGGCTCGACATCGCCTTCAACAATGCCGGCTCGGTCGGTAGGATGGGGCCGGTTTCGGAGCTGTCGCTGGAGGGCTGGCGCGAGACGCTCGATACCAATCTGACCAGCGCCTTTCTCGGCGCGAAATACCAGGTGCCGGCGATGATCGATCGCGGCGGCGGCTCGCTGATCTTCACCTCCACCTTCGTCGGCCACACCGTCGGCATGCCGGGCATGACCAGCTATGCCGCAAGCAAGGCCGGACTGATCGGGTTGACGCAGGTGCTGGCCGCCGAATATGGCGCCAAGGGCATTCGAGTCAACGCGCTGCTGCCGGGCGGCACCGACACGCCTTCGGCGACGTTCAAGACACCTGAATCGCGAGCCTTCGTCGAAAACCTGCATGCCTTGAAGCGCGTCGCCGAGCCTGAGGAGATCGCCCGCTCGGCGCTCTACCTGGCGTCCGACGCATCGAGCTTCACCACCGGCGCGGCGCTGTTCGCCGACGGCGGCGTCTCGATCACCCGGACGTGAGGGTTCGGAGGGCGCAACGCATGCCCGCCAGCCGAAATGTCGCGAACCGGCCCTTGATTTTTTCGGCGATTTGACGATTCCGTCTTCTCCTCGAAGACGGGTTGGAAACATGTTGCTGATCAGGACCTATATCGCTGCAAGCGCAATCGAAGGCGTCGGTGTGTTTGCCGCCGAGCCGATCCGGAAAGGCGCGCAGATCTGGCGGCTCGATCCGGACTTCGACCGGCTGATCCCGAGGGAAAAATACGAGACGGCGCCGCCGCACCTCAAGGAATTGCTCGACAGATATGCCTATCCCAGCCCGGACCGGCCGGGCTTCATGGTCTATGAGGTCGACAATGGCCGCTTCATGAACCATGCCGACAAGCCAAACACCGATTTTTCGCAATATGGCGGGGCCACCGCGACCCGCGATATCGCCGCCGGCGAGGAGATAACCTGCGACTACGGCGAGTTCTTCGAGGGTTTCGAGCAGCTCCACCTGGCCACGGCCCTGGCCACGGCATAGCGGCGCCTATCTGGCCCAAGGCGAATTTTGTTCTTGCTTTGTGCCGGCAGCTATGCTACTAAATTGCCTATGGTGATGATTCACACCAGAGACCCGCCGCCGAGGCGGGTTTTTCGTTTCGGGATCGGCACCGCCTCTCAATCGGCTGTGGACAGCGCCCCTTGATTCTGCTATCAGCCGCCCCAATTCGTGGTGTAACGCGCCGCGGAGGCTTGCGGCTATGGCCGCTTGCCTGTTGATTTCAAACCGAAAGACAGGATTGCACGTGCAGGTACTCGTCCGCGACAACAATGTTGATCAGGCGCTTCGCGCGCTCAAGAAAAAGATGCAGCGTGAAGGCATCTTCCGCGAAATGAAGATGCGCGGACATTACGAGAAGCCTTCCGAGAAGCGCGCCCGTGAAAAGGCGGAAGCCGTGCGCCGCGCCCGCAAGCTGGCCCGCAAGCGCGCCCAGCGCGAAGGCCTTCTGCCGATGACGCCACGTCCGGTCGCGGCCGGTGCTGCCGGCGCCGGTGCTCCGCGTCCGCCGCGGTTCTGACGTCAATTTTTCGTCCTTTTCCAAGGATATCCAAGGTGGCGCGATGCGGAATCGCCGCCACCTTTTTGTTGTGATTTCGACCCGGTTCGAGAGAACCGGTTGGGAGAGATGCCGGTTCGGAGGGGGAACGGACCAGACGGCGCAGTAAGGACAGGGCAGACATGGACGCAATCACCGTAGAGCGCAGAACCGCGTGGCGCGGCCTCGCCCTGACGGCAGCCCTGCTCTCCGGGTTGACGCTTGCCGGCTGCCAGAGCGTTCCGACCGGCGAGTTCAACAACATCGACAAGGCGCAAGCCTCGACCGAGAACATTTCCTCGCTGTCGGCGGTGATCCAGCGCAACCCGCAGGATCCGGAAGCCTACAATGTGCGCGGCTCGGCCTATGGCCGCGGCGGCCAGTACCAGGCAGCGCTGAAGGACTTCAACACTGCCATCCAGCTCAATCCGAATTTCTACCAGGCCTATTCCAACCGGGCGCTCATCCAGCGCTTCCTCGGTGATCAGGCAAGCGCGCTGGCCGACTACAACCGCTCGATCCAGATCAATTCCAACTACGACGCCGCCTATATCGGCCGCGGCAATCTCTACCGCAAGGCAGGCCGGGTCCAGGAGGCGTTCAACGATTTCCAGAAAGCGATCCAGCTCGACACGACTGACGCGCGCGCCTATCACAATCGCGGCCTGATCTACCAGAGCCAGGGCCAGCACGCCTTTGCCATCGAGGATTTCTCGACCGCCATTTCGCTGGCGCCGGATGCTTCCGAGCCTTACAACGGACGCGGCCTCTCCTACCTTGCCATGAACGACGAGGACAATGCCTTCGCCGACTTCAACATGGCCATCAAGCTCGACGGCAAGAACGCCGAGGCCTGGTCCAACCAGGCGCTGATCTACGAGCGGCGCGGCGACAAGGTCAGGGCCGCGAAGTCCTACCGCGAGGCAGTGCACCTCAATCCGACCTACCAACCGGCCAAGGACGGTCTGGCCCGCACCAGCGCCGGCTGACCGGGCCTCCGTTTCCGCACTCCGACAACCCTGCGTTTAGCCTTGCCTTGCTGGCGCCAAGTTTTCGGCGGAACGCTCGGCGTGCTCAGCCGTTGTTCAAAGCCATTTGGAAAGGACCCTCCCATGATCAAGCAACTTGCCTGTGCCGCCGCACTCGCCACGACCGTCGTTGCCGCTCCCGCCAGCGCCGGCAAGCTCCAGCTCGGCGTGCTCGACTGCACCATCGACGGCGGCACGGCCTATCTGGTCACCTCCAACAAGGGTGTTTCCTGTGTCTTTCGTCCGCATCGTGGCGGCCCACCCGAAGTCTATACCGGGGTAATTTCCAAGCTCGGCGTCGACGTCGGCCGGACGCATCAGGGCCAACTGGCATGGGCGGTTCTGGCAGCAACCCGCAACCATGATGAAGGCGACCTTGCCGGCAGCTACTATGGCGTGAATGCCGAGGCGAGCGTGGTCACCGGTGGCGGCGCCAATCTTCTGGTCGGCGGCCTCGGCAGCGCCTTTTCGCTGCAGCCGCTCAGTGTCCAGGCGCAGACCGGCGTCAATCTGGCGGTCGCCGTCACTTCGCTGGACTTGATCCATTCGTTCAAATAGCGGCGTAGCATGGCTCCCCGAGCAGCCGGGCAGCGTAGGTGTCGGCCTGCGAATAGCTGCCGAAAGCTCATGGATTCCGGCAGGCCCGCTCCGCAGAGGATGGGCCGCCCTGATGTTCAAAGTTGCAGCGCTCGAAGATCACGGCATGGATCCTAGGATCCATGCCGTTACCGTGACCGAAGATTGCGGCGATCCAATATTGCTTACATCTTCGGCCTGACTAAGATCTCGACATCTCGTGACTGTCTCGCGCCGCATGATCTTTGGCATCCGCCGCGCTAACGGCGATCAAAAAACCGCTTGAGCTCAACCGCGGTTGAGGTTTTACAAACCGCACGCGAACAAGGCGCGCATCGCGCCTGAAGTGGCAAAGATGCTCTGGCTCGGCAGGAATTCGGGGGTGGACTTGACCAAAACAAGCACAAACAGGGTCGATTGGCGCGCGCTGTGGGCGAGCGGCGATCTGGCGCGCTTCTGCTTCATCAGCCTCGGCATCCTGTTGCACGCCACCAACGAAACCATGGTGGCAACGGTCATGCCGGCCATGGTCGGCGAGCTCGCCGGCGTGCAGCTGGTCGGCTGGTCGCTGGCGATCTACGAGCTCGGCGCCATCGTTGCCGGTGCGGCCGCCGGACGGCTGGTGAGCTATGTCGCGCTGCGCACCAACATGACGGCCGCCGCCCTGCTCTATGCCGCCGGCGCGCTGGTCTGCGCCACCGCGCCGTCGATGCCGCTGTTCCTCTCCGGCCGCCTGATCGAAGGGCTTGGCGGTGGCGCGCTGGTGTCGCTGGCCTTCGTCTCGGTCGAGCGGCTGTTTGCCCGCGCGATCTGGCCGCAGCTTTTCGGCGTTATGTCGGCGATCTGGGGCGTCGCCGCCTTCAGCGGGCCGGTGCTCGGCGCGGTCATGACCGAATTGCTGTCCTGGCGCTGGGCCTTCGGCGTCTTCACCCTCGGCGGCACGGCTATGGCGCTGGCAAGCTTCCTCGTGCTCGATACACCTAAAGCAACAAGGCCGCAGGCGACCGGCGGGTCGGCGCCGCCCTTCCCGTTTGCGGCACTTGGCTGTCTTGCCGTCAGCGTCGTGCTGATCGCCACCGCCGGCGTCGACATCGCCCTGCTGCGCTCGTCGCTGCTGCTCACCCTCGGCATGATCGGCCTGGCGCTGTTCGTCTATATCGACGCGCTGAAGCCGCGCTCGCGGCTGTTCCCGTCGCGGCTGTTTTCATGGCGCTCGCCGGTCGGCGCGGGCATGACCATGGTCGCGGCGTTTTCGGTGGCGACCTGCTCGTTTGCGGTCTACGGGCCACTGCTCCTGACCAGCCTGCACGACATTCCGATCCTCACCACCGGCTACATCATCGCCGCCGAATCGATCGCCTGGTCGATCCTGTCGATCCTCGTCGCCAATGCCCCGCCGGAGCGCGAGCGGCTGATCATCGTCGGCGGGGCGCTGATGATCGCCACGGGCGTCGCGGGTTTCGCCTATACGGTGCCGGCGGGCTCGATCCCGTTGATCCTGCTTTGTGCCTTGCTGCAAGGCGGCGGTTTCGGCATCGCCTGGCCGTTTGTCACGCGTGTCATCGTGGCATCGGCCAAGGAAGGCGAGCAGACGATCGCCTCGGCCGCCGTGCCGACCATGCAGCGCATCGGCTATGCCGTGGGTGCGGCACTGACCGGCATCGTCGCCAACGCCAGCGGCTTTTCCGAAGGCCTGAACCGCGAGGCCGCGGCAAATGTCGCCGCCTGGCTGTTCCTCGCCTTCATCCCGCTCGGCATCCTGGGATGCCTTGCCGCCTTGCGGATTTCGGGCGCGAGCGACGACGCGCGGCTGGCGAAGCTGCCAATCTCCCCCACGAGAGGTGAGATCGGCTAAACACCCGAGGGGAGATCGCTAAACCACGACCGTCTTCAGCCGGCCGGCGATCAGTGCCGCGAGCCGCGTCGCCACCTCTTCCTTGCTCATCTCCGGCCATTCCTCGACGCCGGCCTTCGAGACGATCCGCACCTTGTTGCGGTCGCCGCCCATCACGCCCGGGGAACCATCTTCATGCGAGACATCATTGGCGACGATAAGATCGGCACCCTTTTTCGCAAGCTTGGCCTCGGCATTCCTGACCAGGTCCTGCGTCTCCGCGGCGAAACCGACCACCAGCATCGGCCGCTTTTTGTGATGCCCGACGCCGGCAAGAATATCGGGATTTTCCACCATCTGCAGCGCCGGCGGCCCCTCGCCCGCCACCTTCTTGATCTTTTCCCCGGCCGAACTTTGAGTGCGCCAGTCGGCGACAGCCGCGACGAACACTGCCGCGTCGGCCGGCAGCAGCTGTTCGACCGCATCCTTCATCTCGACGGCCGTTTCGACATGCATCGTGGCGACGCCGGCCGGATCCGCAATGCCGACCGGACCGGAGACGAGACGCACGTCGGCGCCGAGCCTGGCCAGCGCCGCCGCGATGGCATGGCCCTGCTTGCCCGACGAACGGTTGGCGATGTAGCGCACCGGGTCGATCGGTTCATGCGTCGGCCCGGAAGTGACAATGATCTTCCTGCCCGCCAGCGGCTTTGGCCGACTGTCGAGCAGCGCCTCGATCGCGGCGACGATCTCCAGCGGCTCGGCCATGCGGCCCTCGCCCGCCTCGTTGCTTTCGGCCATCTCGCCCTTCGCCGGGCCGACGAATGCGACGCCGTCCTTACTCAGCATCGAGCGGTTGCGCCGGACCGCCGGGTGCGTCCACATTTTCGGGTTCATAGCCGGAGCCATCAAAACCTGCTTGTCGGTGGCGATGAGCACCGTCGAGGCAAGGTCGTTGGCGTGGCCGTTGGCGAGCTTTGCCATCAGGTCGGCGGTGGCCGGCGCCACGACCACAAGGTCGGCCTCGCGCGACAGCCTGATGTGGCCGATGTCGTGCTCGTCCTGCCGGTCGAACAGCTCGGTGAAGACATGATCGGCGGACAGTGCTCCGGCCGACAGCATCGTGACGAATTCCTGCGCCGCGGCGGTCATCACCACGCGCACCGAAGCACCGCGCTCGCGCAGCCGGCGGATCAGGTCGAGCGCCTTGTAGGCGGCGATACCGCCGCCGATGATCAGCAGGATGCGCTTGCCGGAGAGGACACCTCGCGCGACTTGGCTGGGGACCGCGACCACCGGAGCTGCAGGATTCTGCAAGCTTGTCAGTTCGCGCAACGTTTTCTCGATCTGGTCGATGCGGCCGGACGAACCGAGTTGACCTTCGACCGCTGCGCGGATCATGACCCGCGCCTGGTCTTCCATTGACCGGCCATTCTCCGCAGCCAATCGGCGCAGCATATCCTTGACCTCGTCATCAAGGTTGCGGATCGTGATGCTGGCCATGTGATTGCACTTTGCCCGAGATCGCTGCAAGCAATGATATCAATGCAATCAAGCGACAACAAGGCGTTAGAGCAGCTTCCAGGCGATATACAGCAGCGTCAGAGCGATCACCCACAGCGCCAGCCGGCCGGAGCGGGTGTAGCGCGCCTCGGCCTTGCCGATCGCGCGCGCGGTCCTTTCGTCGAAACGCAGGCCGTTTTCGGCCATCAGGTCGATCTCGCGCGACAGCCGCTCGGTGCGTGCGGCGAGGTCCGGCGCCTGGCGGGCCAGCGCCAGCAGCGCACTGGCACCGTCGCGCGCATCGGCCAGCAGGGCGCGCGGGCCGAGGTTGCGGGCAATCCAGCCGCTCACCACCGGCTCCGACGTCTTCCACATGTTGAAGGCCGGGTCGAGCGTGCGGGCGACGCCTTCGACGACGACCATGGTCTTCTGCAGCAGCACCAGCTCGGACCGCGTCGCCATGTCGAAGAGGTCGGTCACTTCGAACAAAAGCGTCAGCAGCTTGGCCATCGAGATTGTCTCGGCAGGCTGGCCGTGGATCGGTTCACCGATCGCCCGGATCGCCTGGGCGAAGGCCGCGACATTGTGCTGGCGCGGCACGTAGCCGGCCTCGAAATGGACCTCGGCGACGCGCTGATAATCGCGCGTGATGAAGCCGTAGAGGATTTCAGCGAGGAACCGGCGCTCCTTCCTGCCGAGCCGGCCGGCAATGCCGAGGTCGACGGCGACGATGGTGCCGTCGGCCTCGACGAACAGGTTGCCCGGATGCATGTCGGCGTGGAAAAAACCGTCACGCAGCGTATGGCGCAGGAACGACTGGACCAGATTGGCGGCGATCGCCTTCAGGTCGTGGCCGGCGGCGGTCAGGCCGACAATATCGTTCATCTTGATGCCGTCGACCCACTCCATGGTCAGCACATCGCGGCCGGTGCGCTCCCAGTCGACCGACGGCACGCGAAAGCCGGGATCGTCCTTGGTGTTTTCGGCGAGCTCCGAAAAAGCCGCCGCCTCCAGCCTCAAATCCATTTCGATCTTGGTGGTCTGGGCCAGCGTCTCGGTCACCTCGACCGGCCGCAGCCGGCGCGACGACGGGATGTATTTTTCCTGCAGCCGGGCGGCGAGGAAATAGCTCTCGAGATCGCGAAAGAAGCGGCGGCGCACGCCCGGCCGGATGACCTTCACCGCCACCCGGGTAACGACGCCGTCCTGCAGGGTTTCGGCGGTATGGACCTGGGCGATCGAGGCGGCGGCGACGGCCTCGCCAAAACTGGCATAGAGCTCGCCGACCTTGCGTCCGAGCGAGGCCTCTATTGCCGCTATGGCTTCGGCCTTCGGAAATGTCTGCATCTTGTCCTGCAGCATGGCGAGATCGAGCGCTATGTCGTTGCCGACGACGTCCGGCCGCGTCGCCAGGAACTGGCCGAGCTTGACGTAGGATGGGCCGAGCCGCACGACCGCCTTGGCCAGCCGGTCGCCGCGCTCGTAGGCAAGCGCGCGGCGGCGGGTGAACAGCCGGGCCATGCGCCAGCCGAATTTCGGCAGGCCGAAGAGTTCGTCGCCGGGCAACGCCGCGATGACACCCTCGCGGACCAGCACCCAGCCGGCCCGCACGAGCCTGAAACCAGCGCCTATGCTGCTCATGGCTGGCTTTGCCTTGCCGGTTTCCTGAACTGGCGAAAGGCACGTCGGGCTATGAAAATGCGGGCCAGCCTCAAAGCTTCCAGCCCGAATGAAGCGCGGCGATGCCGCCGGAATAGTTGCGGAATGAGGCGCGCTCGAAGCCCGCGCGCGAGATCATCGCCGCGAAATTCTGCTGGTTGGGAAATTTGCGGATCGATTCGACCAGATAGGAGTAGGGCTCGCCGTCGCCGGTCACCGCCTTGCCGATCCGCGGGATGGCGTTGAACGACCATGCCTCATAGACCTTGTCGAGCAGCGGCATCTCGACCTCGGAAAATTCAAGGCAGAGAAAGCGCCCGCCAGGCTTCAGCGCGCGATAGGCTTCGGCAAGCGCCACATCGATGCGCGGCACGTTGCGGATGCCGAAAGCAATGGTGTAGGCATCGAAAGTAGCGTCGGCAAAAGGCAGTTCCTCGGCATTGGCCTCGACGAAATCGGTATTTGCCGACAGGCCCTTTTTCTCGGCTCGGTCGCGGCCGACGGCGAGCATCGAGCCGTTGATGTCGAGAACCGTTGCATGGGCGTGCCTGGCGCTCGCCTCGACGATGCGGAAGGCGACGTCGCCGGTGCCGCCGGCAACGTCGAGAACGCGCCAGCCCGGCCGCTTCGGTGGATTGAGCCAGGCGACCATGGCGTCCTTCCACAACCGATGCAACCCGGCCGACATCAGGTCGTTCATCAGGTCGTACCGGTTCGCCACCTTGTGGAAAACATCATTGACCAGGGGCTGCTTGTCGCCTGGCCCTACCCGCTTGAAACCATAGGAGGTTTCCATGCCGCCCGCAGCCGTGGTTCTTTCAACCGACATCGTTTTGATCCGCCATAAAATCGGCGGGACCATAGCCGATCGATGGTGCGGGCGCTATTGTTTAAGGCGCGGTGTTCGGCCGCGCTTCGAAGCAGGTTCCGGAAAAGCGTCGCACGGTTTTCCGACCAGAACCTGCGTCATAAGAAAAAGGCCTGACGGGATAATTGAATGCCTTTGAAAGCAGAACTGCACTGCCACATCGAAGGGGCAGCGGCGCCTGAACTCGTCCTCCGCCAGGCCGAGAAATACGGCAGGGATGCCTCGCCCTATATCCAGAACGGCTCCTTCGTCTGGCACGATTTCACCTCTTTCCTCGCCGCCTACGACTTCTCCTCCGACCTGTTCCGCACCGAAGAAGACTATGCGCGGCTGGCCGATCACTACCTGACCAGCCTCGCCCGCGACGGCGCCATCTATTCCGAGGTTTTCACCTCGCCCGACCATGCCGGCAAGGCCGGGCTGTCGCCGAAGGCCTATACCGATGCGCTCGGCGAAGGCATGGCCCGCGCCAAGGCGAAGACCGGCATCGAAGGCCGCATGATCGTCACCGGCGTGCGCAATTTCGGTGTCGAATCGATCGAGCGGGCGGCGCGTTTCGCCGCCCGCAGCGGGCATCCGCTGGTCACCGGCTTCGGCGTCGCCGGCGACGAGCGGATTGGCGATTTGGAAGATTATGTCAGGGCCTTCGAGATCGCCCGCGAGGCCGGCCTCGGCATCACCGTGCACGCAGGCGAATTGATGGGCTGGGAGAGCGTCGAGGCGGCACTCGACCATATCCGCCCCTCTCGCATCGGCCACGGCGTGCGCGCCATCGAGAACCCCGATCTCGTGCGGCGCATCGCCGACGAAGGCGTCGTGCTCGAATGCTGCCCCGGCTCCAACATCGCCCTGAAAATCTTCGACAGCTTCGCCAACCATCCCTTTCCTGCTTTGAGGGCGGCGGGCTGCAAGGTGACGCTCAACTCCGACGACCCACCCTATTTCTGGACCTCGCTGAAGCGCGAATACGACATCGCCGCCGAACATTTTGCGATGGATGACAAGGCGCTCACCGCCGTCACCAGGACGGCCATCGAGGCAGCTTTCGTCGACAGGAAGACCAGGGCGGCGCTGCTGGGCAGGCTCGGCGCCAAGGGCAGGTGAATGGTGAATTGCGAGCCTGGCGCTTCGGTCCGTCAACCGCGAGTTTTTCCGCGCAACCAAGGACTCGCAAACCAGTTCACTATTCACTATTCACCATACACCATTCACTATTCACCTGCGCAGTTCGGAGAACACCATGAAGGGCGTCACCGTCGTCGACCATCCGCTTGTCCAGCACAAGCTGACCATCATGCGCAAGAAGGAAACCTCGACGGCCGGGTTCCGGCGGCTGCTGCGCGAGATCTCGCTACTGCTCGGCTATGAGGTCACCCGCAACCTCGAACTGACCACGACGACGATCGAGACGCCGATCGAGACGATGGAGGCGCCGACGCTGGAGGGCAAGAAACTCGTCTTCGCCTCCGTGCTGCGCGCCGGCAACGGCTTGCTCGAAGGCCTGCTCGATCTGGTGCCGGCGGCGCGTGTCGCCCATATCGGCCTCTACCGCGACCATGAGACGCTGGAAGCGGTCGAATATTTCTTCAAGGCGCCGGGCGACCTCGCCGACCGGCTGGTGATCGTCGTCGATCCGATGCTGGCGACCGCCAATTCGGCGATCGCGGCGATCGACAAGCTGAAAGGCCGCGGCGCCACCAACATCCGCTTCCTCTGCCTGTTGGCGGCACCAGAGGGCCTCGAGCGTTTTACCCAGGCGCATCCCGATGTTCCGGTCTTCACCGCTTCCATCGACCGCCAACTCAACGAGAAGGGCTACATCATGCCCGGCCTCGGCGATGCCGGCGACCGTATGTACGGCACCAAATAGGTCCGTTTACCGATTGTTTACGCAAACGGCTGGTTTCCGCATTCGTTAAAGCGGCAAACACCTTGTCGGACTAAGGATCGGCAACCACAAAGGCCGGTCCATGCTGCGCAAGCTTCTCATCCTTGGCGTGTTTGCCGGAACGTCGGCATCGCTGCCGATCGTCTATCAGTCGAATCCACAGACGATCGAGCGGCTGTTGAAATCCGCCATCGGAGCCAAGCCGGCCGACACCCAAACCGACCTGAACCTCGCCGCCGTCCCGGACAGGCCGGCGACGCCGCAGCCGCTCGGCCGCAAGGTCGTCGTCACCGCGGACGCGCGCGGGCATTTCATGTCGGTCTTCAAGTTGAACGGCCGCCAGATCGAAGGCATGATCGATACCGGTGCGACGCTCGTCGCCATCAACAGCTCGACCGCGCGCAGGATCGGCATCTCGCTCAATTCGACCGACTTCAGCCATCAGGTCAACACCGCCAACGGTGCGATCAAGGCCGCCGTGGTGACGATCGACCGCCTGCAGATCGGCAGGATCACCGTCGAGGGCGTCGAGGCCGTCGTACTCGACGACAGGGCGCTGCACACCAACCTGATCGGCATGAGCTTTCTGCAGCGGCTCGAAAAATATCAGGTCGAAGACGGCACGCTGCTGCTGGTTCAGTGACTATCAGCGCGGCAGGATCCGCCGGATGACGGTTTTCTCCGCGGCCGGTTTGGAAGTCCCGATCGTATAGGCCGAAAGCACGGCGGCCGCGGCCGCCTCGGCATCCCCGGCATTGCGGGCATGGACCAGCGCCAGCGCCTCGCCGGTCCGCACTTCAGCGCCGACCGGCAGCAGCCTGGTGACGCCGACGGCGTGATCGATCCTGTCGTCCGGCCGCGTCCGCCCGCCGCCAAGCCCGACCACGGCAAGCCCGATCTCGCGGGTTGCTATGCCGGTGACAAAGCCGTTCGCGCTCGCCTTGACGGCGAATTCCGTTGCCGCTTTCGGCAGATATTTTTCCGGATTCTCGATGAAATCGGCGGGACCGCCAAGTGCCGCCACCATGCGCGCGAAGATGGCAGCGGCGCGACCGCCGGCCAGCGTCTCGGCGGCGCGACGCAGGCCGTCCTGGTTGGACGGCACCAGGCCTGCCGATTGCAGCATCTCGGCGGCCAGCGCCAGCGTCACTTCCTCCAGCCGCCGGTCGCGGAAGCGGCCGGTGAGGAAGTCGACGGCGTTGCGCACCTCGACCGCATTGCCGGCAGCGGACGCCAGCGGCTCGTTCATGCCGGTGACCAGCGCCGAGGCCCTAAGGCCGGCGCCATTGGCGACGTCGACCAGGCTGTTGGCCAGCACCGTTGCATCGCGCGATTTCTCCATGAAAGCGCCGTTGCCGACCTTGACGTCGAGCACCAGCGAATTGATGCCGGCCGCCAGCTTCTTCGACAGGATCGAAGCGGTGATCAGCGGCACCGATTCCACCGTTCCCGTCACATCGCGGATGGCGTAGAGCCTGGCGTCGGCGGGTGCGAGGTCGGCGGTCTGGCCGATGATGGCGCAGCCGGCTTCGAGCACGGTCTTGCGGAAGCGTGCAACATCCGGCTGGCTGATGTAGCCGGGGATGGCATCCATCTTGTCCAGCGTGCCGCCGGTATGGCCGAGGCCCCTGCCGGAAATCATCGGCACATAGGCGCCGCAGGCAGCGACGATCGGTGCCAGCATCAAGGAGACATTGTCGCCGACGCCGCCCGTCGAATGCTTGTCGGTGACCGGGCCGGGCAGATCCGACCAGTCGAGCACATCGCCGGAATCGCGCATCGCCATAGTCAGCGCCACCACCTCGTCGCGGCTCATGCCGTTGAAGAACACCGCCATGGCGAAGGCGCCGACCTGCGCATCGGTAACGGTGCGGGCGGTCAGGCCCTCGATGAAAGCCGATATCTCCTCAGCCGAGAGTTTTTGACCGTCGCGCTTGCGGCGGATGATTTCCTGGGGAAGCATCAGGCGTCTACCCTGTGCTCCGGAAGCCCGTCCTGAAAAACACGCTGCAGAATGGTCGCCAGCCGCGCGCCGCCGACCGGCGCCATGTCCTTGGTCTCCTGGTGCGACAGCTCGGCTCCGGTCATGCCGGCGGCAAGGTTGGTGACGACCGAACAGGCTGCGACGCGCAGCCCGAGGAAGCGGGCGAGAATGACCTCCGGCACCGTCGACATGCCGACCGCGTTGGCGCCCATGATGCGAGCCATGCGGATCTCGGCCGGCGTCTCGAAGCATGGGCCGGAGAACCACATGTAGACGCCCTTGTGCAGCCTGGTACCGGTGGCCTTCGCGGCTTGCTCGATGGCGGAGCGGAGACCGGCGTCGTATGCTTCGGTCAGGCCGACGAAGCGGCGGTCGCTCGGCTCGCCGATCAGCGGGTTGGAGCCTGAGAAATTGATGTGGTCGGTGATCAGCATCACCGAGCCCGGGCCCATCCCGGGATCGACCGAACCGGCGGCGTTGGTGAGGATCAGCCTGGAGATGCCGAGGCCGGCGAGCACCTCGAGTGCAGGCCGCATCGCCGCCGCGTTGCCGTGCTCGTAATAGTGTGCGCGACCGGACAGCATCAGCACCGGCGTGCCGGCAAAGAGCCCCGCCACCACCTCGCCGGCATGGCCGCTGACGCCGCTTCTGGGGAAGCCCTGCAAGTCGGCATAGGAAATGCGCACCGCATCCTCGACCTTGTCGACAAGCCCGCCAAGCCCCGATCCCAGCACCAGCGCAGTGGTCGGCGCCAGCCCGTCCAGCCTTTCGACGAGGTGATCGAGTGCTTCCTTCATTTCAACACATCGCCCTGGAAGCCGTATGGCAGCAACTCGCCCATGGTCACGGTCTCGACCACGCCGCTATCATCGCAGAGATAGAACTTCGTTTCCGGCCGGCAGAATTCAGCCAGCCGCTGCCGGCAGCCGCCGCAGGGCGAGCATTTTGCCACGCGTTCGGCGATCACGGCGATTTCCGTAATCTTGCCGCCGCCACCCATGATGTAGTGGCCGAGCGCGGTGGTTTCGGCGCACCAGCCCTCCGGATAGGACGCGATCTCGACATTGGCGCCGGTGAAGACACGGCCGTCCTCGGTGCGCAACGCCGCGCCGACCGGAAATTTCGAATAGGGCGCATAGGCCTTGGCCATGGCGGCTTTCGCCGCTTCGAACAGATCACGAGCCATGATAAATCAGCGTTCCTTGACATAAGGCACGCCGCCGGCACGCGGCGGGATTGCCTTGCCGATGAAGCCTGCAAGCAGGATGACGGTCAGCACATAGGGCAGCGCCTGCATGAATTGCACCGGCACCTTGCCGATCAGCGGCAGCGGCGTGCCTTGCAGGCGGATCGACGCCGCGTCGAGGAAGCCGAACAGCAGGCAGGCGAACATGGCGTTGACCGGTTTCCATTTGGCGAAGATCAGCGCGGCCAGCGCGATGTAGCCCTTGCCGGCGGTCATGTCCTTCACGAAGCCGCCATTCTGCACCATCGACAGGTAGGCACCTGCAATGCCGGTGAGCACGCCGGTGCAGATCAGCGCCCGATAGCGCAGCCAGGCGACCGATATGCCGGCGGTATCGACCGCGGCCGGGTTCTCGCCGACGGCGCGCAGGCGCAAGCCGAAGCGGGTGCGGAACAGCACCCACCAGGTGAACGGCACGGCCAGGAAGGCGAGATAGACCAGCACTGAGTGGCCGGAGATGAGTTCCGAATAGATCGGCCCGAGGATCGGCATGCTCCTGAGCGCATCCGCGCCCGGCCAGATGATTGTCTCGAAGCGCTCGCCGGCGGCCAGCGCCGGCGTGCGCCCGCCTTGCTGGAACCAGGCCTGGCCGAGCATGATCGTCGATCCGGCGGCAATGAAATTGATCGCGACACCGGAAACGATCTGGTTGCCGCGGTGGGTGATCGAGGCAAAGCCATGGATCAGCGCGAAGGCGACCGAAATGAGGATGGCCATGCCGAGGCCGAGATAGGCCGAGTGGAAGACCGAGGCGGCGGCGGCACCGGCGAAGGCCCCAACCAGCATCTTGCCTTCGAGCCCGATGTCGAAGACGCCGGCCCGCTCTGAATAGAGGCCGGCGAGGCAGGCGAGCAGCAAGGGGACCGACAGACGGATGGTCGAGTCCAGGACCTGTACGATGGCGTTGAAGAAATCCATCTCAGGCGCCCTTCCCCTTGACCGCTTCCATGCCGACCGATCTCGGGCTGAGCGAGGCGAACAGCGCCTGGACATAGGGCCGGAACATATGCTCGAGCGCGCCGGCGAACAGGATGACCAGGCCCTGGATGATGACGATCATGTCGCGGCTGATCGCCGGCATCTCGAAGGCGAGCTCGGCGCCGCCCTGGTAGAGCATGCCGAACAGGATTGCGGCAAGCACGATGCCGACCGGGTGCAGTCGCCCCATCAGCGCCACCGCGATGCCGACGAAACCGGCGCCCGAAACGAATTCGAGCGCGACATTGTGCTGGTCGCCCATCGTCGGGTTGAGCGCCATCATGCCGGCCAGCGCGCCCGAGATCATCATCGCAATGATGATGATGCGGATTTCCGAAATCCCGGCATAGCGCGCCGCTTTCGGGCTGTGGCCGTAGGTACGCATCTCGTAGCCGAGCTTGGTGCGCCAGATCAGGACCCACACCAGAAAGGCCATGGCCAGCGCCAGCAGCGAGCTGACGTTGAACGGCGCCGAACGGATTTTGGCGCCGAACAATTCGATGATCCAGTTGAGCTTCGGCAATTGTGCGCCTTCGAGGAAGGTGCGCGTCTGCGGCGCCATCGAGCCGGGCGGCTTCAGCATGCCCACCAGCGCATAGACCATGACGCTGGCGGCGATGAAATTGAACATGATGGTGGTGATGACGATGTGCGAGCCGCGCTTGGCCTGCAGATAGGCCGGGATCAGCGCCCACAGCGCGCCCATCGCCGCGGCGGCGATAATGGCGATCGGGAAGGTCAGCCACCAAGGCAGCACGCTGTCGAAGGCCAGGCAAACGATGCCGATACCGAGACCGGCGATATAGCCCTGGCCCTCGCCACCGATGTTGAACAAGCCGCAATGCGCCGCAACCGCCACCGACAGCCCGCTGAAGATGAAGGTGGTGGCATAGAAAAGCGTGAACGCGATGCCTTGGCCGCGACCGAAGGCACCCTCGACCAGGATGACCGCAGCACGCAGCGGGTTCTCGCCGACCAATATGACGACGAAACCGGCAACGACGAAGGCGACGAACAGATTGATCAGCGGGATCAGCACATAATCGGCCCAGGCCGGCAGCTTGGCATAGGGAGTGCTCATTCCGCGGCCTCCCGGTGCTCGACGCCGGCCATCAGCAGGCCGAGTTCGCCCTCGGTCGCGTCGGGGCCGCGCTCGCCGACGATGCGGCCGGCAAACATCACCAGAATGCGGTCGGAAAGCGAGCGGATCTCGTCGAGCTCGACCGAAACCACCAGCACCGCCTTGCCCTGGTCGCGCATCGCGATTAGGCGCTTGTGGATGAATTCGATGGCGCCGACATCGACGCCGCGCGTCGGCTGGCCGACGATCAGCACGCCGGGATCCTGCTCCATTTCCCGCGCCAGCACGATCTTCTGCTGGTTGCCGCCGGAGAAATTGGCGGTCTTGAGGCGGCAGTCCGCCGGTCGGATGTCGTATTTGACGATCTTGTCCCTGGCATCGTTACGGATGGCGTCGATGTCGAGAAACGGCCCCTTCAGATAGCGCTCGTCGTCCTGGTAGCCGAGGATCGAATTCTCGTTCTCCTCGAAGGCCAGCACCAGGCCGACATGATGGCGGTCCTCCGGCACATGGGCAAGGCCGCGCTCGCGCAGTTCACCGGGATCGGCGGCGCCGGTGAGGTCGATCGGCTTGCCGTCCAACGTGACCGAACCCGAAACGGCGCGCCTGATGCCGGAAATCGCCTCGAGCAGTTCGGATTGTCCGTTGCCGGCGACGCCGGCAATGCCGACGATCTCGCCGGCATGGATATCGAAGGAGACGTCGTCGACCATGGTGACGCCGCGGGAATCCTTGACCGTCAGGTTCTTGACCGCGAGCTTGACGCCGCCGGCCTTCGCCTCGCCTTTCTCGACGCGCAGCAGCACGCGCCGGCCGACCATCAGCTCGGCCAGCTCCTCGACCGTGGTCTTCCTGGTTTCGCGTGTCGCCACCATGGTGCCCTGGCGCATCACCGAGACCGTGTCGGTGATCGCCATGATCTCGCGCAGCTTGTGGGTGATCAGCACGATCGTCTTGCCCTGCTCCTTCAGCTGCCTGAGGATACGGAACAGGTGGTCGGCCTCGGCCGGCGTGAGCACCCCCGTCGGCTCGTCGAGGATCAGGATCTCGGCGCCGCGATAGAGCGCCTTGAGGATTTCGACGCGTTGCTGCAGGCCGACTGGCAACTCCTCGATGATGGCGTCCGGATCGACTTCGAGCCCGTATTCGCGCTCGAGCCGCTCCAGCTCGGAACGCGCCTTGGCGATGCTTTTCTTCAGCAGCGCATCGCTTTCGGCGCCGAGAATGACATTTTCCAGCACCGAGAAATTGTCGACCAGCATGAAGTGCTGATGCACCATGCCGATGCCGAGCGCGATCGCATCGTTCGGTGTCTTGATCGATGCCGGCTGGCCGCCGACACGGATTTCGCCGCTGTCGGCCTGGTAGAAGCCGTAAAGGATCGACATCAGCGTCGACTTGCCGGCGCCGTTTTCGCCGACGATGCCATGGATGGTGCCGCGCGTAATTTCCAGATTGATGTCGCGGTTGGCGCGCACGGCGCCAAAGCTCTTGTCGATGCCGATCAGCTCGATTGCGGCTTGCGCCATGCAGCCTGTTCCCACTGTTATTTTTTTACCGCTTGGTCAAACGCCTAGCATGACGCCCAGTCTGTGCCAATTGGGTCTGTGCCAATTGGCCGGAGCACGGTTCACTCTCGACAAATCCCGTCATGCTTGTCAATTTCCAACGTGGCCGCACCCTGCACAATCGCCTGATCGAGGAATTCAAATGACCATGCCCGACGACCGGCTGACGACGCTGGAAATCCGCGCCGCCGAGCAGGAGAAGACCATCGAGGAACTGTCCGGCCAGATCGCCGAGCAGTGGAAGGTGATCGAGCGCATGCAGCGCAAGCTCGACGCGCTGGCCGAGCGCTTCCTGGCGCTGGAGGAACAGGCCGCACCCGACGTGCCGGTGACCAAGCCGCCGCACTGGTGAGCGGCCTGACAATGCAAAACCGCCGGGCTTTCACCCGACGGCTCGTCAGCTCAGCAATGTCTGTCGATCAATACGGGCAGGCATTGTCCGACATGTAGTCGTGCACCTTGATGGTGCCGGCGATGATGTCGGCCTTGGCCTTTTCGACCGCTGCCTTCATCGCATCGTCGACAAGCGCCTTGTTGTTGTCGTCCATGGCGTAGTCGACGCCGCCTTCCTTGAGGCCGAGATCGTTGATGCCGGCCGTGAACTTGCCGTCCTTGGCATCCATGAAGGTGTTGTAGACGGCAACGTCGACACGCTTGACCATGGAGGTCAGCACCTTGCCGGGCTGCAAGCCGTTCTGGTTGGAATCGACACCGATGCCGAGCTTGCCCGCGTCGGCCGCCGCCTGCAGCACACCGACACCGGTGCCGCCAGCCGCAGCATAGATCACGTCGGCGCCCTGGTCGATCTGCGTCTTGGCGATCTCGCCGCCCTTGGCGGGATCGTTCCAGGCTGCGGGCGTATCGCCGGTCATGTTCTGGATGACGTCGGTGGCGCCGGCCGCTTTGGCGCCGCCGACAAAGCCGCAGCCGAATCTGCGGATCAGCGGAATATCCATGCCGCCGATAAAGCCGACCTTCTTCGACTTCGAAGCCATCGCCGCCATCACGCCGACGAGATAGGAGCCTTCCTGCTCTTTGTAGACGAGGGAGCGGACATTGGGCTTGTCGACGACCATGTCGATGATGGCGAATTTGGTCTCGGGGAATTCCGTGGCAATCTTGTCAAGCGCATCCGACCAGGAGAAGCCCGCCATGACGATCGGATTGCGGCCATCCTCGGCGAAGCGGCGCAGCGCCTGCTCGCGCTGGGTGGCGTTGCTGACCTCGAATTCCACATAGGGGATGCCGGTCTCGGTCTTGAACTTTTCGGCGCCGTTGAAGGACGCCTCGTTGAACGACTTGTCGAACTTGCCGCCGAGATCGTAGAGGATCGCGGGTTGAATGTCCGCGGCGAAGGCCGGAAGAACCATTGCAGCTGCGGCCATAAGGCCGAGAACGATACGTTTCATGTGATCCACACCCCTGTCGGTTATTTGTCCATTATGCACCGCATGCCGGCCCGGTTCTCCGGCAGGCATTCGGCGTCAGGCAGGAGTGTCTTCCTCCCGCTTCGGGCCAATCTGGCACGGCCCGAAACAAAATTCACGTGGAATTTTGACCTGTTGGAAAAGCGTGGGGGCCCCAGCCGGGGGCCCCCCCAAATTAAGTGGGGGGGGGGGGGAAAAAAAGGGGCCGCCCGGGGCGGGGTTGGGGGCGCCGGGGGGATTTTTAAAAAAAAGACGCCCCCCCCGACGGAACGGAT